>JBOHZO010000124.1:0-15086 GCA_050738555.1 Steroidobacteraceae bacterium | reverse complement strand
CATCGATGCAATGGCCCGGAAAGGGATCATTCATCGCAACAAGGCGGCAAGACACAAGAGCCGGCTTGCCAGCCAAGTCAAGGCGATGTCGGCGAAGTAAAAGGAGTAAAAGGGGACGTTCACCTTTTCCTTCGATGCTCCGGGAAAAGGTGAACGTCCCCTTTTACTTCGCCGACATCGCCTTGACTTGGCTGGCAAGCCGGCTCTTGTGTCTTGCCGCCTTGTTGCGATGAATGATCCCTTTCCGGGCCATTGCATCGATGACCGGCGAAGCGTCCTTGAGCGCAGCCGCCGCTTCCTGCTTCTTGCCGGCGCGAATCGCCTCGACGACCTTGCGTACGGCGCTCCGCACTTTCGAACGATGTGCGACATTCCGCCCGCGGCGCTCAATCGCCTCGCGGGCCCGTTTTTCGGCTGACTTGGTGTTGGCCATAAGGGCGCGCATTGTCCGGATGCGGGACCGGATTGTCAACGCGCTATAGTGCCGCCCGCATGGCGCACGGTTTCCTCCGCAACACGACGATCGTCGGCCTGTTGACGCTCCTTTCCCGGGTCACGGGAGTGATTCGGGACATGGTGTACCTGATCTCATTTGGCGCCGGACCGCTGATGGACGCGTTCCTGGTCGCGTTCAAGATTCCCAATTTCCTCCGGCGCCTGACGGCGGAGGGCGCGTTCTCCCAGGCCTTCGTGCCGGTCATCTCCGAGTACAAGGTGCAGCGCCCGCAAACCGAGGTCCGCGACATCGTCGCGCGCGTGATGGGGGTCTTCGGCGCGCTGTTGTTCGTCATCACGGTCATCGGTGTGATCGCGGCGCCGGTGCTCGCCTTCATCTTCGCGCCGGGCTTTCGCGCGGACGGCGACCGCTTCGACCTCACGGTCGAAATGCTGCGGTTCACGTTTCCCTATATGTTCTTCATTTCGCTCGTCGCGCTCGGCAGCGGTGTGCTGAACAGCTATGGCCGGTTCGCCGTGCCGGCCTTCAACCAGACACTGCTCAATCTCGTCATGATCGTCACCGCGGGCGTCATCGCGCCACACTTCGAGAAACCCGGGCTCGTGCTGGCGATCGGCGTGTTCGCGGCAGGCGTCGTGCAGCTCGTCGCGCAGTTACCGGCGATGCACGCGCTCGGGCTGCTGCCGCGACCGCGCTGGGACCGCGCGCACGAGGGCGTGCGCCGGATCGCCAGGCTCATGCTGCCCGGCATTTTCGGCTCGTCGGTCGCACAGGTGTCGCTCCTGCTCGACACGATCATCGCGTCCTTCCTGATGGTCGGCAGCGTGACATGGCTTTACAGCGCGGATCGACTGGTTGAATTTCCCATGGGAGTCTTCTCGATCGCGCTCGCGACCGTCATCCTGCCGGGCCTCTCGTCGCACCACGCCGAGAAATCGCCGGAGAAATTCAACGCGACGCTCGACTGGGCACTGCGCCTCACGATCACGATCGTTACACCGGCCGCAATCGGACTCCTGTTCCTTTCCGCACCGCTGATCGCGACGATCTTCGGCTACGGGGCGTTCACCGATCGCGACGTGTTGATGTGCAGTTACGCGCTCATGGCGTATTCGCTCGGGCTCATCGGCTTTTCGCTGGTCAAGGTGCTGGCGCCCGGGTACTTCGCCCGGCAGGACACCAGGACCCCGGTGAAGGTGGGCTTGATCGCGCTCTCCATCAACATGATCTTCAACCTGGCGGTCGTCGTGCCGGCGTTTTTGTCGGGATTTCCCGTCCCGCACGTGCTGCTCGCGCTGTCCACGGGTCTTTCGGCCCTCGTCAACGCCGCGCTGCTGCTTCGCGGGCTGCGGCGCGACGGCATTTACGCGCCCACCGCCGAATGGCGGCGGCTGTTGCCGCGGGTCGTACTCGCGAGTCTCGCAATGGCCGCGTTTCTCTGGTGGATTTCGGGCGAATGGTCGGCCTGGACCGACTGGCCCGCGATGCGGCGGGCGTTGTGGCTCGCCCTGTCGGTGGCCGGCGGAGCCGCGGTGTACTTCGGCACGCTCTGGCTCGCCGGCACGCGCCCGCGCGACCTGAAACCACTATAATTGCCGGGCGATTCTTCGATCCGGCAGGCCAATGCTGATTCGACGCGGATTCAAACCCTGCCGGGAGACAGACCGCGGATGCGTCGCCGCAATCGGCAATTTCGACGGCGTGCATCTCGGTCATCAGGCGATCCTGAAGGTGTTGCGGCAGCGCGGCCAGGAGTCGGGGCTGTCGACGGTCGTGGTCTGCTTCGAGCCGCATCCGCGGGAGTATTTTTCGCCGGCCGATGCGCCAGCCCGATTGATGCGGACGCGGGACAAGGCCGAGCTGCTTGCCGGGCACGGCGTGTCGGAGATGCGGGTTCTGCGGTTCGGCGCCGAGCTCAGCGGCTGGGATGCGGATACATTCATTGAGCGCGTGCTCGTTGAGGCCTTGGGAGCGAAGCGGGTGGTGATCGGCGAAGGATTCAGGTTCGGGCGCGGGCGCAGCGGCGACGTGGCGATACTTCGCCGTGAAGGCGCCGCGCGCGGATTTGCCGTGGACGAAGTGCCACCCTTCGTCGTCGACGGCCGTCCGGCGAGTTCCACGCGCGTGCGCGACGCGCTCGCGGCGGGAAGGCTGGATGAGGCACGAACGCTCCTCGGCCGCGATTTCCGCATCAGCGGCCGGGTCGTGACGGGCCGGAAACTCGGCCGTCGTCTCGGATTCCCGACGGCCAACCTGCGCTTGCATCGCCGGGTGTCACCGCTCGCGGGAATTTTTGCCATACGCGCTTCGGGCCCAGGACTCAGACCACATCCGGGCGTCGCCTCGGTGGGCACGCGGCCGACCGTCGGCGGCAGGGAATGGCTGCTTGAAGTCCACGTGTTCGACTTCGAGGGTGAGCTGTACCGCGAACGGCTCGACATCGATTTCATCGCGCGGCTCCGGGACGAGATCCACTACCCTGAGCTCGAGAGCATGACGGCGCAGATGCACGACGATGCGCGCCTTGCTCGCAAGTTGCTGGACGCCTGAGGAAGCGCGCGTGAACTACAAGCAAACCCTCAACCTGCCGAACACCGACTTTCCGATGAAAGCGGACCTGGCGCGCCGCGAGCCGGAGATGGTTGCCCGCTGGCTCGGGGATGACATTTATATGCAGCTTCGCCGCCGCGCTGCCGGCCGGCCGAAGTTCGTGCTGCTCGATGGCCCGCCGTACGCGAACGGGGTGATCCACATCGGCCACGCGGTCAACAAGATCCTCAAGGACATCGTTGTCAAGTCGCGGACGCTCGACGGTTACGACTCGCCATACGTGCCCGGCTGGGACTGTCATGGCCTGCCGATCGAACAGCAGATCGAAAAGAAGTACGGCCGTGTGGGCCAGAAACTGGATGCCGACGCCTTCCGGAAAGCCTGCCGCGAATTCGCGGCGAGCCAGGTCGACGTGCAGCGGGTCGATTTCCAGCGCCTCGGCGTGGTCGGCGACTGGAACGATCCGTACCTTACGATGGCTTCGCGCTACGAGGCGGAGCAGCTCCGCGCATTCGCCGCGATCATCCGCCGGGGCCACCTGGTGCGCGGCTTCAAGCCGGTGCACTGGTGTCTCGACTGCCGCTCCTCGCTTGCGGAAGCCGAAGTCGAATACGAGGACCGCAATTCGCCGGCCGTGGACGTGCGCTTCTCCGTCGTGGATCCGCTCGATGCGGCGCGCCGCTTCGGGCTCACGGGCGAGGATCTCGCCGAGGCTTCGGTCGCGATCTGGACCACGACGCCTTGGACCCTCCCGGCGAACCAGGCGGTCTGTCTGCATGCGCTGTACGACTACGTCCTCGTCGAATTCGATCGCCCCGGCGGTTCCGAGCGCATGGTCATTGCCGAGGCGCTGCTCGATGCCGTCGGCAGCCGCATCGGCGCGACCGCGCGCCGCGTGCTCGGCAAGACGACCGGCCAGGCGCTCGAGGGGCTTCGTCTCGAGCACCCGTTCTATGAGCGCGAAGTGCCCGTCATCCTCGGCGAGCAAGTCACGCTCGACACCGGCACCGGCGCCGTGCACACCGCGCCAGGTCACGGCGCGGACGACTACGAATTGGGTCGCCGCTACGGACTCCCCATCGACAATCCGGTCGACGGCGATGGGCGATTCGTGCCGGGGACGCCGCTCTTCGAAGGGCTGTCGGTCTTTGATGCCAATGCGAAGATCGTCGAAACGCTCGAGCAGGCCGGCCGGCTCATTCACTTCGAGACGTACCGGCACAGCTACCCGCATTGCTGGCGGCACAAGTCGCCGGTGATCTTCCGCGCGACACCGCAGTGGTTCCTGAGCATGGAGAAGCAGGGCCTGCGCCGAGACGCGCTCGCTGCGATCCGTCAAGTGCGGTGGATTCCGGGCTGGGGCGAGCAGCGCATCACCAGCATGATCGAGACGCGGCCGGACTGGTGCATCTCGCGCCAGCGCGCCTGGGGCGTGCCGCTCGCGATGTTCGTGCACAAGGAAACGGGGGAGCCGCATCCGCAGACGCCGGAGTTGCTGGAGCGCGTGGCGGACCTCGTGGCGCAGGGCGGCATCGAGGCCTGGTTCGCGCTGAATCCGCGGCACCTGCTGGGCGACGAGGCGCTCGTGTACGAGAAGTGCGACGACGTCATGGACGTCTGGCTCGATTCCGGCGTCGTGCACCATTGCCTGCCCGCGCTCCGGCCCGATGTCATCCCGTTCCCGGCCGACCTCTATCTCGAGGGCTCGGACCAGCACCGCGGCTGGTTCCACAGCTCGCTCCTCGCGTCCGTTGCGGGCCGCGGCGTGGCGCCGAACCGGCAGGTGCTCACGCACGGATTCACGGTCGACGAGAAAGGCCGGAAGATGTCGAAGTCGCTCGGCAACGTGGTCGCGCCGCAGAAGGTCGTCCAATCGCTCGGCGCCGACGTGCTGAGGCTCTGGGTGGCGGCGACCGACTTCAGCGGCGAGATCAACGTTTCCGACGAGATTCTGATGCGCATGTCGGACAGCTACCGGCGGATGCGCAATACCCTGCGGTTCCTGCTCGGCAATCTGGCGGGTTTCGATCCTGCGCGCGACGCGCTGCCGGCCGGGCGGCTCGTCGATCTCGACCGCTGGGCGTTGGCGCGCGCGGCCCGCGTGCAGGCGGAAGTGATCGAGGCCTACCGCAACTACGAATTTCATTCCATCTACCAGAAGGTGCACAACTTCTGCGTCGTGGAAATGGGCTCATTCTGGCTCGACATTCTGAAGGACCGGCTCTACACGACACCGGCGAAGGGCGAAGCGCGCCGCTCCGCACAGACCGCGATGTATCACATCGCCGAGGCGATGGTGCGCTGGCTGGCGCCGATCCTGTCGTTCACGACGGAGGAGATCTGGAAATATCTGCCGGGCCAGCGCGAGGGATCCGTCCTGTTCGCGACCTGGTGGGAGCTGCCCGCGGTGGCGACGGAGGGTCCGGTGGACTGGGACGCGGTGATCGCGCTCAAGACCGACGTCGCGCGCGAGCTCGAGCGGCTGCGTGCCGCGCGAGAACTCGGCGCGCCACTCGAGGCGGCGGTGGACGTCTATCTCAACGAGGCGCAGCATCGTCGCATGGCCGCCATCGGCGACGAGCTGCGCTTCGTGTTGATCACCTCGCAAGCGAGGCTCCGGCCGGCCGCCGAGCGACCCGCCGCCGCCGTGGCGGCGGAAACTATGGCGAAAACCGGCGCCTGGATCGCGGTGGCGGTGCAGCAATCGCCGAAATGCGCGCGTTGCTGGCACCGGCGCGAAGACGTCGGGCAGGATCCGCGCCATCCGGAGATCTGCTCGCGCTGCGTGACCAATCTCGACGGGCAAGGCGAAACGAGGCGCTACGCATGACCCGACCCGTGATCCAGGGAAAGACCGCCCTCATCTGGCTCTGGCTGTCGGCCATCGTGGTCACGCTCGACCAGCTCGCCAAGTGGTACATCGTCGGCCAGTTCGCGCTGTTCGAGATCCTGCCCGTCGGGCCCGTGCTCGACATAACCCGCATGCACAACGAAGGTGCCGCGTTCGGGCTGCTCGCGCAGGCGGGCGGCTGGCAACGCTGGTTTTTCCTCGGGCTCGCCGCGGTGATCGGAGTCGCGATCGTGTGGTGGCTGCGGACGCTCCCGGCCCGCGGCCACTACTGGTTGAGCATCGGCCTCGCGCTGATCTTCGGCGGCGCCCTCGGCAATGCCTATGACCGTTTCACGGACGGCTATGTCGTCGATTTCCTGCACTTCCATCTCGGAGGGGCCTACTTTCCGGCATTCAATGTCGCGGACATTGCCATCTCGACCGGCGCAATCATGCTCGTCATCGACGCGCTGATGCAGAGCCGGCGGAGAAGGGCGGAAGCGCAATGAAAGTGTTGCTCGCGAATCCGCGGGGGTTCTGCGCGGGCGTCGATCGCGCGATCGACATCGTGGAACGGGCGCTCGAACTCTTCGGCGCGCCGATCTACGTGCGGCACGAGGTCGTGCACAACCGCTTCGTGGTGGATCGGCTGCGGGCTCTCGGCGCCGTGTTCGTCGACGAGCTGGATGCGGTGCCGGACGGCGCAACGGTGATTTTCAGCGCCCACGGCGTGCCGAGTGCGGTCGAGCAGGAGGCGGCGCGGCGCGGGCTTGCGGTGTTCGACGCGACCTGTCCGCTCGTCACGAAGGTCCACATGGAAGTCGGCAAGTACGCGCGCGAGGGACTCGACGTGATCCTGATCGGCCATGCGGGGCATCCGGAAGTCGAGGGCACGATGGGGCGATTTGACACGGCGCATGGCGGGCACATTCACCTGGTCGAGACCGTCGCGGACGCCGAAAAGATTTCCGTGCGCGATCCGGAACGGCTCGCCGTCGTGACACAGACGACGCTCTCGGTCGACGACACGGCGAAGGTCATGACCGCGCTCCGCGCGCGCTTTCCCGCGCTCGCGACGCCGCGCAAGGAAGACATCTGCTACGCGACGCAGAACCGCCAGGATGCCGTCAAGCAGCTCGTCGCGCAGTGCGACGTGATCGTCGTGGTGGGATCGCGGTCGAGCTCGAATTCCAATCGCCTGCGCGAAATCGCGACGACCCGCGGCATCCCCGGTTACCTGGTGGACGGCGCGGATGACCTGAAGCGCGGGTGGTTCGAAGGCAAGCGCGCGGTGGGGGTCACGGCGGGCGCTTCCGCGCCGGAATCGCTCGTGCAGGAAGTGGTCGAGCGGCTGCGGAAATGGGGCGGCATGGAAGCCGTCGAGGTCGTCGGGCGCGAAGAGAACGTGGTCTTCGGATTGCCGCAGGCGCTGCGTCAGATCGCCAGGTCCGATCCGGCGCGACGCTAGCCACCGTTACCAGCACCGCGTGACGCTGTCGCCGCCGCGGGAATCCCTTGCGGTGCGCCTGCCGCTCTCGTCGATCGAAAGGCTTCGGCACATCGGGTCGGCGCGATCACTCGTCGCGGTCGCCACGACGCGATACTCCGATGCGCTTGCCGTTTCGACCGCTAGCGCGTAATGACCGCCGGGTGTGCGTGAAGCGACCGGCAGGCCCGGCGGATCTTCGCCGGCAGCCGCGTCGAGGCGATTGCCGTAATGGCCGTGAGAGAGATGGAATTTCTCCTGCTCCGCGGCGGCGAGCAGGAGCGCCTGGACGGCCTCAGCGCGATGACTGCGCACGACATGGCCACGGTACGAGGCAGCGGCGATCGTCGTCGTGATCGCGACGATCGCGAGCGCGATCACCACTTCGATCAGGGTGAAGCCGGAGGCGGGTTCAGCTTGCGCCATGAGGTCTTGACCGGATCGCCGGCGTAGCCGGTGTCGAAAGTCATAGCGCCCGCTGCGCCGAAGGGGCGCGGCCGGCAGCCAGTGCAGCTTTCCTCCCAGCGGTCGGGAAATCCGAAGCGCAGCCCGACCGGCAGGCCGGAGCCGGCGATTTCTTCGGGGTCTTCTTCTTCGGACTCGCTCGCCGTCGCGCGCGGGAGGCCGCTGCGCACGTCGAGCGCATGGATGCGAAGGATTGCGCGCGGCGGCCCGCAGGGTTCTGAATCTTCATTCGTCAGCGGCTGATACGTCTGGAACCTGAGCGCATGATCGAAAGTGACCGTCGGGCCGACGACCTTTTCGCCTTGCCCGTGTTTCCCGAGACGCGCGAACCAGCCCGCCGCCGCCAAGGGCATGGCACCAACGGATTCCGTCGCATCGTGGAGATCCGGTTCGGAGAGCACGCTCGTCGCTCCGGAGAGCTCGCGATCGAAGATCGCGTAGATGCGATCCACGACCGATGTGTCGCGCGGCCTCGCGAGCCAGCCGGAACCCATTGCGATCGCGATCAGGTCGTCGTCGCCGATGCGGGCCGCGGAAACATCGGGGGTGGCGTAGAAGCGGTGCGCGCCGGTACCGAGGCGAGCGAGCAACCGGGCCTCCGCGACCTCGCTGGCCGGGTGTCCGCTGGTGAAATCAATCCGCCACAGTCCGCCGGTCACGTCCGCCAGATAGGCGCGATCGAGGTAACCGTCGCCGTCGAGATCGAGCGCGCGCGGCGCCGAGGGGAGGCTCACGAGTCCGGGGATGCGGAGATCGTGTTCGTCATCCTCGCCGCCCGACCAGAGCAGCCGGCCCGTGACCGCATCGAATACGTGCAATGAGTTGCCCGCGCCGGCGCCCGTGGCATCGATCGCATCGAACCGGCGGTCGTAGCCGCCTGCGAGCAGGACGACCCAGTCTTCGCCGCTCTGCGCCGAACCTTCGATTGCGAGCCGCGTCACGACCGGCTCGGCGCGGCTCTCGACTGCCGCGCCGCCGGGCAGTTCGATCGTCCAGAGCAGCGCCGGGCTTTCGGCGGACGAGATGTCGAGCGCGTAGTACCGATAACCGCCGCGGCCGAGTCCGAACAACAACCACAGGTGCTCGCCCGTCCCGGTATCAATGCGTCCGTCGCCATCGGGGTCATGCCGATGCAGGACGAGGGGACCGTCGATCCCGTGCCGCCGCACAGTGGTCGGCTCGTCGCGCATCAATTCCGGGATACGTGGCAACAATTCCCGCGGCATCCACGCCCAGAGCTCGACGCCGCTGTCGGCGTCGAAAGCATGCAGCAAACCGTCGTGCGTCGCCGCAAACACGAGCTGGCGACCGGTTTCCGGATAGTGGACGACGACCGGCGAATGTGCGCCGGGATCACCGAGCGTTCGCAGCGCGGCGGGCCAGGCAAGGACATCATCGAGCGATTCCGGGTCGGTCGCAGCGAGTCCGACCGTATCCCGCTCGAAGCGCAAATTGCCCGGCGCCAGGCGATTCGCCGCATCGAGGATTCGGCTTCCGGAAACATGAGAATGAATGCGTCTGGCGTCGGCGACCGGCAGTCTGCCCGCCGCGCCTCCGGCGAGCAGGTTCGCATCGGGCGCATCGCTCCAGAGGCTCCGCGAACTCGCCTTCGGCAGGCCGGTCGCCGGCTCGATGGCCGGCTGGCCGTCGCGATCGACGATCGTGGGCGGCGCCAGCGGCGAGCTCGGTGCGCGCAGTTCGTAGCGGAAAAGATTGCCAGGCCAGCGTTGCCTCAGGAGCGGCGCGGTCAGTCCAAAGACGATTCCGGGTTCGCGTGATTCTTCGTCGAGCAGCACCATCCCTGCAGCCGAAAGCTGGGGCAGCGCTGGAACCGCAGCGTCATGCTGGAAACTGCGCGCGATCAGGTTGATGAAAGCGAGCGGATCGGCAAGTGACGCGACCGCACCGGGGAGTGCGGGAGGGGCCGGCGTGGGCGCGATCCAGGTTAACGGCGCGCCCTGCGCGCCGGCAAGGTCATCGCGCAGGTCCGCGGTTTCGATCCACTGCTCGAGCGCGCCCAGGCAATTCGCTCCGCAACCGCCGGTCAATTCATCGAATCGCGGCAATGTGCCGGCGGCGATCGCGGCGAGCTCATCGTCCGAAGACTCCCCGGCCGTCACCAGTGCAAGCGATACCGGCCGGCAGGCATGGTCAAAAGGCGAGCGATATTGTCCGGGTGCTGCCGGATCCGAGGCGGCACCGTCCGCGCGCGGATCAGTTCCGAAACGAATCGAGCCGCCAGACAACCAGGCCGCGGCTTCAGCCAGGGTCTCGGCCAGCGGGGCGCTTCCCGAGAGCGGCTCGGCAGCAAAGGCTTGCAGGTCGGCCGCTGCGAGCGCGCTCGCGACCGGCGCGCGGGCTACATAGCCGCCTTCCGGCCCATCGGGGTCGACGCGAATCAGCGCTACTTCGAGTTCCTCCGTGGCAGCGAGCGCTGATGCCAGTGACCGCAAGGTCACTTCCGCGATCGAACGCTCCACGGGCGCGCGCACCGAATTCAGGTAATTGAGGTAGTTTCCCGCAAAGAAAATGTAGGGATCCGCGTGCGGGGACCGGTCCCAGGCGATCTCCTCGACGGCACTGTTGCGCCACGGTCCTCCCGGGCCATCGCTGGCGTACCAGGCTCCCGATGTCGCGCCATGCCGGCCGCGATCGGCGCGGCATTCGACAGCCGCCGCGCTACCCGGCTTCGGCGCCGACCAGAAACTGCCGCTCGCGCGCCATTGCGCGGCCCGCGATGCGATGAAGAATCCATGGCGTTCGAGTGGGACGCGCGCGGCTTCGCATTGCAACCCGTTCGCCGGGCCCGGCGGCGCGAGCGCGAGTCCCGACTGTTTCGAGCAGTCCGGCGGCGGGCCGGCGCCGCGGCGCCAGTACACGCGGCCGGATTCGCAGCGAAGCGCCGCTGGCAGTGCGGCACTGTAGTCGCGCAGTGCATCATATGGTTCGTCGACATTGATCACTTGGGCTGCCGCGTTGGAGGTGTCGACAATCAATCCGAGCAATGGCCGGACTTCTGCCGGCAGGGCGGCGCGCAGTACCCAGGCCTCGTCCGCATCTGCGTGGCAAGTGAGCGACGCGACGGCGCCGATCAGCGCGGCGGATGCGCGCCTCAATTGGGCACCACGAAATAGAAGCCCTGCTCGAGTCGAACCCGGGCGCCGCGACCCGATTGGCCGTCGGCAGTGATGAAGAAGTGCCTGGCGGTGAATGTGCCGGCGTTTTCGCCCACGCTGAATCCGGTCGGCATTGCGCCGGCCCCGATCGCTTCGCGCGTTTCCGTCCGGAAATCCGCGGCGGCCGTCGCGTCGTCGGGACGAATCGTCGCGGCATTCGCGCCTGCGCGGCGCGCTCTTGAAGCCTGCGCCAGGGCATGCACGATGCCCGATTCGGCCGCCTCGAACGCGTTCTGCGCCATCTGCTGGTGACCGGCCAGTGCGAGCGCGGCCATGGCGGCGGCCGCCGCGGCAAGCGCGAGCGCTCCGAGTCCGGACAGCAGCACGAGGGCGACGACGAGCGCCGATCCGCGATTCGTCATCTTCACGGCAGCGCCCTGTGATTGCGAAGTTCAATGACGCGCGCGACCCGCTTGCGGCGGCTCATCTCCGGCTGGGAAAGCTCAGGAACGTCGCTCCGCGCCTCGAGCTGCAGCTTCAGCGCGCGCACCGCGCCACCGAGTGGCGGATCCCCGGGCCGGATCCAACGGTCCACCGCGGTGTCGGCATCGGCCGGGTCGTCCAGGCCAATTTCGATCTGCATGTCCGCGATGCCGCCGACGAGTTCTTCGTCCTGGAAGGCGGGCCGTGTGCCGCCGACCAGGCGCTTGCGCCGCAGCGATGGCCAGCCGCTGCGTCCGGTCGAATCCGCACTGACGTAATAGACACCAACCTCGAGATCGTGCCATCGCGCGTCCGCGCCCAGACTGCCGAGCCCGCTCGCGGATAGCGCCGCTGTCCTCAGATTGGTTTCGAGCTGCAGCCGGCCTGCTTGTGGACGCGCAGAGTCCGGCGCGGCGTGGCGCACGACGAGCGTGTCGGCGTGCGGCATGTGTCGTCCTCCGGGGGCCGCGCGGCAATGGACGGGAATTCCCGGGGCGGCCTCGTAGACGCCGTCCGCGACCGACAACGGCGACGCAAGATCATGCGCGAGCGAGTCACCGCATGAGCCCGCGACGGCGAGAGCCGGCTGCTCCGCGATCCCCAGCGCCGAGGCGCCTCCCACGGCGCTTGCCGGTGGCGCCAGCCCGAGATATCCCGCCAGGCGGATTTCGTCGACCAGCACCGTGAACGCCGCATCCAACGCTTCCTCGAGTTGCGCCAGGGATTCACTGGTGCGGTGCGCGGCGCGTCCGCGGGCGAGGAATGCAGTCGACCCCGCAATCACCAGCATCGCGAGCAGCATCGCAATCAGAACTTCGACGAGCGTCAGGCCCGACGCGCGATTCATGTCGTCGTCACCGGCAAAGTGAGCCGCTGCATGCCGACGCCGGCGACGGGCCACTCGATCGAGATCGTGTAGCTCACGGGAATGGTGTCGCCGGCTTCGACCCGCGCGAGGCTGCCGGTCGGGAGCGCATCCTCCACCGCGGAGTGCCAGGCGAGGATCGCAGGCGCATCGGCGGCGAGCGGAATGCCGTCGTTGCGGTTGAGCGCACGCAGCTCCTCGGCGAGCGATCCGGCCAAGCGGATGGCGGCCCGCCGATTGGATGATTCGCGTTCGTACTGGACGCCTTGCAGAAGTACCAGACCCGCGCCGGCGATTCCCGCAAGCATGAGCGCGAGACCGACGAGGACTTCGATCAAGGTGAATCCTCGCGCCTGTCCGGCGTTCAGCATGTGAGCGGCCTGTCAGATGCGTCACGACTGCTAATGCGCGGTCGGCCGCTGCGGCTGATAATCACGGCGCGGGCGGCGCGGGTGCCGCGCCGATCGCACACGATGACGGTTGCAGGGCTCGCGAAGCCCGATCCGCCAGCGAACCTGACCGTCGCACGGTTCGAGCGGACCCGCGGCGCGCCGCTGCCGTCCGCAAGGGGCAGGCTGCGGCGAAGGGCTTCGCCGTCGCCGCTGAGCAGGAGGCCGCTTGTCCAGTCTTCGCGGCCGGAACACGCCTGTTGATCGTCGCTGCCGCAGAGTTGGATGGATTCGCCGCGGGTCGCCGAGAACTGGCGCGCGAGATTGACGGCGTGCAGCGCGGTCGTGATCGCCGCGTTCATGCGACTGTCGAGCAGCAAGTTCGAGAATGTCGGGACCGCGGCGGTCGAAATGACGGCGACGATTCCGAACATCACGAGCAGTTCCACGAGCGTGTGGCCGCGCGAGCCGGTGTTTCTGTCAACCATGCGGTGAGGCTAGCGGGCCGCTCTGCAGGCTCCCCGGCGCAATTGCGCCGCGTTTGAGCGGATATCCGCCGAAGCGTATATTCGCGCCCCATGGGCCCCTCCGACATGCCGGCGCGCAGCGATCGCAAGCGGATCCAGGCGAGGCTGTCCGAGCACGGCATTCATCCGACGACCCAGCGCGTGCTCATCGCGGAGCTCCTGCTTGCGCGTGACCAACACCTGACGGCCGAGCAGGTCATCCAGGCGCTGGCCGAGCGCGGGACACAGGTCTCCAAGGCGACTGTTTACAACACGCTCAATCTGTTCGCCGCAAAGGGCCTCGTGAAGTCCTTGCAGGTGGATGCGGAGCGCGGTCTCTTCGATTCGAACACGGCGCCGCACCATCACTTCCACGTGGAGGACACCGGCGAGCTGATCGACGTCCCGCCCGGCGCGGTCGAATTCTTGCGCCTGCCGCCGCTGCCGCCCGGCATGGAGTCGGTCTCGGTGGATGTCGTGATCCGGGTGCGACGGCCGCGCTGAGGGTCGCGTTGCCCGCCGCCCGGGCCTTGCCTATACTTCGCGCCCCGCTGCCGGTGTAGCTCAGTTGGTAGAGCAGTCGCTTCGTAAGCGAGAGGTCGGGGGTTCAAGTCCCTCCACCGGCACCATCGCCAAGTACTGCGTGATCGAGCGCATCGGCGCATTCTGGCCGTGACGCACAAATTTCAGGTACTGACCCTGCCGGGCAAGCTCGCGCTCGCCGTCGTTTCGGCGAGCTCGTACTGGCTGCTGAGCCTCCTGATGAAATACAGCGACACATTCGATGCGCTTCTATCGCAGGCCAATGCAGGATTTCACCTGGTCGGCCTCATCTTCGGTGCCCTGGTCATGGCGCCGTACGTTGCCGTATCAGAGCGCCGGGCCGTGCGCGTCGTGCTGTTGTGTATTGCCAGTGCCGTCATCTACTACCTTGCGGTCCGGTTTGTCGTGGACGGGCCATTGGGCCACGTCACGATCACGCCATTCCTCCTGAGCGGGTGCGGCGCAGCGCTGCTGGCCGGCCTCGCCGTGGTCGCGCTGGCGCCGAAGCCTTTCTCGTGGAAACTGATTCCGCTCACGCTCGCGGCCGGTGCGGCAGGCGGCGCCGCGTTCGAGCTAGAGCTCGCGTTCGACGCGAACGTGATGGTGGGCCATGCCGCGTGGCAGCTCCTGGTCTGTCTCGCCCTGCATTACGGCTTTCTTCCGCCGCGTTTCTTGCCAGACCCGGGGCGGGAGGGTTAAATGCCCGCAGGCGGCCCGGACCGCCGACAGCCAATAACGATGATTTCGACAGGGGGATCAGCAATGCGTGGAACGATCATCATGTGGAGTGGTGACAAGGGAGTGGTCACCGCGGGCTCGCAGCGCTACGACTTCGACATCAATCACTGGCAGGGCGCGACGGTACCAGCCGCGAACATGACGGTCGACATCGCGACGTCGGACGGCAGGCTGGCCGGCCTCACGCCCGTCAACGAGGCGGATCTCGCGAAAGAGAAGCTCGCGGCGATGACCGGCGCGGGCAGCAAGTACGCCAAGGCGATTTTCGAGAACGTCGGCAAGGACGTCGCCATCGCCTACGGCATTTTCCTGATCCTGGCGCTCTTCGTCAGCCTCATTTCGACCGGCGACTTCATCGATGTCTCCATCACGCTCGCCGATCTGTTGAGCGGCGACCTCGCGCGCGCGACATTGGGCGGCAGCAGCGGCCAGGGCACATTGCTGGTCCTGCTCGCCACGGCGACGATCGCCATCCCCTATTTCTGGAAGCACAAGTTCGCGCCGCTCGCTTTCGTGGTCCCGCTCCTGTTCACGGTCTACGGGTTCTGGCCCCTCTACGAGCAGCACCAGGCGCAGCTGGAAGCGATGGCGGCGATGGGAGAGTTCGGCCAGATGATGGGCCAGATGGCCCAGCAAATGGGTGGCAGCACCGGCGGCC
>JBOHZO010000123.1:0-6211 GCA_050738555.1 Steroidobacteraceae bacterium | reverse complement strand
CCTTCAAGATTGGACAAGACACCCTCTGAAAGTGAACGTCCCCTTTAAAGGTGAACGTCCCCTTGTCGAACGTCCCCTTGTCGTCGCCGGCCGCAATCGCGCTCACCATTACCAGGATGAAAGAAATCATCGGCTAGTAGAGTACGCTTACGGGCACGATGAATCGCCATGAACCCTTTACGTTGACGGTAGCGGTGAGTCCGGCCGATCACGCGCTCGGATCGCCGCACGCTCCGGTGACCGTGGTCGAGTACGGCGACTTCGAGTGCCCCAATTGCAAGCAGGCGGTGACGGCGGTGAAACTGCTCTTGAAGCATTTTGAGAATCGCGTCTGCTTCGTCTACCGCCACTTCCCGCTCGAGGGCGTGCATCCTCACGCCGAGCTCGCAGCCGAGGCCGCCGAGTGCGCGGGTGGACAGGGCCGATTCTGGGAGATGCACGACCTGCTGTTCGAGAATCAGAATCACTTGAGGCTCGAGCACCTGCGCGGCTATGCACAACGACTGCATCTCGACATGGCGCGCTGCAACGCCGAGTTGATCGATCACGTCTACCTGCAGCGCGTCCGCGAGCATTTGCAGAGCGGCCGCGACAGCGGCGTGCGGTCCACGCCGACCTTCTACGTCAACGGCCGGATCCAGGACGTTTCGTTCGGCCTGAACTCACTGTTCGAGGCCGTTGAAACGGCACTGCACCAGCGGCCGCGATGACTGGTGCACTAGAAGGGCGCTGGGCGCAGGCGTTTCCAACGCTGACGCCGGCCCAGATGGGGCGTCTCGAAGCACACGGCACCCGAGTGCAGACGCGCCGGGGGGAAATCCTTGCGGAGCGCGGCGAGCGTTTCAGCAAGATGCTCGTCGTGCTATCGGGCAGCCTCGAAGTCGTGCGCCCGACCCTGACAGGCGAACTGCCGATCACCGTTCACGAACGCGGCGGGTTCACCGGCGAGATCAGCACGCTGCGCGGCCTTGCAATTGTGGTGCGCGTGCGTGTCCGCGATGCGGGAGAGGTGCTCGTGATCGCCGCGGACAAGC
The DNA here is from genome assembly GCA_050738555.1 of Steroidobacteraceae bacterium. Lineage (GTDB taxonomy): Bacteria > Pseudomonadota > Gammaproteobacteria > Steroidobacterales > Steroidobacteraceae > SCUD01. The sequence continues at coordinate 5,177 of JBOHZO010000123.1, read as the reverse complement.
TGCGCGCGATCGTGCAGGCCGACGCGGAGCTCAGCGAGCTCATCATGCGCGCTTTCATTCTGCGGCGGGTCGGCCTGATCGACTCGCAGCAGGGTGACGCCGTCCTGATCGGCTCGCAACACAATGCCGACACGCTGCGCCTGCAGCAGTTTCTGACGCGCAACGGCTTTCCCCACATGACGCTGGACATCGACCGCGATTCCTGCGTGCAAGCGCTGCTCGACCAGTTCCAGGTGGGCGTCGAAGACATCCCGGTGGTGCTGTGCCGCGGCGAGCTCGTGCTCAAAAACCCCAGCAACGAGAAAGTCGCGAAGTGCCTGGGGATGAATCCCCAGATCGACGCCTGCCAGGTGCGCGACCTGCTGGTGATCGGCGCCGGCCCCGCGGGCCTCGCCGCCGCCGTTTATGGCGCGTCCGAGGGCCTCGACGTCCTCGTCATCGAGACGGGTGCGCCGGGTGGCCAAGCCGGTTCCAGCTCGAGGATCGAGAACTACCTGGGCTTTCCCACCGGCATTTCAGGCGGGGCGCTCGCAGGGCGCGCCCTGGTGCAGGCACAGAAGTTCGGCGCCGACGTGACGGTCGCGAGCAGCGCAACGCGGCTCGTGTGCGATCGCCAGCCCTACAAGATCGAGCTCTCCGACGGCCACGCGCTTCGCGGCCGTGCGATCGTCATCGCCAGCGGCGCCGAGTATCGGCAGCCGGCAATCGAGAATTTGTCGCGGTTTCTGGGCCGGGGCGTCTATTACGCCGCCACGCACGTGGAGGCGCAACTTTGCGGCGGCGAGGAAATCATCGTCGTCGGCGGCGGTAATTCCGCGGGACAGGGGGCCGTCTTTCTCGCGAGCAACTGCCGGCACGTGCACCTGCTGGTACGGGGACCGGGCCTCGCGGACAGCATGTCGAAATACCTCATCCGGCGCATCGAGAACAGCCCCAACGTCACACTGCATACGCACACGGAGCTGGTCGAGCTCGAAGGCGACGGGCGGCTGCAGCGCACCGTCTGGCGCAGCGGATCGGAGCGGCAGGCACGCGACATCGGACACGTGTTCCTGATGACTGGCGCCGTGCCAAATACCCGCTGGCTGGCCGGATGCGTGCAACTGGATGAGAAGGGATTCGTGCGCACGGGGCCGGATTTGCAACCCGATGATGCAGGGTCGCAGGCCTGGCCGCTGGCGCGCGCGCCGTATTTGCTGGAAACGAGCATGCCCAGCATCTTCGCCGTCGGCGACGTGCGCAGCGGCAGCGTCAAGCGCGTGGCTTCGGCGGTGGGCGAAGGATCGGTGAGCATTCCGCTGGTGCATCGCGTGCTGGCGGAATGAGATGGTAATGCGCGCAGGCATGATCGGACTCGGCCGCATGGGTGGCAACATGGCGCGACGCCTGGGGCGGCGCGGAGTATCCGTGTGCGGCTTCAGCCGGCAAGCCGCCGCCCGCGCGGAATTCGCAAGCGAACGCAAGGTCGAAGTCTCGAACAGCATCGACGGCTTGCTGGCCGCGCTCGAGACGCCGCGCGTCGTCTGGATCATGGTGCCGGCGGGAGCCGCGACGGAAGAGAACATTCAGGTGCTGGCGCAACGACTCGCGCCGGGCGAAATCGTCATCGATGGCGGCAACGCGCACTATCGCGATTCCCAGAGGCGCGGGCGTTTGCTGGCGGACAAGGGAATCGGTTTCGTCGATGCCGGCGTCTCCGGCGGCATCTGGGGACTCGAGGAGGGTTACGGACTGATGCTCGGCGGCGCGCGCGAGCACATCGACGCCATTCTGCCGTTGATCCACGCGCTCGCGCCTGCGCCTGATCGGGGTTGGGTGCACTGTGGACCGCCCGGCACCGGCCACTTCGTCAAGATGGTTCACAATGGAATCGAGTACGGCCTGATGCAGGCCTATGCCGAAGGCTTTGCACTGCTCGCCGCGCGCCCGGATTTCGAGCTGCCCCTGGGAGACGTCGCGCAGGCCTGGTGTCATGGAACGGTGATCCGGTCCTGGCTGCTCGAGCTCATCGCGAACGTCTTGCGCAACGAAGGATCCCTGCGCGCGGTCGCGGCACAAGTCGCGGATTCCGGCGAGGGTCGCTGGACGGCGCAGGAAGCGATCGAACTCGGCATCCCGATACCCGTTATCAACGCGGCGCTCATGACACGCTTTTCCTCACAGGGCGCGGGCGATTTCAGCGCGCGCCTGCTGGCCCTGCTGCGCAATGCATTCGGCGGTCACACGTTGCCGCCGCGCAACTGACTCAAGCGAGCGGTGCCGCCTCACGGTCCGTAAAGCATGTGGCGCGATCGCGCTGCACGTGGCTCGCCGGGATTGCCATGTCGCCCTCGTACAGGCGTATCAGGGCCGCGCGGCGCGCGGCACCGACGGCGAACCACACGACGCGCCGCGCTCGATTGAGCACCGGGAGCGTCAGCGTCAGACGCCGATGGCCTTCGTAGCTTCGACTCACCGCAACCGTCCGTTCCGTCTCCTGGAGCAGGGAATCGCCGGCGAACAAGGATGCGGTGTGCCCATCCGCGCCGATACCCAGATGCACGATGTCGAGAGTGGGCGGTTCACCACTGCACTCGGTGAGTACTCCCGCGTACTGTCCGCCAGCCATGTCCGGATCCTCGATCTCGACCGGCATGGCATGCTGATTGTCGCGCGGAACACGGCGTGCCAGCGCACTGGCAAGAAACTGCTTCCAGTTCCGCGCCTCGTGATCGGGCGGCACGATGCGCTCGTCGACCTGGAGGAGGTGCACTGCGCTCCAGGTCAATTCCTGCGTCGCAAGCTGCTCGAACATGCCCCACGGCGTGCGGCCACCGCTGATCGCGAGCGTGGCCCGCCCGCGCTCGCGCACCGCCTGCATCAATTCCCGCGCGATGAACTCCGCCGCGGCAACTTGCGCGTCGGCGGCATTCTCGCTCGTGATCCATTCCATGCTGGCAGTTGCAGCGATCAGCAGCCCACGCCGGGGTTGTGCCAGCCACCGGCATCCGCCGCCAGCTTGTCGGCCTGCGGCGGCCCCCAACTTCCATCCGGATACATCAGTGGGGCAGAGTCGCCGTCGTGCGCGGCCGTGATGACGTCATCGACGATTCGCCAGGCGGCTTCGATCGAATCCTGCCGCGCGAACAGCGTGGGATCGCCGCGCAGCGCATCCCCGATCAGCCGTTCGTAGGCCCCAACTCGCCCGACCTCCTCGTCGCACATCAAGAGCTCACTGGCGCGACCGCGCATCTCCTCGCCGGACTCCTTGGTGAGAACACCCAGCCCGATCGAGATTCGATCCGGCCCGAGACGAAAGCGCACGTGATTCGGCGCGTTCCGGGTCGCGTCGAACAGCGCACGTGACGGCGCGCGCAAGCGCACCATGACCTGCGTTGCGGTGACCGGCAGCCGCTTGCCGGCGCGAATGAGAAACGGTACGCCCGCCCAGCGCGGTAATTCGATGTCGAGTCGCAACGCGGCATAGGTCTCGACGTGAGAGTGCCTGGCGACATCCGACGCGTCCTGGTAGCCCGCATACTGGCCGCGTACGACGCCATGCGCCTCGAGCGAACGTACGGCCTGCAGCACCCTCACCTTCTCATCGCGCAGTGCATCGCTCGTGAAGCGCGACGGCGGTTCCATCGCGAGCAGGCTCACGACCTGCAACAAATGGTTCTGCACGACGTCGCGAATGGCGCCCAGCTCCTCGTACAGGCGACCGCGGCCCTCGATGCCAAAGGACTCCGCCATCGTCAGTTGCACGCTCGCGACGTGTCCGCGATTCCACAGCGGCTCGAGAAAGGCGTTGGCGAAGCGAAAATACAGCAGATTCTGCACCGGCTCCTTGCCGAGAAAATGATCGATGCGGAAGATCTGCGACTCATCGAAAACCTGCGCCAGACAACGGTTGAGGGCCTGCGCCGATCGAAGATCGCGTCCGAGCGGCTTCTCCACGACCACACGCGCCCCGCGCGTGCAACCCGAAGCGCCGAGCTGAGCCACCACCTCAGCAAAGAGGCTGGGCGGAATCGCGAGATAGTGGAGCGGCGCGTGCGCTTCGCCGAGCGTGCTGCGCAGCTTTCGAAAGGTTTCGGCGTCGCGGTAATCGCCCGCGACCAGATGAAGACGTTCCGTCAGCGCCGCGAGCGATGCTTCATCGACGTCATTACCCTGCGCACGCACGCTCGCATCGATCCGTTCCCGGAGCCGTTGCAGGCTCCATTGTTCGCGCGCCACGCCAATCACGGCCCCAGCAAGCCGCCCGCGCCGCACCAGGTTGTAGATCGAGGGGATGATCTTCTTGAAGGCGAGATCGCCACTGATGCCGAAGATCACCAACGCGTCCGAGTCGGAGTCGTTTGCCAATACGATGAGCCTTTGCCGTGCCTTGTGGCCAATTGTAATGGTGCCGGTTAAGCGCAAGGGTTGATACGATCGACTGAACGACCACCCGGCCAGGCCATGCCGTCCCGCATCGAAGATTACGCTCTGATCGGCGACTGCCTTTCTTCAGCCCTGGTAGGGCGCGACGGGTCGATCGACTGGCTGTGCTGGCCGCGGTTCGACTCGGGCGCCTGCTTCGCCGCGCTGTTGGGGGAGCCAAAGCACGGCCGCTGGCAGATCGCCCCGGCTGGTGAGGTGCGGTCAGTACGACGACGTTACCGCGACGACACCCTCATCCTCGAAACCGACTTCGAAGTCGACAACGGAGCCGTCACTCTCATCGACTTCATGCCTCCGCGCGGCGAGGCACCGGATATCGTGCGGATCGTCGAGGGTCGACGCGGGACGGTCCCGATGCGCCTGGAGCTGATCATCCGATTCGACTACGGATCGATCGTTCCCTGGGTCCGGCACATCGAACACGGCATCTCGGCAACCGCGGGGCCTGACACGCTGCGGCTCATCACGCCAGTCGAGTTGCGGGGCAAGGACCTGACGACCGTCGCCGACTTCACTGTTGCGGAGGAACAGCGCATCCCATTCGTACTGACGTGGTACCCATCCCATCTTCGTGAGCCCGAGCACGTGGAGGCCGAGCCGGCGCTCGAGGACACCGAATCGTGGTGGCGCGAGTGGTCGGCCCGCTCCACGTATCAGGGGCCGTGGCGCGAGGCCGTCCTCCGGTCGCTGATCACGCTCAAGGCGATGACCTACGCGCCAACCGGCGGGATCGTTGCGGCGCCGACGACCTC
>JBOHZO010000122.1:0-7889 GCA_050738555.1 Steroidobacteraceae bacterium | reverse complement strand
GGTTCCAGGGGCCTTGCTTTTTCTGCTGTCGGGATGACTGATCTCACTGTGAAGTCCGCAAGTCCGCAGCAACGCCGCAGCCTCTGGGCTGGATTCGCGCTCACCCAGTTGCTTTCCCTCGCCTTCCTTGGCGCCTGCCTGTGGTGGGTTGCGCGCGAAGTGGCGTTCGTCCTCGCGAATGACCGCATTACGGCTTCTCTTAGCGTCGAGGGAAACCTCGGATCCGTCCTTACCTGGCAGCTGGCCGCATTCGGTGGAGCGCTGCTGCTCGTGCATCTGCTTCTCGGCTTCCTGGCTTTTGCGCTGGCCCGTCTGACCGAAGCCTCATTTCCGGGCGCGACTGTTGCTCGCCGTGAATGGCTGATCACCGGTTGGTTCGCGCTGCTGGCCGGCCTCGCGATGGCCGCGAATACGACCTGGCATCCGTCCTCGATTTTTGCCGCTGAGGAATCCTGGTGGCGCGGCACTGTCATGGGCCTCCGCCCGGTGCAGATCGCCGTCGCGACCATCGCCTTGGTCGTGCTGGGGCTTGCGGTTCGCGCCGCGCCGCGCCTGCGGCTGCGGGTGCGGCTGCGAAGACCGGCGTCCGCGATCGTCGCCGCGACAGCGCTCGTCGCAATCGCAGTTGCCCTGGTGCCGCCGCGAATCCTGGTCGCATCCGCGCCGACTGCCGCCGGCATTGCGCCAAATGTCGTGATCATCGGGATCGACTCCCTGCGCAATGACCTGTCGATCCCGCGTCGCGGCGACGCGACCATTCCCAACATCGCTGAGTTCCTCGGCGGAGCCCGCCGCTTCAACGATTCCGTAAGCCCGCTGCCACGGACTTTTGGCGCCTGGGTTTCAATTCTGACCGGCCGACACCCGGTCATTACGAATGCGCGTGTCAATCTGATGCCGCGCAAGCTGGTCAACGAGGGAGAAACGCTGGCTGGCGCGCTTCGAAAACACGGCTATCGGTCGATTTACGCGACTGACGAAGTGCGATTCGCCAATATCGACCGGTCCTTCGGCTTCGACGAGCTGATCACGCCGCCGATGGGCGCAGTGGATTTCCTGCTGGGCTACGCAGGAGACATTCCGCTTGTGAATCTCGTCGCCTCGACGCAGGCCGGGCGGCAGCTCTTTCCGTCCAATCATGCAAATCGGGCAGCCCATGTCACGTATCGCCCTCGACAGTTCGTGGAACGCCTCGCGCATGAACTATCGATCGAAGGCCCGTCACTACTCGCGATCCACCTGACGCTGGCACACTGGCCTTATTCTTGGGCCGGCATGCCGAAGCCCACAACGCCGGAAGCGTATCGCGACGCCTATGATGTGGCGATTGCCGGCGTGGACCGCCAGTTCCGAGATGTGATGACCCTGCTTGCGGACAAGCACGTGCTCGACAACGCGATCGTCGTGCTGCTCTCCGATCACGGCGAGGCGCTCGGCGCCGAGAACGATTCGATGCTTCGCGGCACTGGCACGAGTCGCGAGATCTGGGATTCGCTCTGGGGCCATGGCACGAGCGTCATGAGCCCGCACCAATACAGTGTGCTGCTCGCGATGCGCGCCTACGGCCGCGCGACGCTGCCGGGGCCGGAGCAAAACTACGATTGGCCGGTTTCCCTCGAAGACCTGCGACCAACGCTCGAGCATTACGCGACTGGCAGGCCGCCGGATGACGTCGACGGCGTCTCGCTACTGCCCTATATCGCAGATCCGTCGCGCGCGACCGAGCTCGCATCGCGTGTTCGCTTCACCGAAACGGATTTCAACACGCCATCGACGCTCGCGGGGCGCTACGAGGCTTCCGGACTCATCGATGAGGCCGCCGTCTTTTACGAGCTCGACCGCGAGTCAGGATGGGTGCAGTTCCGGAGCAACAAGCTGCCCGAACTGATCGCGCGCAAGCAGCGCGCTGCGCTGTCGTCGCAATCGCTCCTCGCCGCAATTCCCGGGCCCCCGGGAAGCGCTCCGCGATACCTGTATACGGCCCGCCACAACCCGCTACTACGGACGCTGGACGGCCCTCCGGACGCGACGCGTGACCCCGAGGCACGGCGTCTCTGGGACGCCCTACACGCGCGTTTCCCAGGCGAATTGCCGACCGACCCCGAACTGCCCCGAATGTGAACCCCGTCAAGGGCTTGTTGGGCGCTCTATGGGAGCATTCCCGCGAATTTAACAATTGCTGGCACGGTGGGTTAGGCTACAAGATCCCGGTTTCGCGGGCGCCTCAGGGGTAAGGTAACGCCGTGCATGGAGCGGATCATTGAACGATAACGCCGCAGCCGCCGGTTCGGTGCGGGCCGTACTGACCGGCCTGCCGCAACGGCTCGTGCTCGACGGCCTGGTCGGGGAATCCGCGATGCTCGACGCGATCGCGGGCGCCCGCGAGCGCAAGACCCACCTCGTGAGCTGGCTCGTGTCGCACGACATGGCGGCCGCCCGCGACATCGCGATCGCGGCCGCCCAGGAATTCGGCATGCCGATCCTGGATCTCGATGCCGTCGCGATCGACATCGACACCGTTCGGCTCGTCAGCGACAAGCTGCTCGCGAAGCATCGCGTGCTGCCGCTCGTCAAGCGCGGCAAGCGCCTCCACGTGGGCGTCTCCGACCCGACCATCCTGCACGCAGTCGACGAGATCAAGTTCCAGACCGGCCTTGCGATCGAGGCCGTGGTGGTCGAGGACGACAAGCTCCAGCGCGCCGTGCAGAAAGCGATGGAGCAGGTCGATACGTCCATGCCGACGCTCGGGCACGAGGACGACTTCGATCTCGAAAATCTCGACATCTCGCAGGGCGGCGACGACCAGGATGCGGAAGCCGCGCGCGACGACATCGAGGACGCGCCGATCGTCCGCTTCGTCAACAAGATCATGCTGGACGCGATCCGCAAAAGCGCATCCGACATCCACTTCGAGCCCTACGAGAAGTATTACCGCATCCGGCTGCGCATCGACGGCGTGCTGCGCGAGATCGCCCAGCCGCCGGTGCAGCTCGCGACCAAGCTCGCCGCCCGCCTCAAGGTGATGTCGCGCCTCGACATCGCCGAGCGCCGCGTGCCGCAGGACGGGCGCATCAAGATGCGGCTTTCCAAGAACCGCTCGATCGACTTCCGCGTCAGCAGCTGCCCGACGCTCTTCGGCGAGAAGATCGTGCTCCGCATACTCGATGCCAGCACCGCGATGATGGGCATCGATGCGCTCGGCTACGAGCCGTTCCAGAAGGAGCAATACCTCAAGACGCTCGCGCGGCCGCAGGGCATGATCCTGGTGACCGGCCCGACCGGCAGCGGCAAGACCGTGTCGCTCTACACCGGCCTCTCGATCCTGAATGTCGAGGACACCAATATCTCGACCGCCGAGGATCCCGCGGAAATCGTGTTGCCCGGGGTGAACCAGGTGAATGTGAACCCGAAGGTCGGGCTCACGTTCGCCTCGGCGCTGCGCGCCTTCCTGCGCCAGGACCCGGACGTCATCATGGTGGGCGAGGTGCGCGACCTCGAGACGGCCGAGATCGCGATCAAGGCGGCGCAGACGGGCCACCTCGTGCTCTCCACGCTGCATACGAACGACGCGCCGCAGACGCTGACCCGACTCGTGGACATGGGCGTGAAGCCCTACGCGATCGCGACGTCCGTCAGCCTCATCATCGCCCAGCGCCTCTCACGGCGGTTGTGCCCGAATTGCAAGCAGCCGCTCGACCTGCCGACAGAGGCTCTGCTCAAGGAAGGTTTCACCGAGGAGCAGATCGGGAAGACCGATTTCAAGATCTACAAGCCGGTCGGCTGCGCGCAGTGCACCGACGGCTACAAGGGCCGGGTCGGCATTTACGAGGTCCTGCCTGTCACGGAGCCGATCGGCAGGATCATCCTGGAAGGCGGCAGTGCCCCGCACATCCGGGACGAGGCCCGCAAGGAAGGGGTCTGGGATCTGCGCAGCGCGGGTCTCAAAAAGGTCAGGGACGGGATGACCAGCCTCGAAGAAGTCAACCGCGTCACAGTCGAGTGATCCGGCCGGGCGTTAACATCCAGGGCTAAGGGCAGAGGACTACCGAAACCATGCCGCCGACCGCCGTCGCCGCCGCCAGGGATATCCCCTTCAATTGGGAGGGCAAGGACCGCAAGGGCAACAAGCTCCGCGGCCGCATTCTCGCGGTCAGCGAACAGGACGCGCGCGCGGACCTCCGCCGCCAGAACATCATTCCGACGAAAGTCCGCAAGCAGACGAGCCTGTTCAGCGCGGGCGGCAAGGTTTCGCCGATGGACATCGCGGTCTTCAGCCGCCAGCTCTCGACCATGCTCGCGGCGGGCATCCCGCTCGTCCAGGCCTTCGAGATCGTGGGTGTGGGCCACGAAAAGCCGGCGATGCAGAAGCTGATCCTCGACATCAAGACGAACATCGAGGGCGGCAGCTCGCTGCACGAGTCGCTCGCCAAGCACCCGCTCTATTTCGACGATCTCTACGTCAACCTGGTCGAGGCCGGCGAACAGGCGGGCGCGCTCGAATCGCTGCTCGACAAGGTCGCGACCTACAAGGAAAAGACCGAGGCCCTCAAGAAGAAGATCAAGAAGGCACTCTTCTATCCGGCAGCGGTGCTCGCAGTCGCCGTGATCGTGACCCTGGTCCTGCTGCTTTTCGTGATTCCGCAGTTCGAGTCGCTGTTCAAGGGCTTCGGCGCGGACCTCCCTGCGTTCACTCGCATGGTCATCGACCTCTCGAGGTTCGTGCAGGACCAGGGCTGGTGGCTGGGCCTGCTGATCGCCGGCGGCGTGTTCGTCTTTATCTATCTCAAGAAACGCTCGCTGGCGCTCCGTCAGCTCATCGACCGGATGATGCTCAAGATTCCGATCATCGGCCCGATCCTGACCAAGGCCGCGATCGCGCGCTACGCCCGCACGCTCTCTACCATGTTCTCGGCTGGCGTGCCGCTGGTCGAGGCGATGGAATCCGTCGCCGGCGCGACCGGCAACATCGTCTATGAGCAGGCGGTGCTCCGCATGCGCGACGAAGTTGCGACCGGTCAGCGCCTCCAGCGCGCGATGGAAAATACCGGCCTGTTCCCCAACATGGTCGTCCAGATGATCGCCGTCGGCGAGGAATCGGGTTCGCTCGACGCCATGGCCGCGAAGGTCGCCGACTTCTACGAGCTCGAAGTGGACACCGCGGTCGACGGACTCTCGTCCCTGCTCGAGCCGCTCATCATGGTGATCCTCGGCGTGCTGGTCGGCGGACTGGTCATCGCGATGTACCTGCCGATCTTCAAGCTGGGCGCCGTGATCTGACCGAGCCCGCCTCCGTGGCGCTGCTCGCGGCTTCTCCGGCCGTCTTCGCGGCGACGGCCTTCCTGCTCGGCCTCGCGATCGGTAGCTTCCTCAATGTCGTGATCCACCGCCTGCCGCTCGTCCTCGAGCGGCAATGGCGCGCGCAGGCAGCCGAGCTCGAAGGCCGGCCTGCTCCCCCGGAGGCCGAGCCCTACGACCTCGTGAGGCCGAGGTCGCGCTGCCCGGCCTGCAACGCGCCGATCCGCGCGGTCCACAACATCCCGGTTTTGAGCTACCTGCTGCTGCGGGGGCGCTGCGCCTCCTGCCGCGCGCCGATTTCGCCGCGCTACCCCGTGGTCGAGCTGGCAACAGCCGCGGCAACCGCCGCCGTCGCCTGGCATTTCGGATTCGGCCTGCAGGCAGCGCTCGCAATGATTTTCACCTGGTACCTGATCGCGCTCACGGGCATCGACATCGATCGCCAGCTCCTGCCGGACGTGCTGACGCTTCCGCTCCTCTGGATCGCGCTGATTGCGAGTCTCTGGCATGCGGAAGGGATGGCATTTCCACCGGTGGCCCCGCGCGACGCCTTGATCGGCGCCGTCGCGGGCTATGTTTTCCTCTGGCTCGTGTTCCAGCTCTTTCGCCTGATCACCGGCAAGGAAGGCATGGGTTACGGCGACTTCAAGTTGTTCGCCGCGATCGGCGCCTGGCTCGGCTGGCAGATGATCCCGCTCGTCCTTCTCGTCGCCGCCGTCGTCGGCAGCGTGGTCGGCATTGCGCTGATCGTCGCGCGGCGCCAGGGCCGCGGCGTGCCGATCCCCTTCGGCCCCTATCTCGCGGGCGCGGCCTGGATCGCGCTCCTGTGGGGACCGCGGATCGTCGAGAGTTATCTCGGCGTCGCGGGCCTTGACTGAACGGCGCGCGATGCTTCGCGTCGGCCTCACGGGCGGCATCGCGAGCGGCAAGTCGACTGTCGCGTCGCTCTTCACCAAACGCGGCGCGACGGTGATCGACACGGATCGCATCGCGCGCGAAGTCGTCGAGCCTGGAATGCCGGCGCTGGCCGCGCTGGTCAACGCGCTCGGTGGCGGCATCCTCGATGGCGGCGGCCGGCTCGACCGGGCCACGTTGCGGCGGCGCCTGTTCGCCGATGCCGTCACGCGCCGCACGGTCGAATCGATCCTGCATCCCGCGATCCTCGCAGAGCTCGATCGCCAGGCAGGGCGCGCACAGGGACCGTATCAGGTGCTCGTGGTACCGCTCCTCGTCGACGGCCGGCACGAGGGCCTCGTCGATCGCGTGCTGGTCGTCGACTGTTCAGAGGAGACCCAGATCCGGCGGCTGATGGCCCGCGACGGGGAGACGCGCGAGAACGCAATCCACATGCTCGCAAGCCAGGTATCGCGCGAGCAGCGTCTCGCCGCCGCGGACGACGTCATCGAAAACGATGGCCTGCCCGGAGAACTCGAAGACAAAGTGGCCTTGCTCGACCGCAAATACCGCGAAATAGCCGCAGAACACTGAAGTCGGGTCGCGACAGCGTGCCGGGCGTCACAACCGGCAAGGTTTACGCGAATGGAAGCCGTGCCGCAAAATAGGCCCATGTTCGAGCCAGCGCCGGAACCGAAGCTCGATTCGGAGCCTGTCGTCTACGAGCAGCCGCTGAACGAGCGGATGCGCGCATTCATGCGCCTCGAATTTCTCTGGCAGCAGCTCTCGTACCACGCAGGCGTCCCGAACTCCTGGTCGAGCCGCTCGGCGGTCGCCGGCCTTCTCGAGATCCTCGCAATCACTTCGCGCGGCGACGCACGCGGCGACGTGCTGAAGGAACTCGAGCGGCAGATGACTCAGCTCCGCGACTACCAGAACCGGCCCGGCGTGGACTCGGCGCGGCTACGCGCCGTGCTGTCGGCGCTGATGCGGCGGCGCGAGGAACTGAACGCGGCCGGTGCGAATTTCATGCAGCGGCTCCGGGAATCGGAATTCCTGAATGCGATCAAGCATCGCAGCGCGATTCCCGGCGGCACTTGCGAATTCGACCTGCCCGATTTCTATCACTGGCTGAATCTCGATCCGGACACGCGCGAAAGCGATCTCGCCGCGTGGCTCGCAACGATCCGGCCGCTGTGCGAGTCCGTCTCGGAGCTGCTCTGGATTACGCGCGAGAACGCGCGGCCAACGGAAGAGAGCGCGGCCGCCGGGAATTTCCAGATCGTGTTCGAGCGCGACCGGCCGGTTCAGCTCCTCCGGATCACGGTTGCCGGCGCCTCCCGTCTCTATCCGGAAGTCAGCGGCAGCCACCACCGCTGCAGCCTGCGCTTCCTGCGCTGGAACAGCGTGCACAATCGGCCGACCCAGGCGAGCGAAGACGTGCCCTTCGTGCTCGCGATCTGCTACTGAGCGCGATGGCGCTCGAAGTCACCTGTCCGCATTGCGGTCGCCACCACGAGTGGCATGGCAATCCATTCCGGCCGTTCTGCAGCGAACGCTGCAAGCTGATCGATCTCGGCGGCTGGCTGGAAGAACGGAACGCAATTCCCGGCGAAGACGCCGAAATCCCGGAAGGAGATTCCCCGAAGCATTAAAGGGGACGTTCACATTAAAGGGGACGTTCACCTTTGCCTTCGGTC
>JBOHZO010000121.1:0-3815 GCA_050738555.1 Steroidobacteraceae bacterium | reverse complement strand
GCGGTTGCGCAAAGCGATCGCGACCGAACGCTTGGCCGCCATCTGGCCGACGATGTGCTTGTCCAGCTCCTGGACGATCTCGCGGGGGGTCATCGTTTCCATGGTCAGCCAGTCGCGAGTTCGTCGATGACGATGTTGCGATTGGTGTAGATGCAGATTTCGGCGGCGATGCCGAGCGAGCGCTCGACGATCTCGCGCGCCGAAAGCTCGGTGTTCGCAGCCAGCGCGCGGGCCGCGGCGAGCGCGAAGGGTCCGCCGGAGCCGATCGCCATGACCGATTCCTCGGGCTCGATGACGTCGCCGTTGCCGGAAATGACGAAGGAAGTTTGCTTGTCCGCGACGCAGAGAAGCGCATCGAGCCGGCGCAGTGCGCGATCGGTGCGCCAGTCCTTGGCGAGCTCGATTGCCGCGCGCGTCAGATTGCCGTACTTCTCGAGCTTGCCCTCGAAGCGCTCGAAGAGCGTGAAGGCGTCCGCCGTGCCGCCCGCGAATCCCGCGAGCACCTTGTCGTCATACAGGCGGCGCACCTTGCGCGCGTTGCCCTTCATGACCGTGTTGCCGACCGTGACCTGGCCGTCGCCTCCCATCGCAACGAAACCGCCGCGCCGGACCGAAAGGATCGTCGTGGCATGCGGATCGAATTGCGAATTACTCATGGGGATCAGTTACTTGCGCCTGCGGGCGCGCGGATGGGATTCGTCGTAGATGCGGGCCAGGTGCTGGAAATCAAGGTGCGTGTATACCTGCGTCGTACTGATGTCGGCATGTCCGAGAAGTTCCTGCACGCCGCGCAGGTCCCGGCTCGATTCGAGCAAGTGCGTCGCGAAGGAATGGCGAAGCAGGTGCGGATGCACCGGTACGCCGAGATCGCTCCCCGCGGCCCAGCGACTGATCCGGCGCTGGATCGCGCGCGCGCCGAGACGCCGGCCGTTCTGGCCGATGAAGAGAGCGCCGCCGTCCTTCGCGAGCGGTTGCCGTTCCACGAGCCAGGTGCGAAGCGCTGCGACGGCCTTCCTGCCGACGGGAAGGATGCGGGTCTTCGAGCCCTTGCCGAGCACGCGCACCGTACGATCCGCGAGATCGAGGTCGGCGACGTCGAGCCCGGCGAGCTCCGCCAGCCGGAGCCCCGACGAGTACAGCAATTCGAGCATCGCGATATCGCGCCGCGTCAGCGCATCGGTCGGTTTGCGCTCGAGCAGGCTCGCGACCTGGTCGACGTCGAGCGTCTTCGGCAGGCGCTTCCCGGCCTTCGGCGCGCGGATGTCCGCGGCGGGATTCGCCTCGATGACCATCTCGCGGATCAGGTAGTTGAAGAAGCCGCGCAGCGCGGAAAGCCGGCGCTGGACGCTCCGCGGCCCGAGGCCGTCGTGATGCTCGCGCGCCGCAAACGTACGGATGTGGAAGTTGTCGAGCTGTTTCCAGCCGGCGATGCGCTCGGAGTCGCAGTACGCGGTCAACGCGTCGAGATCGCGGCGATAAGCGGCTTCGGTGTGGGGCGAAAGCCGGCGCTCGGTCCGCAGGTGGGCCAGATAGCGCCCGATCCACGCGGCCGTTTTCGGCTGCATCAATCCCCGGAGAGTGCGGCGGCGATCAACTCCCCGATATGCGCCAGGAAATCCGTGCTCATCGTCGGATTGAAGCGCTGGCTGTCGTTCGAGCCGCAGGCAAGGAGCCCGAGGCTGCCCTTGCTGCCGAGCGGCACGAGCGCGACCGATCCGACTTCCGGCGCGTCGGCGCCGAACAGGAATTCGCGCTGCGAATCGCGGAGCTGCCCGCATCGAGGCTTGCCGGCACTGAAGAGGGTCTCGAAGGATCGCAAGTCGGGCGCGTCGGCCGGGACGATCCGGAGGAAGCGGCTTTCCACGATGCCTTGCGGCGCCCGGGCGGCCGTCAGCACCAGCACGGATTGCCCGGCACCGAAATCTTCGCGGAGCGCCGCTTCGATTGCGGTGATCACCGCCGAACGGCCGCGCGCGGCTATGAGGCGGCGAGCCATCGCGAGCACGCGCGTGCCGAGCGCGTCGTTCTCGCGCGCGACGTCGACGAAATCCTTGACCTTGCGCTCGAGCTGCCGGTTGCGCTCGCGCAGCACTTCGACCTGACGCTCCACCAGGGAGACGGTGGAGGTCCCGCTGCGCGCGTCGGGAAGGCGAATCTTCGCGAGGAGCTGCGCGTGGCGATCGAAGAATTCGGGTGTTGCCGCCAGGTAGGAGGCGACGGCCGCTTCGTCGACCTCGGCGATTTCGACGCCGCGGACCGGTCGTGTCGTCATAGCGTGACTTCTCCCTCGAATGCGCGTTCTGCCGGCCCCGTCATCCAGATCGGCTCGCCGGGTCCCTTCCATTGTATGTCGAGACGGCCCCCGGGAAGGTCCACTCGCACATTTTCGTCGAGCAGGCCGTGCCGGCGGCCGACAGCGACCGCCGCGCAGGCGCCGGTGCCGCAGGCCCGGGTCTCGCCCGTGCCCCGCTCATGCACGCGAAGCCGGATGTGACCGCGGTCGACGACTTCCATGAAGCCGACATTGGTTCGCTTCGGAAATCGCGGGTGGTGCTCGATCGCGGGACCGAGGCGGGCGACCGGCGCGTCGGCGACGGCCGGCACCCGGATCACCGCGTGCGGATTGCCGACCGAGACCGCGCCGATTTCGACGTCGCTCGCGCCGACACTGAGCGGGTAGACATAAGCTTCGCCGCTCGCTTCGAAAGGCAGCGACGCCGGCTCGAAATTCGGCACACCCATGGTCACCGAGACCTGGTCGCCCTTCGTTTTCGTCTGCACGAGCCCCCCGGGGCTGTCGAGCACGAGATCCCCGGGCCCGCAATCGCCGCGCTCGCGCAGGAAACGCGCGATGCAACGCGCGCCGTTGCCGCATTGCTCGACTTCGCGGCCATCGGCATTGTAGATGCGGTAATAAACGGCGGTTCCCGGCTGGCGCGGCGGCTCGAGCATGAGGGCCTGGTCGAATCCAATGCCGGTGAAGCGGTCGGCGAGCCGGCGGATCGCTTCCGCGCCGGGCGCCCCGGAAGCCGGGGCGTCGAAGATGATGAAGTCGTTGCCGAGTCCATGCATCTTCGTGAATCTCATCCCGGGATTCTACCGGTAAAATGCCGCATGGCCAGCAGATCCCCCCGCGTCGGTTTGGTGAGCTTCGGCTGCCCGAAAGCAAGGCTTGCGTGAATGACGCAGGATTCTTTCCGGCTGCGCGCGATCCGCGCCGACATCACGACGCTCGCGGTGGACGCGATCGTGAACGCGGCAAATGAGACGCTTGTCGGCGGAGGCGGGGTCGATGGCGCGATACATCGCGCCGCCGGGCCGCAGCTCCTTGCCGAGTGCCGCCGGCTCGGCGGCTGTGCGACCGGCGATGCCAAGATCACGGCGGCCTATCGCCTGCCGGCGCGGCATGTGATCCACGCCGTCGGTCCGGTATGGCGCGGCGGCGATTCGAACGAGCCGGACTTGCTCGCATCGTGCTACCGGCGCTCCCTCGAGATTGCCGAAGCAGAGGGGCTCGCGACGATCGCATTTCCGTCGATCAGCACGGGCGTCTACGCTTATCCGCCGAAGCAGGCCGCCCGCATCGCGGTCGCAACCGTACGCGCACTCGGCGTGGAGGCAAAGAGGGTGCGTGAAGTGATTTTCTGCTGTTTCTCCGCCGTCGACCTCGGGATCTACGAGGGGTTGCTGCACGCATGATCGACGGCGGTTCGCTTCCCACGATCGACGCGCCGCGCGTGCAGCTCCGGTGGCTGACGGAAAAAGACATTGACGCGATTTTCGCCGTGTTTTCCGATCGCTGGATGATGCGTTAC
>JBOHZO010000120.1:0-4919 GCA_050738555.1 Steroidobacteraceae bacterium | reverse complement strand
GCACCAAGGGGGAGGACACCTATGAGTTTGCTCACGGAATTCAAAGAGTTCGCGATGAAGGGCAATGTCGTCGACATGGCCGTCGGCATCGTGATCGGCGCCGCCTTCGGCAAGATCGTGTCGTCGTTCGTGAATGCGATCATCATGCCGGCGCTCGGCTGGATCATCGGCGGCGTCGATTTTTCGCAGTTGAGCGCCGAGCTCGGAACGAATGCCGCGACGGGCGAGCCGGTGCTCGTCCAGTACGGACAGTTCGTGCAGGCGCTCGTCGACTTCCTGATCATCGCGGCCGCGATCTTCATGGCGCTCAAGGCGATCAACCGGCTGAAGAAGCCGGCGCCCGCGGCGGCGCCGCCGCCGCCACCGCGCGAAGAAGTGCTGTTGACCGAAATCCGCGATCTGCTGCGGCAGCGCTGACGTCCCGCGGCAACAGCGCTGATCCGCTTTCGTGTCAGGCCGCCGCCGCGAATGCCTCGCGCGTGAGGTTTCGCGGCGCGCCGGCCTGCGCGACCACGTCGTCCTCGATCCGGACCCCGCCGAAGGGCCCCAGCGCATCGACCCGTTTCCATTCGATCGCGCGGCCGCGGCCATCCGCTCGCGCCTGCGCGAGCAGCGAATCGATGAAATAAATCCCCGGCTCGATCGTCACGACGAAGCCGCTCTCGAGGTCTCGCGTCAGCCGCAGATGGGGATGGCCCTCCGGTTTCTCGCGTGTGCCACCCTGCGGGCTCGCCATGAATCCCGCCGCGTCATGCACCATGAGGCCGAGCAGGTGGCCGATGCCGTGGGGGAAGAACACGGAGGTGAGCCTGGATTCGACGGCAGCTTCCGGCGTGCCGGACACGAGGCCGTGCGAAACGAGGATGCCGGCGATGGCGCGATGCGCTTCGAGGTGTATCTCGCGATAGTCGACTCCGGGCCGGACGCGGTCCGCGAGCTCGAGCTGGGCGGCCTCGAGCGCCGCGATCAAGTCCTGGAACTCGCCTCGCGCCGCCGAGTAGGTCCGCGTTATGTCGCAGGCATAACCGGCATGTTGGGCACCCGCATCGATCAGGAAGGATCTCGCGTCTGCCGGCCGCTCGCGATCCAGCAGCTGGTAGTGCAGCACCGCCGCGTGCGTGCCGAACGCGATGATGTTGTTGTACGGCAACTCTTCCTCGCGCGCGCCGGCCGCGCGGCAATAGGCCAGGTGAACCTCGTATTCCGACGCCCCCGCGCGAAACGCCTGCTCGGCTGCCCGGTGGGCACGCACGCCCGCGGCCGTCGCCAGGGCCATGCACTCGATCTCATACGGCGTCTTGGCCGCCCGGGCGTAATCGAGTCCGGCGGTCACGCCGGGCGGATCGTGGTCGCCCAGGCCAGCGGTCGCAGGACTGGTTTCCGCCAAGACCGCCCAGCGAGCTTTCGCACCCAGCTGTTGACTGAGCTCGGCCGGAGACCGGACCACCACCCGTTCGAAATGACCGACCCAGTAGCCCTCCGGCAGGGCCGGCGGCAGGTACCAGTAGTCATCCGGCTGGTGGAATACGAGCTTTGGCCGGCGTCCAGGCTGGTAGACCACGAAGCAATCCGGGCTGGCGTCGGGCAACCAGGCCCGATAGCGGGGATTCGGCTTGAACGGGTAGGTGCTGTCGTCCAGGTACAGGTAGCGCTGGCTGCCGGAACCGACGATGAGGCCGTCGTAGCCGCCGGCGGTGAGTGCCCGGTCGGCCCGCGCCATGACCTCCCGGAGATGATCGCCATAGAGGTCGCCGAGTGACTTATTCATGCTCATGAGCGTAACCGGCGCGGCCACTTGTCGCAAAATGGCGACCTTTGCTTACCGCAGTAATACCGGTAAAATCCGCCGACGCGTCGGGGCAGTGAAGTCTGAGATTGCGCTGTTTTCGCCGCGGACTGCAAAACTTTTCTCACTGAACGAACTGGGGTAACTGACGATGAATGCAAAGATCTGGGGCGCCATTGCGGTTGCCCTCGTGTTGGGCGCCTGCGGTGCCAAGCAGGAAGAGGCCGCGACCGATGCGGCTGCGGATGCTGCTGCTCCTGCCGTTGACGCGGCGTCCGACGCCGCTGCCGCGGCCGACGATGCGGCCGATGCGGCGGGCGACGCCGCTGCCGCCGCCGGCGATGCCGCTGCGGACGCGGCTGCTGCGGCCGAGACTGCTGCAGAAGAGGCCACTCCTCCGTCGCAGTAAGCCAACTGTAAATGGCCTGAACGGCCGGGCGGATGGCGTGGCATCAACCGCGACCTTCCCCCGGCCGCTCTCTTTCCGGGACACGAAATGCCGATCACCATTCGTGAAGCGCGCGCCTCGCAAGCGGACCGCGACTGGATCGAAGAAACCTACGGCGAGTATCTCGCCGACCTGACCGCCGACACGACCGGCGTGTTCCCGTCGCTCACCGTCACCGGCCAGAGCGTCTCAGAACTCATCCAGGGCTGGTTCCACGACGATCGCTGCACGGCGTTCGTCGTCCTGCGGGAGCAGGAAAAGGTCGGCTTCGCCGTCGTGCAGCGCGGCCTCGCAAGCGGCGAAGATCCGCGCCGGCACTATCGGCTGAGCGAATTTTTCATCCGGCGGCCGTACCGGAGGAAAGGCATGGGCCGCGGGGCCGCCCTGCTGCTGTTCGCGCGTTACGCCGGCGAGTGGACGATCGCCGAGCAGTCGCGCAATCCGGGCGCGCTACGCTTCTGGCGGCGCGTCGTTTCCGAATTCACCAATGGCCACTATCGCGAGAAGCGCGGCCAGGGCGAAGTCGCACATGTCTTCACGAGCGCGGGGCCGGCAACGGCGGTGGCGCGCTGAGATAAGCGCGGAATGCGCGAGCGGATTGGCGGGGACGATTCCGCGAAAACGTCGCGGAGTGACTACGGCCTCCGAACCGTCACTTTGACCTGCCGCGGCCCCGCTACTTCGAACAAAAGCTCCAGGTCGAACTTCTGACCCTCGACCAGGGGCTTCTTGAGCCCCATCAGCATCACGTGCATGCCGCCGGGAGCGAACTCGACGCGCTCGCCGACGCCGACGTGCAGCACCGACACCTCGCGCATGCGCGCGACGCCCTCGATGAGTTCCGTCCGGTGCACTTCGGCGCTCGAGCCGACCGAGGCTTTCAGTTTCAGCAGGCGATCGGATTTCGCGGTGTCGTTGTGAATCTTCAGGTACACGACGCCCATCGGGATGCCCGGCGGCGTCGTCCGCGACCAGGCGTTGGTCACGGTCAATTCGCCGCCGATTGCCGGCGAAGCCGTAGCCAGGCTCAACAGAAATCCAGCCAAGACCGATGGTCGCTTCACGCCGCTTTCCTCCCGCGCGCCAGCACGCGCTTCAGATAACGCCCGGTAAAAGAACCGCTGGCGCGCGCGAGCTGTTCGGGCGTGCCTTCCGCGACGATCGTGCCGCCGCCGTCGCCGCCCTCGGGACCGAGATCGATCACCCAGTCGGCGGTCTTGATCACGTCCAGGTTGTGTTCGATCACGATCACGGTGTTGCCCTCGTCGCGCAGCCGATGCAGTACGACGAGCAGGTGCTTGACGTCCTCGAAATGCAGGCCGGTGGTCGGCTCGTCCAGTATATAAAGTGTCCCGCCGGTCGCGCGCTTCGAGAGTTCCTTCGCGAGCTTGACGCGCTGCGCTTCGCCGCCGGAGAGCGTCGTCGCATTCTGGCCGAGGCGGACATAGGAGAGGCCGACGTCGAGCAAGGTCTGGAGCTTGCTCGCGATGGCCGGCACGGCCTGGAAGAAAATGCTCGCATCCTCGACCGTCATGTCGAGCACTTCGTGGATGTTCTTGCCCTTGTAATGCACGTCGAGCGTTTCGCGGTTGTAGCGCCGGCCCTTGCAGACGTCGCAGGCGACATAGACGTCCGGCAGGAAGTGCATTTCCACCTTGATGACGCCGTCGCCTTCGCAGGCCGCGCAGCGGCCGCCCTTGACGTTGAAGCTGAAGCGCCCCGGCTGGTAGCCGCGCGAGCGCGCTTCCGCGGTGCCGGCGAAGAGCTCGCGGATCGGCGTGAAGAGCCCGGTGTAGGTCGCCGGGTTCGAGCGGGGCGTGCGGCCGATCGGGCTCTGGTCGATGTCGATCACGCGGTCGATGGCGCCGAAGCCGTCGACGCCCGAACAGGCCGCCGGCTGTTCCGCGACGAGATTGAGTGAGCGCGCGACCAGGCGATAAAGCGTGTCGTTCACGAGCGTCGACTTGCCGGAACCCGACACGCCGGTTACGCAGGTGAGAAGCCCCACCGGAAACGCGACGTCGATCTGTTTCAAATTATTGCCGCTCGCCTGCTTCAGGCGCAGTTGCTGCTTCAAATCCCGTGACCGGCGCTTGTCCGGAATCTCGATGCGCTTGCGGCCGGAGAGATATTGACCCGTCAGCGAAGCTGGGCTCGCTTCGATCTGCGCAGGCGTCCCTTGCGCGACGATGCGGCCGCCGTGCACGCCGGCGCCGGGCCCGAGATCGACCACGTGATCGGCCTGCCGGATCGCCTCCTCGTCGTGCTCGACGACGATCACGGTATTGCCGAGATCCCGGAGCCGATGGAGCGTATCGAGCAGGCGCTGGTTGTCGCGCTGGTGCAGGCCGATCGAAGGCTCGTCGAGAATGTACATGACGCCCACGAGTCCCGAGCCGATCTGGCTCGCGAGGCGGATGCGCTGCGCTTCCCCGCCGGACAGCGTCTCGGCGCTCCGGTCGAGTGTCAGGTAGTCGAGACCGACGTCGACGAGAAAACTCAGACGGTCGGTGATTTCCTTGACGATCTTCGCAGCGATGTCGGCGCGCCAGCCCTCGAGCCTGAGCTCGCCGAAGAACTCGAGCGCGCGGCGGACAGGCAGGGCGCTGATGGAAGGCAGCGACGCGCCACCCACGAACACGAATCGCGCGGGCCTGGCGAGGCGCGCACCGTCGCATTCCGGAC
>JBOHZO010000119.1:0-8488 GCA_050738555.1 Steroidobacteraceae bacterium | reverse complement strand
GCAACAAGACGATGCGCTGGATGGGTAACTTGTTCGGGTTCCCGATGCTTTGGCGCCGCGAGTCCGGTGGCGACACCACGGCCGAAACAGCCGGCGCGGGATGGAAGGGTGGCCTGTGATCGTTGGCGCGCCGCAGATCCGCAGCTGGGACGATGGCCGCGGCAGGCGACAGCGTCGTCGAACCATTTCCTGACTGGCGGGCGTGGCAATCGCGGTGGTTGCGGCGGCGTACTTTGGGAGCCTGGCCGGAGGGTCGCGCAGGCGTCGCCGAGTAAGCGGCAAGCAACTGAAAAACAAAGTAAAAACCGGATTCTTCTGCTAGAATTTCCGGATCATGCAGCCAGGCCCAGGGACCCCCCCAAAAGACCCCTACGACTCCAGCAAAATCAAGGTCTTGAAGGGGCTCGAAGCGGTCCGCAAGCGGCCCGGCATGTACATCGGCGATACCGACGATGGCACCGGCCTTCATCACATGGTTTTCGAAGTCGTCGACAACTCGATCGACGAAGCCCTTGGCGGCCACTGCGACCGCATCGTCGTGACTATCCATGCCGACGAATCCGTCACCGTGACGGACAACGGCCGCGGCATTCCGACTGACATTCACGCCGAGGAAAATCGTTCCGCGGCCGAAGTCATCATGACCGTGCTGCACGCCGGCGGAAAATTCGACGACAACTCGTACAAGGTCGCGGGTGGCTTGCACGGCGTCGGCGTTTCCGTCGTCAACGCGCTCTCCGGATCGCTGACGCTCACGATCGCGCGCGACGGCAAGCTGCATCGGCAGCAATACAAGATGGGCGAGCCGCAAGGCCCGCTCACCGTGGTCGGAACGACCACGGAACGCGGCACGACGATCCGCTTCAAGCCGACCAATACGATTTTCACGAACACGACGTTTTCCTACGAATGGCTGGCGAAGCGGCTGCGGGAGCTCTCGTTCCTGAATTCCGGCGTGCGCATCGAATTGATCGATGAACGGGAGGATCAAAGGGACGTGTTCGAGCACCAGGGAGGCGTCAGCGCCTTCGTGCAGTACCTGAATCGCAGCCGCACGGCGATCCACCCGAACATCTTCTATTTCCAGGGCCAGGAAGGCCCGATCTCGGTCGAGGTGGCGGCGCAGTGGAACGATTCCTACCAGGAATCCATGTACTGCTATACCAACAACATCCCGCAGAAGGACGGCGGCACGCATCTCGCCGGCTTCCGCGCGGCGCTGACCCGGAAGATCAACGACTTCATCGAGAGAGAAGGATTCGCGAAGCGCGAGAACGTCTCGCTGACGGGCGACGATGCGCGCGAGGGGATGACCGCGATCCTCTCGATCAAGATGCCGGACCCCAAGTTCTCCTCGCAGACCAAGGACAAGCTGGTTTCGTCCGAGGTCAAGGGCGCGGTCGAATCGGTGGTGGCACAGAAA
Source organism: Steroidobacteraceae bacterium (assembly GCA_050738555.1). Taxonomy (GTDB): domain Bacteria; phylum Pseudomonadota; class Gammaproteobacteria; order Steroidobacterales; family Steroidobacteraceae; genus SCUD01. The sequence goes on along the minus strand of JBOHZO010000119.1, from coordinate 7,065 downwards.
CTGGGCGAATTCCTGCTCGAGCGGCCGGCCGACGCGAAGGCGATCTGCATGAAGATCATCGACGCGGCGCGGGCGCGCGAAGCGGCGCGCAAGGCCCGCGAGATGACGCGGAGGAAGGGCGCGCTCGACTCGTCGGGCCTGCCCGGAAAACTCGCCGACTGTCAGGAGAAGGATCCGGCCAAGTCGGAGCTCTTCCTAGTCGAGGGCGAGTCGGCGGGCGGTTCCACCAAGCAGGGCAGGGACCGGCGCACGCAGGCCGTCCTACCGCTCAAGGGCAAGATCCTGAATGTCGAGAAGGCGCGCTTCGACAAGATGCTGTCCTCCCAGGAGGTCGTCACGCTCATCAGCGCGCTCGGCACCGGCATCGGCAAGGATGATTTCGACATCTCGAAGCTGCGGTATCACCGGATCGTGCTGCTCTGCGACGCGGACGTCGACGGCAGCCACATTCGCACACTCCTGCTGACATTCTTCTACCGGCAGATGTCCGATTTGATCGAGCGCGGGCACATTTACATCGCGCAGCCGCCGCTCTTCAAGGTGAAGCGCGGCAAGCAGGAAATCTATGTCAAGGATGAGGCCGAACTCGACCAGTTGCTGCTGACCAGCGCGCTCGACGACGCGGCGCTATACGTGAACCCGGAAGCTCCGCCGCTCAGCGGCTCGGCGCTCGAAATGCTCGCGCGCCAGTTCATGGAAGTGAAGGCCATTATCGGCCGCTGGTCGCGCCGCTACGACCGTCGCCTGCTCGAACAATTGCTGGCGATGCGCCCGGTGGGCGAGCAGCAGTTTGCGGACGTCGCCTGGCTCGAAGGCTGGGCCAGGGAGCTCGAAGCGCGCCTCAACGCCGACGGCAGCCTCGTGCACAGCTACAGGCTGTCGGTGCGCCGGAACGACGCGGGCGAGCCCGATCGCGTGGACGTCTCGCGCACCGAGCACGGCGTCACGACCGAGAAGCACCTGCAACCGGAGTTCTTCGAGTCGGCGGAATACGGCCGCATCGCCGAGCTCGGCACGACCCTCACCGATTTCATCAGCGCCGGCGCGTTCGTGACGCGCGGCGACGAACGCCAGGAGATCACGGGATTTCCGGAAGCCATGACCTGGCTTCTGGAGCAGGCGCGGAAGGGCCAGGCAATCCAGCGCTACAAGGGCCTGGGCGAGATGAACCCCGGGCAGCTCTGGGAGACGACCATCAATCCGGAAGTCCGGCGGCTCCTCCAGGTGCGCATCGAGGACGCTGTCGCCGCGGACGACATCTTCACGACCCTGATGGGCGACGCGGTCGAGCCGCGCCGCGAATTCATCGAGAAGAACGCGCTCTACGTCACGAACCTCGACGTTTAGTTCGAGGCGGGCTTCGGAGCCTGCGCTTCGGGCGCGGGCGCTGGAGCAAAAGTGACCACGTCATCGCATCCTCGGTCAACGTAGCGCGGCGCGGATTCATGATAGAACGCGCGCTGCGTCGCAGATTTGGACGGCTGACGCACCACTGAAATGCGAAGCAAGTCGTTTTACTTATGCGCCAGCCGAACTAAGGTACGCCCCGAGTAACTGCAATCACACGATTGCGTGGAGAAGTCATGAGGTACTTGAAGGGACGATTGGGTGCGTTCTTGCTGTGCATCGGCTGCGGTCTTGGCACCACGGCTCAGGCGGCGGAGGAAGGCTGGTATGTCGTCGGCTTTGCCGGGCAGACCAGCGTGGATGGAATTGATCAGGCAGCGCTGGACGAGAGCGCGATTGCCGCCTTCAACGCTGCTGGTTTTGACGTCGTTGACGCGACGTCGTCGGTAGACGATTCCGACACGGGATTCGGCCTGGGGGTCGGCTACCTGGTGAATGAGCATTTCGCCGTCGAGTTGGCCTACGTTGACCTCGGCGCGGCGAACTACAACGCTAACGGGACCGTCGATGATGGCTCTGGCGCCGTGCCAGCCTCGCTCGGGCTCGAAGCGTCCGCGCAAGGCCCAGTGTTCTCTCTGCTGGGCATTTTGCCGATCGGCGAGCGTTTCGCAGTCTTCGGCCGCCTCGGCATTGCGTCCATGAACTCGGAAGGCTCGATCCGCGTATCGATCGATGGCGTGAGCGATGGCACGAGCGATTCGACTCAGCGGAGCAACGGTGTGTATGGCCTCGGCGGCGAATTCGCAACGAGTGACCGCTTCGGCATCCGCGTGGAATGGGATCGCTATGCCGATGTCGGTAGCGACGACATAACCGGCGAAGCCGACGTCGACATGATCTCGCTGGCGCTGCGATTCAACTTCAGGTAATCGGTCGGCGTTTCGTGGGATTGTGTGGCTGCCGGATTCTGATGAGGATGCGGCCGCCACGTTTCAATGGTCTCGTAGAGCCACCTGCTCCAGGTGCGCACCGAGGACGCGGTCGCCGCGGACGGCATTTTTTCACAACGCTAGTTGGCGACGCGGTCGAGCCGCGCCGCGAATTCATCGAGAAGAACGCGCTCTACGTCACCAACCTGGACGTCTGATCCGCTCAGGGCTTCGCGGGCTCTCCCGCTGCAGGTTCTGCCGTCACAGGCGCCCCCTTGGCAAGCGGGATCACGAAGCTCGCGGGATACTTCCGGTGCTTGTCCGTGATGGCATCCGTGATGCCGAAGTCTAGGAAGACCGCGCTTGCGACGATCTTGCCTCCCATTTCGCTCTCGATCGAGCCAAATGCTTTGCGGCCGTCTTCCGATTCGCAATCGTACTTCAGCACATCATCGGATTTCCTGATGGAGACCGTGGCCGGAATCGACGTTTCCCAGGCGCCGCGCTTGTTGGTCAGCTTGCATTTCCCTTCCGTGCCATCGCTGAACGCGAATGCGACCGGTGTCATCGCGTCTTCAGTCAGAGTTGCGCATCCGACGGCGCTTGCGGCAAGCGCTGCAAAAAGCAACTTCTTCATGATCACCCCCGAAGTTGGCCTTCAGTAATCGCGTTCATTGTTCTTGGAATTTCGCCTGTTCGCCCGATCGGGCAGCGAGCGATCCGTCGCCGCATAGCCTAGGCCTCACACCCGGGAGTGTCCACTTTGGGTCTTGGACAGGTTGAAGCGCGCGGCGCCTTGTCCATCAGCGGTTGGCGGCAAAACAGGATGCTCATACACATCCTGTCTGATGGCCTTTTTTCTGCTGAATGCCACTCAGGCTGCGCATCGTCGCCTCGATCCACTGCTGCACCTCCCGGTTCAATTCCCGCGGATCGCGCCCGGCAGTCTCGATCGGCGGCCCGATGACGACCCGGATCAACCCGGGCTTTTTCACGAGCCCGCGTCGCGGCCAGAAGTCACCCGCGTTATGGGCGACCGGCACGAGCTTCGCGCCGGACTGCGAGGCGAGGAGCGATCCCGACATGCCGTACTTGCGCGTCTCGCCCGGCGACATCCGCGTGCCCTCGGGAAAAATCAAAACCCAGATGCCGGCCGCGAGCCGTTCGCGCCCCTGGTCGAGTACCTGGTTGACGGCGCGGTGACCGGCGCCGCGGTCGATCGCGATGCACTTCAAGAGCCAGCACGCCCAGCCGACCAGGGGGATCCAGAGAATCTCCCGTTTGAGCACCCAGGCCTGCGGCGGGAACACGATCATCTGGGCCATCGTTTCCCAGGTGGAGGTGTGCTTCCACATCGAGATGTGCGCGCCTTCGCGCGGCATGTGCTCGCGTCCTTCGACCCTCCAGTCGAGTCCGCAGATCGTCTTCGCGAGCCAGATATTCGAGCCCGCCCAGGCGCGCGCGAAGCCGTACAACTTGCGAAACGGAAGCCACCCGAAGAGCACGATGACGAAGCCGAAGACGACGGAATCGAGGAACAGAATCGTCGTGTAAGAGACCGACGCGAGCCACTGAAAACCCGCAATTCTCCGCCACGGCGCGACCGTCCTGTCCGTCGTGGCGACACGTTCCTTGTTCATCAGCTAGTTGAACAACAACAGGATGCTTAAAGACATCCGAAAAGGCCACATTTCATCCCGGCAGCCGGGACAAATTCGCCATGTGAAGGAAGAGGCGTTGCAGTGCCGCGAGTAGTGCCAGACGGTTCGCGCGGACGCGCACGTCTTCCGCCATCACGAGCACGTGATCAAAGAACGCATTGACCGCGCCGTGGAGCGAGGCGAGTCGCGCGAGCGCGTCCGCGTACCGGCGCGCGGTGACGAGCCGCTCGACGTCCTGCCGCAACTCTTCTACCGCGGTCGCGAGCTTGCGCTCGTGCGGATCGGTGAGCAGTCCCGGATCGACGCGCGGGCTCGGTTGTTCGCCCGCCTTCCGCAGGATGTTGGCGATGCGCTTGTTGGCCGCCGTGAGGCCGGCGGCATCCGGCAGCTTGAGGAAGGCGGCGAGTGCGCGGAGCCGGTCGTCGAAGTCGAGCGGCGAGACCGGGCGCGTGTCGAGGACGGCGTCGAACATCTCGGAAGTGATCTCGCCCTGGCCCTCGAGATACCAGGCGCGCAGGCGCTCCATCATGTAGTCGTAGATCTCGTCCGCCAGACCTTCGGGAGGGTTGGAAAAGGGGACAGAAAAGGGGACGGTCACCTTTTCGGCAGACGTAAAGGTGACCGTCCCCTTTTCCAACCGGGCGAGGTCGGCGCGGACGGAGTCGAGGGCGCCCCGGATCAGTTCGCGAAGGTCCAGGGCAATGCCCGTTTCGATCAGGATCCGGAGCACGCCGAGCGCCGAGCGGCGAAGGCCATAAGGATCCCTGGTTCCGGTCGGCTTCTGGCCGATGGCGAAAATCCCGACCAGGGTGTCGAGCTTGTCGGCGACCGCCAGCGCAAGCCCGGCACCGGTCGCCGGGAGGGCATCGCCGGCAAAGCGCGGCAGGTACTGCTCGGCGAGTGCGGCGGCGACCTGGTCGGGCTCGCCATCGTGCAGGGCGTAGTAACGCCCCATGATCCCCTGCAATTCCGGGAATTCTCCAACCATGGCGGTCAGGAGATCGCACTTCGCGAGTTCCGCGGCGCGCTGAGCGGGCGACGGGTCCTGGCCCGCCACCTGGGCGATCTGCACCGCAAGCGCCGTGATGCGCGCGGTCTTGTCGGCGAGGGTTCCGAGTTGGGCCTGGAAGGTGACCCTTCCGAGCGCCTCGCGGCGCGATGCGAGGGGCACTTTGCGGTCCGCGGCATAGAAAAAGGCGGCATCTGCGAGGCGGGGCCGCACGACGCGCTCATTGCCGGCGCGAACCTGCGGTGGATCCCGGCTTTCGAGGTTGGCGACCGCGATGAAACGCGGAAGCAGCTGGCCGTCCTTCGCCCGCACCGGGAAATAGCGCTGGTGATCCTGCAGCGTCGCGATCAGGACCTCTGGCGGCAGCTCGAGAAACCGCGGTTCGAAGTGGCCGGCCAGCGGCACCGGCCATTCGGTCAGCGCCGTGACTTCGTCGAGCACCGCCGGGTCGATGATCGCGGCGCCGTTCTCGGCCTCCGCCGCGGCGACGACGCCCGCGCGAATCCGTTCGCGGCGCGCTTCGAAATCGGCGAGCACATGACCGCGCCGCTCGAGCGCCGCGAGATAACCGCCGGGTGAGCGGAGTGCAATCGGCTTCGGCGCGTGAAAGCGATGGCCGCGCGTCATTCGCCCGGCTTTCAGGCCCAGCACTTCGCCCGGAATGACTTCGTCGCCGTGCAGCATGACCACCCAATGAACCGGCCTCACGAACTGCGCCGCGCCCTCGGCCCACCGCATGCGTCGCGCGATCGGGAGCTGCTCGAGGGCCGTCTGCACGATGGCCGGAAGGAGCGCGGATGCGCGTCGCCCCGCGCGCGTCGTCTTGCAGAACAGGAATTGACCCTTGGCCTCGGCGATACGCGTCAGGTCGCCGACGTCGACACCGCAGGCCTTGGCGAAAGCCGTTGCGGCGCGCGTCGGCTTGCCCGCGGAATCGAAGGCCGCCGCGACCGGCGGGCCGCGCCGCTCGATACGCTGCTCGGGCTGCTGGTCGAGCAGCTTGCGCACCAGCACGGTCAGCCGGCGCGGCGTGCAATAGGCGAGCGCGGCGCCGTGCGCAAGCCCGGCGGAATCCAGTCCTGCAACGATGGCATCGCGTAACGCCTCCGCCAGTGCGAGGAGGCTCCTGGGCGGCATCTCCTCGGCGCCGATCTCCACCAAGAAGTCGTGCCGGGTCATGGGTTACCGGAGGGGACAGTCCCCGGTGGCTTCGTTTTGAGCAAGGGGAAGCCCCGGGCTTCCCGGCTCGCGTGCCAGGCGGCGGCGACTGCGCGCGCGAGCGCGCGGACGCGCAGGATGTAGCGCTGCCGCTCGGTGACCGAGATGGCCTTGCGCGCATCGAGCAGGTTGAAGACGTGCGAGGCTTTCAGCGTCTGCTCGTAGGCGGGCAGGGGCAGGTCAACCTCGAGCAATGCGCGGCAGTTCTTCTCGCGCTGGTCGAACTCGGCGAAAAGCGCCGCGGCGTCGGCATGCTCGAAGTTGTACGCGGATTGCTCGACCTCGTTCTGGTGAAAGACGTCGCCATAGCTCACGCGCCCCGCGGGGCCTTCGGTCCAGAGCAGGTCGAAAACGCTTTCGACGCCCTGCAGGTACATCGCGAGGCGCTCGAGGCCGTAACTGATCTCGCCCATCACGGGACGGCAATCCAGCCCGCCGGCCTGCTGGAAATACGTGAACTGCGTGATTTCCATTCCGTTCAGCCAGACTTCCCAGCCGAGGCCCCAGGCGCCCAGCGTCGGCGATTCCCAGTCGTCCTCGACGAAGCGGATATCGTGCACGAGCGCGTCGATGCCGAGCGCCGCGAGCGAGCCGAGGTAGCGGTCGATGATGTCGGGCGGCGAGGGCTTCATCACGACCTGGAACTGGAAGTAATGCTGCAGCCGAAACGGGTTGTCGCCATAGCGCCCATCGGTCGGCCGGCGGCTCGGCTGTACGTAGGCCGCGTTCCAGGGTTCCGGGCCGAGCGCGCGCAGGAATGTGGCGGTGTGGAAAGTGCCGGCGCCCATTTCCATGTCGTAGGGCTGCAGCAGCACGCAGCCCTGGTCCGCCCAGTAACGCTGCAAGGCCAGGATTAGATCCTGGAACGTGCGCGGCAGGATTCTCATGATTTTCGTCATGC
>JBOHZO010000118.1:0-5301 GCA_050738555.1 Steroidobacteraceae bacterium | reverse complement strand
AGCCACTGATGAAATAGCGCGCGCCGATCAGCTTGTTGTTGCAATCATTCGCGTTCCAGCCTTCGCCGGCCTGGCAGACGCCGTTCCAGTTCGTGGGTGGGTCGAAGCCGGTGTCGTCGAAACTCGGGTGTTCCTGTACCGCGCCGGTGTCCAGCATGCCGATGATGACACCCTTGCCCCGGAGCCCGCGCTTGGCGCGCAGGCCGTTCTTCGGATCCAGCAGTCCGAGAAATGTCGGGCTGTTGTTGGTATCGACCGGAAGCCTGCGGTCCTCCCAGACATTCAGCACGTCCTCGTTCTTCCGGAGCGTCGCGGCTTGCCCGGCCGTCAGGCGCGCGGCAAAGCCGTTAAGCGCATGTGTATAGCTGTAGAGCTTGCGGCCGCGAGCGCCGATGGCGGCAAGGAGAGAATCCTGCTGCGCCACAAGATGCTCGGTATACATCTGGGCTTGACTCGAACGGGCGTCGTACTTTGCGCCGGCTTCAGGCGCTGTCCTGGCGAAGCCCGCCGCACCGCCTTCATAGCTGATGCCCGGTTTCGCGGCCATCTGCACCACATAAACCTTGGTAGAGCGGCTTTCCGTCGCCTGCCCTTCGGCCAGGCGCAGCGCGGACGCCTTGTCGGCGGATGGCGGCTTGCGGAAATTCTGCGCTGCGGCCGGGCCACCGGCTGCCACTGTCGCCACAATCGCGGCCAAAACGACGAGTACTGATCGCATGACGGTTCCCTTCCTCTATGAAATCGGGCGATTCCCTGTCCGGTCGGACGCAATACAGCTGGAATCAGCGGAAAAACGCAGAAGCACCGCAAACAGGTGCGGCGGCAACGTCAATGAAGAATGGTCGGCCACAGCCCGGGTCGTTGTGTTTCTACCGTCTCTCTGGCCCCCCACATGCTGTTTACAAGAGAATCCGGCGGATTACAACTGTGAATCACGCGCATTAATTTCAATCTGAATTTTTTGCAGTGCGAAGCGGCGCCTCGGCGAACGCCAGTTCCGCGACCGGCACGCCGCCGAGCAGGTGTTCCTGGATGATTCGCTCGATATTCTCCGGCGTTGCATGCCCGTACCAGGTGCCTTCGGGGTAGACCAGCATGATCGGTCCTTCGCGACAGATGCGCAGACAGTCCGCGCGCGTGCGGAGCACCCCGCCCTCCACGTCCGCGAGGCCCACTTCGCGCAGACGGCGTTTCAGGTACTTCCAGGACTCCTCGCCGACTTCTTTCGGCGCGCAGTCGCCGTGAGTGCAGAAGAAGACGTGGCGCCGCGCACCGCCGAGCGCGATCTTGGCGACCGCTGCTTCGATCGTCGGCGATCTCGGGTCTTCACCCTGCTCCCTCAAAGCGCCGCCTCGTCCATCTCGCTGGTGCGGATCCGCACCACGCGCTCGATCGTCGTGACGAAGATCTTGCCGTCGCCGACCTTGCCGGTCTTGGCGGCGCCGATGATGGCCTCGGTCACCTGCTCGACGAGGTCGTCGCGCACGGCGACCTCGATCCGCGTCTTCGGCACGAAGTCGACGACGTATTCCGCGCCGCGGTAGAGCTCGGTGTGGCCGCGCTGGCGGCCGAAGCCCTTGACTTCGGTGACGGTCATGCCGGAGATGCCGATCTCCGACAGCGCCGCGCGCGCGTCGTCGAGTTTGAAGGGCTTAATGATGGCGGTGACGAGTTTCATCGAGGCTCCTGCGTCTTGCGCTCAGGCCGTGGGTCCACAGGCAGATTCTACGGATTTGCCGCACATAAGTGGCGGGCCGCGCTGCGTCTGAGCGGCTAGCTTGGCGGCACCCGGCAGGACGCCGGCTGCCTCGGAGTTACGGCAATGGAACTGCCCCTCGCCTCGCGCCGTCTGGGCGCCGTCTTCGGAACCCTTATCGTGCTGGCATCGTCGCAAGCGGACGCCGGCATCGGCCGAACGCCGGGCTTCGCAGCCGTTTCACGCGACGGCGAAGCGGAGTACACGATTCCACTCGCCCTGCCGCCGGGCACGAATGGCATGACGCCGGTCGTCACGCTCGAATACCGGCATCGGACAAGGAGCGGCCTGCTCGGCATCGGCTGGTCGATCGGCGGGCTTTCGCAGATCTCGCGCTGCGCGCGGTCCATCGCGCAGGACGGCATCGCAATCTGGCCGAACCACAACTCCAACGATCGCTTTTGCCTCGACGGTCAGCGTCTCGTCGCGCTGGACATCCTCGCCTACGGCGCCCCGAGCGGCGAGTACCGGACCGAGATCGAATCCTACGCGCGCATTCGCGCGCATCCGGGCACCGGCAACGGGCCAGGGCACTTCGTGGTCGAGGCCGCGGACGGCCGCATCTACGAGTACGGCGCCACCGCCGACTCGCGAATCGACCGAAGTGCCGGCGGGACAACGGCCGGGGCCACGGTCTGGGCGCTCAATCGCATCCGGGACCGCTCGGGCAATGTCATTGACTACAGCTACTTCGAGGACACGTCGAACGGGAGTTTTCGCATCGCGAGCATTCGTTACAACTCGAACCCGGCGGCTGGCGTCGCAGCATCACACCAGATTTCCTTCGTGTACTTGAATCGGCCGAGCAACGAGATCGACACCGGCTACGTCGCCGGCAGCCCGGTACGCCAGATCGTCCGACTCCACCGCATCGACATTCTCTACAACAGCGCCGTGTTGCGCCGTTACGAGCTGAACTACGAGCCCGCCCTGTCGGCGGGCGGCCGCAGCCGGCTTGCGTCGATCCGCGAATGCGGGCCCGGTGGATCCGACTGCCTGGCGCCCACGACGTTGGTGTGGCAGGACGCGACGCCCGGGTTCGCAGCGGCCACGGTCGTGACGGCAACGCCTAGTCCGACGTCTTTCACGGACCTGTGGAAGATGATCGACATCAACGGCGATGGCCGGCTCGATTACCTGTGGGCAGGCGGCAACGCAATGTCGTCGGCCACCATTCGCTACCGGCTCGGCACCGCTGCCGGTTTCGGCCCGGAGGTCAACTCGGGGATTCCCTGCCCGCACGGTCTCGGCAGGACGTTCGACAGCAACGGCGACGGCCGCGCCGATCTCCTGATGGCCGCTCCTTCTGGTCAGTTCTCGATCGTCATTGGGCGCGACTCCGGGCTCACCGCGCCGATGACAACTGGCATCGCCGTGCCGGCCGGAATTCGGGATTTCCGCGGCCTCGACTTCAATGGCGACGGTCTGGGCGACATCGCGTGGTCCGAATCCGTCGGTCCGGCGGGCGCTGATAACCTGTTCGTGCGAGCACGGAATCAACTTCGCACCGGCGGATACCAGGCGCCCGCCACGCTCTATTCGCAATCGGAATCGACCGGGTACACGGAGGCCCGGGGCGGAAAATTCATGGGGCGCGAGGGCCGTGTCGACCTCAATGGCGACGGCGCGGAAGACTTGCTCATGAACGAGGAAGTCTCCATTGTTCGCATCTCCGCCGTCGGCCGCGGCGCCGAGCTCTTCGACGGCGGCTTCTTCCACGGCGGCGTCGTGCTCGACATCAACGACGACGGATGCGCCGACTTCGCCTACAAGCACGGCACCGGCACCCTGCGCGTCCGGGTCAACTTCTGCGGAGTCGGAGGTTCCACGACGGAGCTGCTCGGGCCCGCATGGACCGGCGCGGCAGTGTTACGCGCGCACGACTGGAATGGCGACGGTCGCGACGATGTACTCCTGTCGGGCCCGACCAATTGGCAGGTCGCCGTCTCGAAAGGGGATTCGCTCGCCGCAATTGTGGATACCGGCGTTTCCCACGAAGGAGCGCCATGGATCACAGGATTGGATGTCGACGGCGATGGTTTGCAGGATCTCGTTACACGGGTGGCGAATCAGTTTCGCCTACGCCGCAAGAACGGCGCCCCGCCCGATCTGCTGCTCTCGGTCAAGGACGGGTTCGGCGTCTCGGCGGAGTTCAGGTACGGCCCGTTGACCGATGCCGCCGTGCACACACGCGGCACCAGCGCCGTCTATCCCGACCAGGACATGCAGACATCCGCGCAGGTGGTCACGCGATTCACGGCGACGGATGGCAGCGGCAGGGGCTGGAAGAGTGCAACCGGATACCGCTACGAAGGATTGCGCCGGAACCTGCATGGGCGCGGATCGCTCGGCTTCCGGAAGCAGACACTGACTGACCTGCTTTCCGGGCGAAATTTGAGCACGGAGATTACTCGCCGGCAGGACTTCCCGTTCACGGGCCTGCCGGAATCGATCGTTGTCCGCCAGAACTCCGGGAAGCCGGTGTCGCATTCGAGCTACCAATGGTCGAAGCTCGATCTGGGCGGCCGGCGCTTCCCCTACCCGGCGGCCACGACATCGCGACGCTACGAAGCAGGAGGCGCGCACGATGGCGTCGAGATCGCGCGGGTCGTCCGGAGCATCGCCGCGATCGATGCGACATCGGGGCTTGTCACCGACGAAACGACGACCGTGACCGAAATCGCAGGCGGCGCGAACGTGGGATCGTCCGCGAGCTTCCGTGCACAGCGCTCCGCCGTGCTCAATGACACGGCCTACTGGTGCCTGGGGCGGCCGCAGTCGATCCAGGTCACGGCTGGCCATACGCTCGCGGGCGGTGCCGCGATCACCCGCCGTGCCGGCGAGTCGTGGGATGGGCTGAAGTGCCGGCCGACGCAACGCCGGCTCGAGCCCGGCGACAGCCAGTGGCAGGTCACCTATGACCTCGCCTACGACGCTTTCGGCAACCTTGCGAGCGAAAAGGTGACGGGCGCCGGCATGCCCGCGCGCACGATGGCAATCAACTGGGGCACCAGCGGACAGTTCCCCATCCGGTGGAGCAATCCGCTTTCGCAACTCTCGCGCATGTCGTGGGACGCGGCGATCGGGCTCCCGCTCACGTTCACGGACCCCAACGGACTGACGACACGCTGGAACTACGACGTGTTCGGCCGGCCCGAACGGGAAACGCTGCCCGACGGCACGAGCACCACCTGGACGCGTGAGGGCTGCAAGAGCGGCTGCGACGCACGCGCGAAGTACAGGATCGTACAGGAGGATCGCGACTCTACAGGCACCGTTCGCGTCAGCTCTTCCGTCGAAGTCGATCAGAATGAACGCGGATTCCGACTCAGGTCACCGCAGCCCGGAGGAGGCCGTACCGTTTCCACGGTCGATCGGGACGACCGCGGCCAGATTCTGCGGCGTTACCTCCCTCATTGGGACGGCGGCTCACCGAGCGGCCATTGGCTCTTCACCTACGACGTGCTGGGCCGGCCGACGGGCGCGCAACTTCGCGGCACCGGCGGCACCATCGAGCGCTCGATTGCGATCGAGTACGACGGGCT
>JBOHZO010000117.1:0-5422 GCA_050738555.1 Steroidobacteraceae bacterium | reverse complement strand
GCGCTCCGCGCCGCGGGCGCCGAGGTCGCGACTGTCGCGCCGGCGGCGGGTGGCATCGACCTCGCCGCGGCGCTCGCGCTGCTTGCCGGGCGGCAGGTCAACGAGGTGCTCGCGGAATGCGGGGCGGGTCTTGCGGGTGCATTGTTGTCCGCGGGGCTCGCCGACGAACTCGTCTTGTACCTGGCGCCGACGCTGCTCGGGCGCGGAGCGCGTCCGCTGGCGGAGCTGCCGGCGCCGGACACGATGGCCGATCGCCTCGAGTTCTCGATCGTCGAACGGCAGGATGTCGGCGGGGATCTCCTGATCCGGCTGCGGCCGCGGCACTGAGGCGAAACCAATGTTCACCGGTATCGTCAGGGGAATCGGCCGCATCGCGGAAGTTGGCGGTGATAACGTCGCGCGCCGGCTCAGGATCGACAACGCTGGGCTGCCGGCCGGCGCCTGGCGCATTGGTGACAGCGTGGCCGTGTCCGGCGTCTGCCTGACGATCGTTGCGCTCGGGGACGGATGCTTCGACTCGGAACTCTCCGGCGAGACGCTCCGCTGCACGACCCTCGGCCGACTCGCTCCGGGCAGCCGGGTCAATCTCGAACCGGCGGTGGCAGCCTTCGACTTGCTCGGCGGGCACCTGGTGACCGGGCATGTCGACGGCATCGCGCGGGTCCGGCAGGTGGAGGACGTTTCCGGTTCGCTGCGGGCCTGGATCGAGGCGCCCGCGGATCTCGCGCGCTACATCGCGAGCAAGGGCTCGGTCACGCTTGACGGCGTCAGCCTGACGGTCGGCGAGGTCGAGGGCGCCGGATTCAGCGTGGATCTCGTGCCGCATACGCGTGCGGTCACGACCCTCTCGGCACTCGAAGCGGAACAGGCACTCAACCTGGAGGTCGACCTGGTCGCGCGCTATCTCGAGCGGCTGCTGGATGCGCGCGGAACCCGATGAACACGATCGACGAGCTGCTGGACGAATTGCGCAAGGGTCGAATGATCGTCGTCATGGACGACGAGGAACGCGAAAACGAGGGCGACCTGCTCATGGCTGCGGCCTGTGTCCGCCCGGAGGACATCAATTTCATGGCGCGCCATGGTCGCGGCCTGATTTGCCTGACCTTGACGCAGGAGCGCTGCCGCGCGCTGCGGCTGCCGCTGATGGTCAGGGATTCCGAGGATCGCCACGGCACGAACTTTACGGTCAGCATCGAGGCCGCGCAGGGCGTCACCACCGGGATCTCGGCGCAGGATCGCGCCCACACGGTGCGGACCGCCGTCAGGCCGGATGCCCGAGCCGAGGATCTCAGGCAACCCGGACACGTGTTTCCATTGATGGCACGTCCCGGCGGCGTACTGACGCGCGCCGGACACACGGAAGCGGGCTGCGACCTCGCGCGCCTTGCCGGATTCGAACCGGCAGCGGTCATCGTCGAGATCCTCAACGAGGACGGGACGATGGCGCGTCGTCCCGAACTGGAGCGCTTCGCCGTGGAGCACGGCTTCGCGATCGGCACGATCGCCGACCTGATCCGCCACCGGCTGAGCAAGGAAAGTTCAATCGAATGCGTGATGGACCGGATGGTCGAGACCGAGTCCGGCGCTTTCCGCATGCGCTGGTATTCGGATCGCGTGCACGGCTGCCTCCACGCCGCGCTGGTGCGCGGATCGCCGGGCGCTGAACCGCCGCTCGTGCGCGTGCACCTGCACGACACGCTCAGGGACCTGATCGGAGTCCGCAGCGAGAATGCTGGCTGGACGCTGCGTGCGGTGCTCGAGCGCATCGCGCGCGAGCCACACGGCGTCGTCGTCCTCCTGCACCCGCTGCAGGAACCATCCAGCGTCTTCGACCTCGCCGACGGCACCGATCGCACAGCGGAGCACGCTCCGGGCCGCGCGGTGCTTCGCACCCACGGCATCGGCGCGCAGATCCTGCGAGATCTCGGAATCACGCGCATGCGCGTCTTGTCCGCGCCGCGTCAGTTGCTCGGCATCGCGGCGTTCGGCCTCGAGATCACGGGCTACGAAGAGTAGTGTCCTTCCCGCGCGGCGAGTCGCCGCGCGATCGCCTGATATACTCGCGGCGTGAACGCAATTCGCATCATCGAAGGCGATCTGCGGGCCGGCGACCTTCGCATCGCCCTCGTGGCGTCGCGATTCAACGAGTCCATCGTCGACCGGCTCGTGCAGGGCGCGGTGGAGGCGCTCGCAAGCCATGGCGCCGATACTGCCGCCATGGAGCTCGTTCGCGTGCCCGGCGCGTTCGACCTGCCGCCCGTGGTGCGACGCATCGCGGAGGCGCGACGCTGCGACGCGATCGTGGCGCTCGGCGCGGTGATCCGCGGCGAGACTCCGCACTTCGAGTATGTCGCGGGAGAATGCGCGGCGGGGCTCGCGCGCGTCGCGAGCGACACCGGCGTGCCGGTCGCCTTCGGCGTCCTGACCACGGACACGGTCGAGCAGGCCGTCGAGCGCGCGGGCGGCGAGCACGGCAACAAAGGCGCCGACGCAGCGCGCGTCGCGATCGAGCTTGCGAGCCTCATGCGCAAGCTGGGTGGCTGACGTGGCCGCCTCCAGCCGCGAGCTCGTGAACGCGCGGGCGGCCGCGCGCAGGATGCTGGTGCAGGCTCTGTACCAGTGGCGGCTCAGCCCGCAGCCCGCGCAGGATCTGCTTGCGCAGTTCGGCGCGGCGCCCGAATTCGCCCGCGCCGATGCAGATTACTTCCGTGAGGCGATCGAGGCGATCTGCGCGGATACTGACCGCATCGATGACGAATTGCGGCTGCACTCCGATTTGCCGCCGGAGCGGCTCGATCCGGTCGAGCACGCCATCTTGCAACTGGGCCTCTGGGAGCTGATGAGCCGGCCCGACGTCCCGTACCGGGTGGTCATCAACGAAGGGATCGAGCTCGCGAAGCGCTTCGGCGCGACGGAAGGGCATCGCTACGTGAACGCGGTGCTCGACCGCGCCTCGCGAGCGCACCGTCCCGGCGAGCGCGGCGAGGTCGCCTGAGCGACATGGCCCAGGGTGAATCCGACCTGATCGCGCGGCATTTCACGCAACGCGGCGCGCATCGCGAGGACGTCCTGCAGGGAGTCGGCGACGACGGGGCACTCGTCGCCGTTTCGCCCGACGCAACCCTCGTGCTCGCGACCGACACGCTCGTCGAGGACGTTCATTTTCCCGCAGGCATCGATGCGCGCTTCATCGGCCACCGGGCGCTCGCGGTGAATCTCAGCGATCTCGCCGCCATGGGCGCCGAGCCCGCCTGGGCGCTTCTGGCATTGACCCTGCCGACTGTCGATGAGCACTGGCTCGCCGGCTTTTCCGCGGGACTCGACGGGCTCGCGCGCCGGTTCGGCGTCGCGCTCGTCGGCGGCGACACGACGCGCGGCCCGCTGACCGCGACGGTGTCGCTCGCCGGCACCGTACCCGCGGGGCAGGCGATCCTGCGCGACGGCGCGCGCCCGGGCGACGATCTCTGGATCAGCGGCACGCCGGGTGACGCCGCCGCGGGCCTCGCGGTAATCCAGGGCCGGCTCCCGGCGCAGGGCCGCGCGCGCGATGCGCTGCTCCGGCGCTTTCAGCTGCCTGAGGCGCGCGTAACCCTCGGCATTGCGTTGCGCGGAATCGCGACCGCCTGCATCGACGTTTCCGACGGGCTCGCGGGCGATCTCGCGAAGCTCTGCGCGGCGAGCGGCGTGGGTGCGGACGTCGAGAGCCGCGAGTTGCCGTTGTCGGCCGGCCTGTGCTCGGTCGCGGCGCTCGACGCGAGGCTCGCGTTCGCCCTCGGCGGCGGCGACGACTGCGAGCTTCTATTCACCGCGGCTGCCGCCGACCGCGCCCGGATCTCGGCACTCGACGCGGGCGTCGTGCTGCGGCGCATCGGCGCCATCAGCGAGACCGCCGGCGTGCGCATTGACGGCGCGCCGCCTGAGCGAGATGTGGGTCACGGTTTCGACCACTTCGCAGAGCGCCCGCGAAGCTCCCGGTGAAGCGCGATACGGTTCACGGTTCCGCCGCTTTTGACGAAATATCCTGACGCGGCATCCGGTGACTGTCGTCTGCCGGACCTTCCTGGGAGGAACCGGCCATCGCTATCGCTACCGTGCCGACGATCCGACGGCCCGCGGACGGCGAGTCCGGCATGGCCGAACGCATCGGCAAGTACGAGGTGATTCGCGAGGTCGGGCGCGGCTCGACCGGCACCGTCTATCTTTCCCACGACCCGTTCTATGGCCGCGACGTCGCGATCAAGGCCTACCGGATCGCGGCGGACGACGATCCGGCGCGCGCCAAGGTCGCGCGCAAGATGTTCCTCTCCGAGGCCCACATGGTCGGGATGCTCCAGCACCCGAACATCATGCCTATCTACGACGCAGGGGAAGAGAACGGCTACTACTACGTCGTCACCGAGTTCATCCACGGCGCGCGAACGCTTTCGGCATACACGCGGCCCGACAATCTGTTGCCCGTCGATGACGTGCTGACTCTGATGTTCAAGTGCGCGAAGGCGCTGCACTACGCGCATTCGCGCGGCGTGATCCACCGCGACATCAAGCCGAGCAACCTGATGCTGACGACGGACAGCGACCTGAGGCTGATCGACTTCGGCATCGCGCTTCACAACGACGCCGATTTTTCGCGCATCGAGGGCATCGCCGGGAGCCCGAGTTACATGTCGCCCGAGCAGGTGCAGTCGTTCGAGCTGACCAATCATTCGGACCTCTATTCGCTTGGCGCGGTGATGTACGAATTGCTGACCGGGCACCGGCCGTTCCGCGCCGGGGCGCTCGCGAAGCTCCTGCACGCGATCGTCTACGCGACACCCGCGCCGCTCCTGTCGATCCGCCCCGAGCTGCCCGCCGAGCTCGAAAACGTGGTCGCGCTGGCGATGCACAAGGAGCCCGACAAGCGCTATCCGAACGGCGCGGAGTTTGCGAACGCAATCGCGCGCGTGCACGCGCAGCAGCGGAGCCAGGCCGACCGGAGCGACCGCCAGGAGCATTTCAACCTGCTGCGGCGCCTGAAGTTCTTCCACGACTTTTCGTCGGGCGAGATCTGGGAAGTGCTGCGCGCGGGAACCTGGCAGGCGCATGCGAGAGGCGACGAGATCGTCCGCGCAGGCGGCATCGACGACCGGTTCTACGTGATCGTCGCCGGAAGCTGCAGCGTCGAGCGCGATGGAGTGATGGTCGGCAGGCTTGAAGCCGGCGACTGCTTCGGCGAGACCAGCTACCTGCGCGGCGCCAAGCGCCAGGCCGCGGTCGTCGCCGGCGAAGGCGTCACGATCCTGCGCGTCAGCTCGACGCTCCTCGAACAGGCCTCATCCGCCTGCCAGCTCCGATTCAACAAGGTCTTCCTGAAGTCCCTGATCTCGCGCCTTCAGAACGGAGAATCACGCGTCGCAAGCTGATCGTCGGGACGGCCGACGGG
>JBOHZO010000116.1:0-29755 GCA_050738555.1 Steroidobacteraceae bacterium | reverse complement strand
GGATTCAACTGTAGCGCTTGCTTGTAGAAGTGCTCGGCCTTTTCTAGCTTCTTCGCCGCCATGTGTACGCGGCCGAGGTAATAGAAGCCGAGGATCGAGTTCGGGTTGAGATCGATCAGCTTGCGGAGCGTCTCGACGGCATCGGGCAGCTTGCCTTGCTTGCCGTACAAAGCGCCGAGGTAGAGGTAAGCTTCCTGGTTGTCGGCGTCGAGCTGCAGCACCTTCTCGTAGGCGGCGATCGACTCGTCGTCCTTGCCGGTCGACGACAGAAGGCCGGCGAGGAGCAGCCACGCTTCGGAGTTCTCCGGTTCGAGCTCGACGACTCGACGACACTCCGCGAGTGCCTTCTCGAGATCGCCCTTGCGCACGTAGAGCGTGGCGAGCCGCAGACGCAGGAACGGAGTCTCCGGGTCGTCCCGGACGGCCGCGGCGTACTCGGCGAGCGCGGTGTCGTAGTCGCTCTTGCTGACCGCGATTTGTGCCTTCAGGAAGTGGCCGAGCGCCTTCTCTTCCTGCGGGATCCGCACCGGCTCGCGGAGCAGAGCCGCGTTCTCGGGCGTCCAGGCGCCTTCCTTCGGTAGCGGCTCGGGACGCGGGCCGATCACGCCGCAGGCGGAAACCGCGAGGAGGAGAGGAGCAACGAGCAGTCGGCGCGCGACGTTCATTCGGAAGCCGCGAGCCCGCCGCTTTGCGCGCCGATCCAGACCTCGCCGCCGACGTAGTGCTCCTTCTTCCAGATCGGCAGGCGATGCTTGATCGCGTCGATGATCTCGCGGCAGGCCGCGAAGGCGGCGCCGCGATGCGCGGCGGTGACACCGACCCAGACGGCGACGTCGCCGACCGCGAGCCGGCCGAGCCGGTGCATGCAACGCGCATGCAGAGCGCCGTGGCGCGCGATGGCTTCCGCGACGATCCGCGCTCCCTCCGCGGCCGCGAGCTCCTCGAAGGCTTCGTACTCCAGGCCAGTGACGGCCCGGCCCTCGTTGTGGTCGCGCACCCGGCCCTCGAAGCCCGCGAATCCACCGGCCCCGGAGGCGGCGAGCGGCGCCGCGAGGCGCGTGGTATCGATCGGCTCGTGCGTGAATTCGAAGGCTTTCATCCGCCGGCCACCGGGGGAATGAATACGACCTCGTCGCCGTCCGCGAGCGCCCGGCCCCACTCGCTGAACGCGGAATTGACCGCGACCTTGAGCTGGGTTGCCGGCAGGCGAAAATCATGGCGGGCCGCGAGTTCCGCATAGAGTTCCGCGGGCGTCCGCGCCGCCGTGTCGATGGATTCGGATTGGCGGCCGGCCTGCTCCCGGAACAGCGCGTAATAATGCAGGTGCAGTCGCGGCATCAGCCCGCTCCAGGCGCCGCGAGAGCCGCGCGCGCCGCCGCTAGATCGCGCGGCGTGTTGGCATTATCGAGCGCGGCCGGATGCGCTGGTTCGAGGAGCGCGATGTCGTGCGCGAGCAGGAACCTTCGCGGACAATTGCGGCCGGCCGCGACGTGCGCGAGGATCGCTTCGCGGCTCGCCGGCTCGTAGATCGCGCACAGGGGTTCCGGCAGCCGGTCGGAGGCACTCTGAAATGCCGTGGCGAGGCGGCGCGCGTCGCGGCTCGCAACCAACTGGTCGAGGGTCGCGCCGTCGAGCAGCGGAAGATCGCAGGCGACCACCAGCCAGGCGGCTTCCGGGTGTCGGGCCTGTGCCGCGATGATGCCCGCAATCGGTCCCGACCCGAGCGCGCCGTCCACGATTTGCGGGTAGCCACTGCGCAATTGCTCGCCGGACTGGTCCGCGCGCACCGAGATCCACGCCAGGCTGACCCGTGGCTTCAGCAGGTCGAAAACCTGCGCGAGCTGCGGCCGGCTTCCGTAGGAAAGCGCCGCCTTGTCGGTCTGCATGCGGCTCGAGCGTCCACCCGCGAGCACCAGTCCATGGAGCGGCGTCATGCCGGCCGGTCCGCGTGGTACTCGCCCTTGCCGCCGCTCTTCGCAACGAGGCGAGTTTCCTCGATGACGATGCCGTGAGACAGTGACTTGCACATGTCGTAGACCGTGAGCGCCGCGATCGCGGCGCCGGTCAGGGCTTCCATCTCGACACCGGTGCGGTGATGCACGGCCGTCGTGCAACGGACCAGGAGCGCATTTGCGCCGTCCGGCTCGATTTTGATCTCGCAGCGCTCGAGGCCGAGCGGGTGGCAGAATGGAATCAGCTCGTGCGCGCGCTTGGCCGCCATCGTTCCCGCCACGATCGCGGTGTTGAGCACCGGCCCCTTGGCGGTCTGGAATCCCGCGGATTCCAGCTGCCGGTAGGCTTCGCCTGGAAAACGCACTCTCGCGAGGGCGCTCGCGATCCGGAGGCTCTCGTGCTTCGCGGTCACGTCGACCATCGACGGCCGGCCCTCCGCGCCGACGTGCGAGATCGTTTTTTCTTCATCCGCCAATGTAGTACATCTCGATTTTGCGGGGCTTCACGTCGCCGTCCGGCCGCCGGCGCAATTCACTGTATCGATCTGCGCGTCGGTGCCAGACGCTTCGGATCAGGCGCCGCAACTCCTCGTCGCGCCCTCCCTCGCGTAGCGGTGCGCGGAAATCGGTGCCCTGAGTCGCAAACAGGCAGGTATAAAATACGCCGTCGGACGAAAGGCGCGCGCGCGTGCAATCGCCGCAGAAGGGTTGGCTGACGGACGAGATGAATCCGATCTCGCCGGCGCCGTCCTCATAGGCGTAACGTTCGGCGACCTCGCCGCGTTGTGCCGGCGCGAGCGGCCTGAGCGGCCAGGCCGCCGCGATCGCATTGCGCAGTTCCTTCGACGGCACGACGAGTTCCGGCTGCCAGTCGTTGCGGTTGCCGACGTCCATGTACTCGATGAATCTCACGATTACGCCGGTGCCGCGGAAATGCCCGGCGAGTTCGAGCACCTGGCCGTCGTTGACGCCGCGTTGAATGACCGCGTTGACCTTGACCGGCGCGAGCCCTGCCTCGAGGGCGGCTTGGATTCCGTCGAGAACGCGAGCCAAACCGTCGAAGCCGCCGCTCAGACGATTGAACGTGGCGGGATCGAGCGTGTCGAGGCTCACGGTCACCCGCGAGAGCCCATGCGCCGCAAGCTCAGCAGCATGCTGGGCGAGCAGTACGCCGTTCGTCGTAAGGGCGAGATCCTCCACTCCCTCGATTGCAGACAATTCGCCGACGAGTTCCGAGAGGCCCGAGCGCAGCAAGGGCTCGCCGCCCGTGAGGCGGATCTTGCGCACGCCCTCGGCCGCGAACTGGCGCGCAAGTCGCGCGATCTCCTCGAACGAGAGGCGCTCCGCCGCCGCCAGGAACCGATAGTGCTCGCCGAAAGCCTCGCGCGGCATGCAATAGGGGCAGCGAAAGTTGCAGCGGTCCATGACGGAGATCCGAAGATCCGTCAGCGGGCGGCGGCGGGTATCCACCGCGGCCCGCGGCGCGGCAATCGCGATCAGTGTTTTCTCGGTTTCAATTTCCATCGACTACCAGTGGTGGAATGGCACGACGAGCCCCGCCTGATGGGTCGCGGGCCCCCGCGGCAACTCGACGAAGCCGTCGGTGCCGGCGAGCGATACGAAATCTCCGGATCCGCCGGTCGGCCGCGGCTCGGCCATTGCCCTGCCATCGTGATCGTACAGGAGCCGAACCGGCAGGAAACAGGTGAGCGGCGCTTCAAAGTCGAACTGCCGCGCCAGGACGGCTCGTTTGCGCGCCGGAGGGTCCGCTCCGGACAGGCGCGCGAGCGCTGGCCTGACGTAGCGCGCAAGGCAAACAAGCGCCGACACGGGGTTGCCCGGCAGCGCAAAGACCGCCTGGCCCGCCTCGCCAACGCCAAACCACAGCGGGCGCCCCGGGCGCTGCGCGATCTGGTGCAGGATTTTTTTGACGCGGAGCGCCTCGAGCACGCTGGGCACATGATCGAAGCGGCCCGCTGAAACGCCACCGGACAAAACGAGCACGTCGTGCGTATCGAGCGCCGCTTCCAGCGACGATGCCAGGCGGTCCTTGCGGTCGGGCAGGTGCAAATCGGTCGCCGGCGCGAAGCCCGCGAGCGTGAGCGCCGCGCCGAGTCCGTAGGAATTCGAACGCCGCAGCTGATGATCGAGGATGGGACCGCCCGGTTCCACCAGCTCGTCGCCCGTCGAGATGACGGCGATGCGTGGCAGGCGCGAAACCGTGAGGCGCGCGGGGCCCGCCGACGCGGCGATCGCGAGCTCGGGTGCGCCAATCCGGGTTCCTGGCTCCAGCATCGAGTCGCCGGCACACGCGTCCGCGGCGCGACGATGCACATGCAGCCAGGCTTTCGGCTCATACGCGTCGTCGATGGATACCTTTCCATGGGTGGCGCGGATGCGCTCGACGGGGACCACCGTGTCGCAGCCCAGGGGCAGGACGGCGCCGGTCATGACCTCGATGCAGTCGGACGGCGATTCGAGCTTCAGGGCAGGCGCGCCAGCCGGCGCGATGCCCGCCATGCGGAATTCCCGGCGCGCGCCGTCCTCCGGAGCGCCCGCGAAGGCGATTCCGTCCATCGTGACGCGATCGAATGGCGGGGAATCGCGTTCCGCGCGGACTGCCCGGCGCAACACGCGGCCCGCGCAGGCGGACAGCGGCAATTCCTCGTCCGGAACCTGCTCGAGCGCCGCGGCGATCGCCGCATCAGCCTCGGCGGGCGTCAGCATCGGTCCCCGGCGTCAGTCCTGCTTGTCGCGGGTCTTGAAGATGCGGAGCTGCTCGTTGAACTGGTCCGCAAGAGACTGCACTTCGTCGACCGCCGCGTTGTTCTTCTTCGCCTGCATGGCGCGAAGCTCGGTCAGCCGGTTTTCGTCGTAAGTGCCGCTCTTTGCGAGCGAGCTCATTTCCAGGTCCAGGCAGGAGTTATAGGCATTGATGTCTTCGTTGAACTGCTGCACCGCCTTCTGCGCAGCGGCCATTTCCTCAAAGGTCGCGGTTTTGCCGTCGGGCACCCGCTCCGGCGCGCGCGGATAAATGCAGGTCGCCTGCGCGGCCACGGGGGCGAGCAAGGCGACCAGGGCAAGCGTCATACGAGTCATTTCGGCAATCTCCCCCTGCGGATCGGTGATCATGGGACAGCATTCGGCCGGCCGGGTTCGCAGGGTCTGGGATTCTAGCGCGAGAAATAGACTTAATTCACCGGCTGACCCCCGTTAGGATGGCGGCCAGCCGGGTAGCGGGATGCCTTCGTATGCGAGACTGGAAAGCCGCTTTGCGCACGGTCTTCGTGTCGCGGGCGCTCGATGCCCTCGAGGAAATGAGGCTGGTGCCCGAACGGAAGGTGCTCTACCAGTTTTCCGCGCGTGGCCACGACCTGACGCAGGCCTTGCTCGGCACGCAACTCACGGGCCAGCGCGACGCCGTCGCTCCTTACTATCGCTCGCGGCCGCTCGCCCTCGCCCTCGGACTGTCGGCGGAAGAGGCGCTCGCTTCCACGATGATGCGCGCCGAGGGAATGTCGGCAGGCCGGGACATCGGCGTCGTGATCAATCTTCCGAACCGCGGCGGTCCCTGCCTGCTGCCCGCTTGCGGTGGCGTCGGCGCGCAGTACACGCCCGCGACCGGTTGGGCGCAGGCGCTCGTCTATCGCCATCGCGTGCTCGGCGATCCGTCGGCGTCCGGCTGCATCGCGGTCGCCCACGGCGGTGAGGCGTCCGCCGCGACCAATGGATTCTGGGCGTCGCTCAATATCGCGACGACGGAGCGCCTGCCCTTGCTCTATTTCATCGAGGACAATGGCTACGGCATCTCCGTGCCGTCTTCGCGGCAAACACCGGGCGGGGACATCGCGGCGAATCTGGCCGCATTCCGCAACCTGAAGATCCTGTCGGGAGAGGGCTCGGACCCGTTCGCAGCCGCCGAGTTGATCGAGGCCGCGGTCGCGACTGTGAGAAGCGGCGAGGGTCCTGTTTTGTTGCGGCTCCGGGTTCCCCGCCTTTCCGGGCATTCGGGGCAGGACACGCAGGCCTACAAGAGCGCTGCCGAGATCGAGGCGGAACAGGCGCGCGATCCCTTGCTTCAATTGCGCAAGCGTCTCGTGCCGGCAGTGCTGGGCGAGGACGAATGGCAGTCGCTCGAGACAGAGGCGCGCGACATCGCGCTTGCGGCGCTCGCGCGAATCGAATCGCGGCCGCCGATATCCGCCGCCAAGGTGGCGAGGCATGCCTTCACCGAAAGGAATCCGGACGGCTCGCTCGAGCTGCAACGCCAGGGCGGCCAGCTCGCCGACGGCATGGCCCCGCGTGCGGGCAGCGCCAGCGCGCGGCCGGAGGGCGCGCGTATCAACATGCTGACGGCGATCCGGCGCACGCTCGAGCACGAGCTCGCGGTCAATCCTCGAGTCCTGGTCTTCGGCGAAGACGTCGGGCGCAAGGGCGGCGTTCACGCCGCGACGCTCGGGCTGCAGGAGCAGTTCGGCGAGGAGCGCGTTTTCGACACCAGCCTGTCGGAGGAGGGAATCATCGGCCGCGCGGTCGGCATGGCGCTCGCCGGCCTCGTGCCGGTGCCGGAAATCCAGTTCCGCAAGTACGCAGAGCCGGCGGCGGAGCAGCTCCATGATTGCGGCACGATGCGCTGGCGCACGGCCAACCGATTCGCGGCGCCGATGGTCGTCCGCATGCCGGGCGGATTCTTCAAGTGCGGCGATCCCTGGCACAGCCAGTGCAACGAGGTGCAGTTCCTGCACGCCGTCGGCTGGCAGCTGGCCATGCCGTCGAATGCCGAAGATGCCGTGGGTTTGCTCCGGGCTGCGCTGCGCGGCAACGACCCTGTGATCTTCTTCGAGCATCGATCCCTGCTCGACGGCGCCGGGGCTCGCCGCCCCTGGCCCGGAGACGATTTCATGCTGCCGTTCGGCCAAGCCCATTGCCTGCGCGCCGGCTCGGAGCTGACCGTCGTGAGCTGGGGCGCGATGGTCGAACGCTGCGAGGAGGCGGCCGGCGATTCCGCCATCGATGTCGAGCTCCTCGATCTCCGGACGCTGTCGCCCTGGGACCGGGAAGCGGTGCTGGCGTCGGTCTCGAAGACCCGTCGCTGCCTGATCGTTCACGAGGACAACGTCACCGCCGGATTCGGGGCCGAGATCGCGGCGACGCTGGCGGAGCGCGTCTTCTTCAGTCTCGATGCGCCGATCGAGCGCCTCGCGATGCCGGACGTGCCGAGCCCGCACAGTCCGCTGCTGCTCGATGCGGTCGTTCCCTCGGTTAAGAGTATCGTGGCGGCGATGCGCCGCATTGCGAGTATTTGAGCCATGGCAGAGCTGATCGACGTGCTGCTCCCGGCCGACCAGGCGGAAGGCACCCGTTCGCAGGTACTGCGCTGGTTGAAAACGGTCGGAGAGCCGGTTTTGAAGCACGAGCCGTTGGTCGAAATCGAGACGGACAAAGTCACCGTCGAAGTGCCTTCGCCGGCCGACGGCATTCTCGGCGAAATCGCCGTCGCGGAAGGGGCCAATGTGGCGCCCGGTGCCTTGCTTGGCCGCCTGCGGCCAGGCAGCAGCGATGCCGCACGTGCGCCGAAATCGATGCCGGTGCCCCCGCCGCGCGCCATGAAGTCCGTGGCGCCCGCGCCGTCGGCGGCCGCTTCCGGCCGCATCAGCCCGGCCGTGCGGCGCCTGCTGGCAGAGCGCGGACTCGCCCCGGACGCGGTGCGTGGCAGCGGCGATGGCGGGCGCATCACGGTCGAGGACGTCCTCGCGACAGCGAAAACGCCCGCCCCGACTCCGCCGTCAGCAGTGCAAGAAGGCCTGCGCCGCGTGCCGCATACGCCGATGCGCCGGCGCATTGCGGCGCACATGGTCGAGAGCCTGCTGCATACCGCGCCGCACGTGACGACCGTCTTCCAGGCGGACATGACGGCCGTGCTCGCGCATCGTGCAAAAACGCGGCAGGAGTTCGAGCGGCGCGGCCTGTCGTTGACGCTGACCGCTTATTTCGTGGCCGCCTGTGTCGACGCAATCCGTGCCGTGCCCGAAGCGAATGGCCGCTGGACCGACGATGCGCTCCTCATCAGCGAGCGCATCGACATCGGCGTCGGCACGGCGCTCGAGGGCCGCGGCCTCGTCGTGCCGGTGATCCGCGACGCGGGCAAACTCGATCTCACGGGCATCGCCGGCGCGCTCGGCGAACTCGTCGCGCGGGCGCGCGAGGACCGGCTGACGCCGGCCGACCTGCGCGGTGGAACCTTCACGATCTCGAATCACGGCGTCAGCGGAAGCCTCGTCGCAGCGCCGATCGTCATTAATCAGCCGCAGTCCGCGATACTCGGGATCGGCAAGCTGGAGAAACGCGCGGTCGTCGCCGCCGAGAACGGCAAAGACACGATCGTGGCGCGTCCCTGCTGCTACGTGACGCTCACGATCGATCACCGCGTGCTCGACGGCCACCAGGCCAACAAGTTCATGGAAACCCTGGTCCGGCGAATAGAGGCTTGGAGCTAGCGCGGCTGTTGCCGTGCCAAAAACGGCTTTTCTGTGTCAAAGTTCGTGATGCAGCAACGCTGCCGCGGAGCCCGTCTTCATGTACACGCAAGGCCTTGATTCACTTGGTAAAGATTGTCTGCGCGATGAGGCGCAGGAGGGCGCCGCGCTGGAGCTGCGCTTCCAGACGCGTGTGGATGCGGAAGAAAAGATCGAAGCGAAGGACTGGATGCCGGAAGCTTACCGCCGCACCCTGGTCCGCCAGATCTCGCAGCACGCGCATTCCGAGATCGTCGGCATGCTGCCGGAGGGCAACTGGATCACGCGCGCGCCATCCTTGCTGCGGAAGACCATCCTGATCGCCAAGGTGCAGGATGAGGGCGGTCACGGCGCGTATCTCTACAGCGCGACCGAGACCTTGGGCGTTTCGCGCGACCAGCTCATCGACCAATTGCTCGAGGGCAAGGCGAAGTACTCGAGCATCTTCAATTACCCGACTCCGACCTGGGCGGACGTGGGCGCGATCGGCTGGCTGGTCGATGGTGCGGCGATCATGAACCAGATTCCGCTCTGCCGCTGTTCCTATGGGCCGTATGCGCGCGCGATGGTCCGGATCTGCAAGGAAGAGAGTTTTCACCAGCGGCAGGGCTACGAAATCATGCTGCGGCTCGCGCGCGGCACCGCGGCGCAGCGCGAGATGGCGCAAGCAGCGCTCGACCGCTGGTGGTGGCCCTCGCTGATGATGTTCGGCCCATCGGACGCCGAGTCGAAGCACAGCGCGCAGTCGATGCGCTGGAAGATCAAGCGATTCTCCAATGACGAGCTGCGCCAGAAATTCGTCGACACGACCGTGCCCCAGGCGGATTTCCTCGGCCTGAAAGTGCCCGATCTGGAACTTCGATGGGACGACTCCGTGCAGCACTACCGGTTCGGGCCGATCGACTGGAACGAATTCGAACAGGTGCTCCAGGGACACGGACCCTGCAACCGCGAGCGGCTCGAGGCGCGCCGCCGCGCGCACGAGGAAGGCCGCTGGGTGCGCGATGCCGCCGCCGCGTGGGCGGCCAAGCGGGAATCCGCGGCCGCCGCGCGAGCCGCCTGAACACGCCGGGAGACTGAGATGACCGATTCGACGAAGGAATGGCCGTTGTACGAAATCTTCATTCGCGCGAAATCGGGACTCGACCACAAGCACGTCGGAAGCCTTCACGCGACCGACGCGCGCATGGCGCTCGAGCATGCGCGCGATCTCTACACGCGCCGGCAGGAAGGCGTGAGCATCTGGGCGGTGCGATCCGCCGATATAGTCGCTTCCGACCCTGCGGAGTCAGATGCGTTTTTCGAACCTGCGCGCGACAAGGTGTACCGGCACCCGACGTTCTACGAGATTCCAGACGAGGTGAAGACGCTGTGACGCCGCACTGCCGCTACGTGCTGCGGCTCGCCGACACGAATCTCGTGCTTGCGCAGCGCCTCGGCGAATGGGCTGGTCATGCGCCCGCGCTCGAGGAGGATCTCGGGCTTGCCAATGTTTCGCTCGACCTGCTCGGGCAGGCTCGGCTGCTTCTCACGCACGCGGGCGAGCTCGAGGGCCGCGGCCGGGGAGAGGACGAACTCGCGTATCTGCGCGCGGAATCCGAGTACCTGAACCTGACGCTCGTCGAGCAGCCGAACGGCGATTTCGGGGACACCATCGTCCGCCAGTTCCTGTTCGACGCCTGGCAGCTCGAGCTTTACCGGAGCTTGGCGCCATCAAAGGACGGGAAGCTCGCGGCCATGGCGGCGAAGGGAGCGCGCGAGGCGTCATATCACCTGCGCTACAGCGGCGGCTGGCTCATCCGGCTGGGTGATGGGACGGAGGAAAGCCACGCCCGCGTCGCCCGGTCGCTCGAACGCCTCTGGCCATTCACCAACGAATTGCTCGACGGCGACGACGTGGACCGGGCAATCGCCGCGGCCGGCATCGGCCCGGCCCCCGAATCGCTGCGCGACGGCTGGTCGCGTTCCGTCGACGAGGTGCTCGCCGCGGCGACGCTCACCCGTCCGGCACCCGCGAAGTTCGGCTGGTACGGGAAGCAGGGCAGGCATGGCGAGCAACTCGGCTACCTGCTCGCGGAGATGCAGTCGCTGCATCGCTCACACCCCGGCGCGACCTGGTGACCCGGCATGAGCGCGGAACGGGACCTCGGCGCGGCGCTGCCTCCTGACCTGCTGGCGCGCCTGCATGGCGTGCTGGCGCAAGTCGCCGATCCTGAGATTCCCGTCCTTTCCGTGCTCGATCTCGGCGTCATCCGGCATCTTCTGCGGCATCCGGACGGCTGCCTCGAAGTCGGCATCGCGCCGACGTATTCCGGCTGTCCGGCGACGCCTGCGATCAAGGCGGACGTCATTCGCGCGCTGACGCGGGCGGGATTCGACGCGATCGCAGTGGACGTGCTCGCGCCGCCCTGGACGAGCGACTGGATCAGCGAGGAAGGCCGTCGCAAACTCACGGCCTTCGGGATCGCCCCGCCTGCCGAGGCCGCAGCGACCAAGCAGACGGATCCGTCGGTTTCGTGCCCGCGCTGCGGATCGAAACGGACGGCGAAGCAGAGCGAGTTCGGTTCGACGCCCTGCAAGGCGCTGTACCGATGCGAAGCCTGCCTCGAGCCGTTCGACTACTTCAAGTGCATCTGACGTGCTGAAATTTCATCCACTCGTCATCGCCAGCCGGACGACGGTGGCCGACGACGCGATCGCGCTGACCTTTGCAGTCCCCGAGTCGCTTCGCCACGAGTTCCGGTTTCAGGCCGGCCAGCATCTGGCGCTCCGTCTCCACATCGATGGGCAGGAAGAGCGGCGCACTTACTCTATCGTCAATGCCGAGGGAGCGGAGGCGCTGACCATCGGCATTCGCGTGCAGAAGGACGGCCGCATGTCCGAACATCTGGCGCGCCATGCGGCGGTCGGCGAGACGATCGACGTGTTGACGCCAAATGGCAGCTTCCACGCGCAGGCGGAGAAAAAGGGCGCGCGGTCCTACGCGGCGTTCGCGGCAGGCAGCGGCATCACGCCGGTCCTCTCGATCGCGGCGACGGCGCTCGAGCGCCATTCCGGCAGCCGCTTCCAGCTTTTCTACGGCAACACGAACACCGCTCGAACCATGTTCCTGGAAGAGGTGCTCGCACTCAAAGACCGATTCCTGCCGCGGCTCTCGGTTTGTTTCGTGCTGAGCCGCGAGCCGCAGGACGTCGAG
This sequence comes from Steroidobacteraceae bacterium, assembly GCA_050738555.1. Lineage (GTDB taxonomy): Bacteria > Pseudomonadota > Gammaproteobacteria > Steroidobacterales > Steroidobacteraceae > SCUD01. The sequence continues at coordinate 18,092 of JBOHZO010000116.1, read as the reverse complement.
TGGTTCAACGGGCGCATCGACGCCGTCAAGATCCGTGAGTTCGCGCGCCACGACCTCGCGGTGCCCGAGATCGACGAATTCTTCGTTTGCGGTCCCGGGTCGATGGGCGAGGATATCCAGGCGACGCTTGCCGAACTCGGCGCGAAGGGGCGCGTGCATGTCGAGCACTTTGCGCCGGTGGCAGCCGCGGCGGCGTCGCCGCATCCGCCGGCGAAGCAGCCGGCCGCGACATCGAAACGGCCGGCGCCGGCGGCCGCGGCCGGCGCGGAAATCACGATCATCATGGATGGCCGGCGCCGCCGCTTCACGATGCCGTCGGCGGGCGAGGTGATACTGGACGCCGCGGGCCGCGCGGGACTCGACCTGCCGTTCTCCTGCCGCGCCGGCGTGTGCTCGACCTGCCGGGCGAAGCTCGTGAGCGGCAGCGCCGAGATGGAGCACAACGTCGCGCTCGAGGATTGGGAGGTCGAGGCAGGCTATATTCTCTGCTGCCAGGCTAGACCGACGAGCGATGCGCTCGAAATCAGCTACGACGAATGACGAATTACCAGACCGTCCAATACTCCGTCGCGGGCTCGGTGGCGCGCCTCACGCTGAACCGCCCCGAGCGGCTCAACAGCTTCAATGGCAATATGCACGCGGAGGTTCGCGACGCGATCGGTCGGGCAGGCAGCGACGGCGCCCGCGCGCTGGTGCTGACCGGCGCGGGCCGCGGCTTCTCTGCGGGACAGGATCTCGGTGAACGTCAGGTCGCGCCCGGAGGCGGTCGGGCCGATCTCGGCGAATCCATCGAGCGAAACTACAAGCCGCTCATCCTGTCGTTGCGCGATCTTGCGATGCCGACGATCGCGGCCGTCAATGGCGTGGCGGCCGGCGCTGGCGCGAGCATCGCGCTCGCCTGCGACGTCGTGATCGCCGCGCGCTCGGCGTTCTTCATTCAGGCATTCAGCAAACTGGGCCTCGTGCCGGATTCCGGCGCAACGTGGTTCCTGCCGCGCCTCGTCGGCAACGCGCGCGCCATCGGGCTTGCGATGCTGGGCGAGCGACTGTCGGCCGCCGACGCGGCGGCCTGGGGACTCATCTGGCGCTGCGTGGATGACGCGGAATTCCCGGCGGCGGTGGACCGGCTGGCTGGCGAGCTCGCGGCTGCGCCGACCCGCGGTCTCGTCCGCACGCGTGAAGCAATGCTCGGTTCCTGGACGCGCACGCTCATCGAACAACTGGACGTCGAGCGCGATTTCCAGCGCGAGCTGGGTTTCACCGAGGATTACGCCGAGGGCGTCGCGGCTTTCGCCGCGAAGCGCGCGCCGCGTTTCGTGGGGCGCTGAGGACACGCGATGAGCCAAGATGCGCCAGTATATGACGCCGACGGCCGGCAGGCGATCGCCGAGCGCGCGACACAGGCGCTCTATGACGGCGATCGCGCCTCGCAGATGCTCGGCATGAAGGTCGAGTCCTGCGGCCCCGGCCAGGCGACGGTCTCCATGCGGATTCGCTCAGACATGGTCAACGGGCATCGCATCTGCCACGGCGGCCTGATCTTCGCTCTCGCGGACAGCGCCTTTGCATTCGCCTGCAACTCGCATGGCGACAGCACGGTCGCGGCCGGCGCCGCGATCGAGTTCCTGGCGCCGGGGAGGGAGGGCGACGTGCTGCGGGCGATCGCGGCGGAGCGCTGGCGCGCGGGCAAGGCAGGCATCTACGAAATCGAGGTCCGGAACCAGCGCGACGAGACCGTCGCGCTGTTCCGCGGCCGCAGCCACCAGGTCGCGGGGAGACTGATCGATGACTGAGGCTCTCATTTGCGACGCAATCCGCACGCCGATCGGGCGTTACGGCGGCGCGCTGGCGGGCATCCGCACGGACGACCTCGCGTCCGTACCGATCGCCGCGCTCATGAAGCGCAATCCGGCGGTGGACTGGCAGGCGGTCGACGACGTCATTCTCGGATGCGCGAACCAGGCGGGCGAGGACAACCGGAATCTCGCGCGCATGGCGGCCCTGCTGTCCGGCCTGCCGGTCGCTGTCCCCGGCGTGACGGTAAACCGGCTTTGCGGCTCCGGGCTCGATGCCATCGCGATCGCGGCCCGCCAGATCAAGGCAGGCGAAGCGGATCTCGTGATCGCGGGCGGCGCCGAAAGCATGAGCCGCGCACCCTACGTGGTGTCCAAGTCCGATGCGGCCTATTCGCGCAACCAGCAGATGTTCGACACGACAATCGGCTGGCGATTCGTCAATCCGCTGATTAAGCAGCAATACGGCATCGACTCGATGCCGGAGACCGGGGAGAACGTGGCGGCGGAGTTCGTCGTTTCACGCGCCGACCAGGACGCCTTCGCACTCCGCAGCCAGCAACGCGCGCTCGCCGGCCAATCGAACGGCAGGCTTGCGGAGGAGATCGTTTCCGTGACGTTGCCCGCGAAGAAAGGCGATCCAGTCGTCGTCGACCGCGACGAGCATCCGCGCGAGACGAGTCTCGAGGCGCTCGCAAAGCTCGCGACGCCGTTTCGCGCAGGCGGCACGGTGACCGCCGGCAATTCCTCGGGCGTCAACGATGGCGCCTGCGCGCTCGTCATCGCGAGCGAGCGGGCCGCAAGGCGTCACGGCCTCACCCCGCGCGCACGGATACTCGGCGCCGCGGTCGCCGGCGTTGCGCCGCGCATCATGGGCATGGGTCCGGCGCCCGCGTCGGAGAAATTGATGGCACGGCTCGGTATCTCAATCGGCGATTTCGACGTGATCGAACTCAATGAGGCATTCGCCTCGCAGGCGCTCGCGGTGCTGCGCAGGCTCGGCTTGCCGGACGACGCGGCGCAGGTCAATCCGAATGGCGGTGCCATTGCGCTCGGACATCCGCTCGGGATGAGCGGCGCGCGCCTCGCGACGACCGCGAGCCGGGAGCTCGGCCGCATCGGCGGGCACCGTGCGCTCTGCACGATGTGCATCGGGGTCGGGCAGGGAATCGCGCTCGCGATCGAGCGCATCGCGTGAACGCGCGCGCGGGCGTGGAGCGCGACGGCGACGTCGCGGTCTTCACTTTCGACAATCCGCCGGTCAATGCGCTCTCGCACCCCGTCCGCGTCGCGCTCCTGGCTGCAATCGAGGCGCTCGAGGCCGACGCCAGCGTGCGCGCGATCGTCCTGCTCGGTGCGGGGCGGAATTTCATCGCCGGCGCCGACGTTCGCGAGTTCGATCGCCCGCCGCTCGAGCCGCTGTTGCCGGGGCTGCTTTCGCGGCTCGAGGCCTGCGGCAAGCCGGTTGTCGCCGCGCTCCACGGCGCGACGCTCGGCGGCGGCGCGGAAACGGCGCTCGCCAGCCACTATCGCTGCGCGGCCGGGGACCTCCAATTCGGGTTTCCGGAAGTCAATCTCGGCCTGCTCCCGGGCGCGGGCGGCACCGTGCGCCTGCCGCGGATCGCCGGTTGGCAGGCCGCCTTCGAGATGATGACGTCCGGAAAACCGATCGGCATTGACGCCGCGATCGGGCTCGGCATCGTGGATCGGCGCATCGACTGCGAGCTGAGCGCCGGAGCGATTGCCTGGGCGCGGGAAATCGCGGATTCGCGGACGGCGCCGAGGCGCGTGTCCGAACTGCCGATCCCGCCATCGCGTCCATCGCAATTCGAGGAGTTCCTCCGCGCCTTGCCCGCCGCGGCGCGCCGCCTGCCGGCGCCGCCGCGCATCGTCGAGGCGCTCGCGTCCGCCGCGATGCTTCCCGTCGATGCGGCACTCGCGCGCGCCCGCACGCTCTTTCTCGAATGTGTGAATTCGATCGAGTCGCGCGCGTTCCGGCATCTCTTCTTCGCCGAACGCGGCGCGGCGCCGGACCGGGAACTGGCGCGCCCGGTGAATCAGGCGGCCGTACTGGGGGCGGGGACCATGGGCTCCGGCATCGCGATCAGCCTGGCGAGCAGCGGCATTCCGGTGACGCTCGTCGAGACGAAGGACGAGGCGCTGGAGATCGGCCTCAATCGCGTGCATGCCGCCATCGCAGCCGCGGCGCGCAAGGGGCGTCTCAGCGCCGAGGCGGCCGCGGCCGCGCGCGAGCGCGTGCGGGGCGCGCTGGAGTTCGAGGCGGTGTCCGGCGCGGATCTCGTGATCGAGGCGGTATTCGAGAATCTTGCCGTCAAGAAGGAAGTCTTCGCACGGCTCGGTGCGCTATGCCTGCCGGGCGCGGTGCTCGCGACGAACACCTCGACGCTCGACGTGGATGCGATCGCGGCCGCGTCCGGCAGGCCCGCCGACGTCGTCGGCATGCATTTTTTCAGTCCCGCGAATGTGATGCGCCTGGTCGAGATCGTGCGCGGGCGGGAATCCTCGCGTGAGGCGATTGCGACTGCCTTTGCGGTGGCCAAGCGCATTGGCAAGATCGGCGTGCCGGTCGGAAACGGCTTCGGTTTCGTCGGCAACCGGATGCTGTACGCCTATGGGCGCGAGAAGGAACTGATGCTCCTCGAGGGCGCGAAACCCGAGTCGATCGACCAGGTCCTGCAGGACTTCGGGATGGCAATGGGTCCGAATGCCGTCGGCGACCTCGCAGGCCTCGACATCGGGTTTCAGGTGCGGCGCGAATGGGCGGGCCGTCCCGACGATCCGCGCTTCTACCGCGTATCGGACAGGCTCGCGGAGCTCGGCCGCTTCGGCCGGAAGACCGGCCGCGGCTTCTATCGCTACGACGGCACGAACGGCGAGCGCGCCGCCGACCCCGAAGTCCTCGATCTGATCCGCAGCGAAGCGGCGCGGCTCAAGGTCAAGCAGCGGAAAATCCAGTCGGCGGAGATCGTCGGTCGTTGTGTGCTCGCGCTGATCAACGAGGGCGCGAGGATTCTCGAAGAGGGAATCGCAGCGGGTCCGGCCGACATCGACGTGATCTGGTGCAATGGCTATGGCTTTCCGAGGTACCGCGGAGGGCCCATGTTCCATGCCGACACCCTGGGTCTCGCGACGGTGCTGGAGTCGATTCGGGGCTACGCAAAGGAGCACGGCGAGCGCTACTGGACGCCGGCACCGTTGCTCGTCACGCTGGCGGGCGAAAACAAGACGTTTGCAGACTGGCAGGCGGAACGGACCGGGTGAGAGCAATGCGTTTGCAGAGTTATCTTGCAGGGAAATGGCGAAGCGGCGAAGGCCCGGCAACCGCGCTTCGCGACGCAAGTACCGGCGAGCTGATCGCCGAGGCGGCGAGCGGCGGCCTCGATTTCGGCGCGATGCTCACGCATGCGCGCGATGTCGGCGGTCCGGCGCTGCGCGCGATGACCTTCCACGAGCGCTCAGCGATGCTCCGCGCCCTCGGCAAGCGCCTGTTCGATTTCAAAGAGGAGTTCTACGCGCTCTCTTATCGCACCGGCGCGACGAAGGGCGATTCCTGGATCGACATCGACGGCGGCATCGGCACGATGCTTGTATTCGCGAGCAAGGGCGCGCGCGAGCTGCCGAACAGCCGGGTCTATCTCGATGGCGGCGTCGAGGGCCTGTCGAAGGGCGGCACCTTCGTCGGCCAGCACATCTGCGTGCCGCTCGAGGGCGCCGCCGTGCACATCAACGCCTTCAACTTTCCGGTCTGGGGCATGCTCGAAAAGCTTGCGCCCGCGCTCCTCGCGGGCGTGCCCGCGATCGTCAAGCCCGCGACCGCGACCTGTTACCTGACGGAGCTCGTCATGCGGCGCATCGTGGAGACCGGATTGCTGCCGTCGGGCGCCCTGCAGTTGATCTGCGGCGGCGTCGGCGATCTCTTCGCTCACCTCGGTTGCCAAGACGTCGTCTCATTCACCGGGTCCGCGTCGACCGCCGCGAAACTCCGCACGCACCCGAATGTCGTGGCCCAATCGGTTCGTTTCGTCGCGGAGACCGACTCGCTCAATTCGTCGATCCTCGGTCCGGACGCGAAGCCGGGCACGGCGGAGTTCGGCCTCTTCGTGCAGGAAGTCGCGCGCGAAATGACGGTGAAGGCCGGCCAGAAGTGCACTGCGATCCGCAAGGCACTCGTGCCGCAGGAATTTCTTGCGGAGGTCGTGGCGGCGCTGCAGGCAAAGCTCGCCGAGACCGTGGTCGGGGATCCGCGCGTCGAGGGCGTGCGCATGGGTCCGCTCGCGAGCCGCGCGCAGCGCGATGAGGTGCTGGCGCGGGTTGCTGAGCTCGGCAGCGAGTCGGAGCGCGTCTCGGGCGATCCGGAACAGCTCGAACTTCGCGGTGGCGACCGCGAGCGTGGCGCATTCCTGCCGCCGATCCTGCTCCTGTGCCGCGACGCCGCAAAGGCGCGCGCCGTCCATTCGGTCGAGGCCTTCGGGCCCGTGTCCACGATCATCGGGTATTCCGGCACGGCCGATGCAATCGCGCTCGCGCGGCGCGGCGAGGGGAGCCTCGCCGGTTCGGTTTTCACGGCCGACGACCAGGTTGCGGCGGAGGTCGTGCTGGGGCTCGCGCCGTATCACGGGCGCGTGCTGGTCGCAAACCGGCATTGCGCAAAGGAATCGACCGGTCACGGCTCGCCGCTCGCGCCGCTGGTCCACGGCGGTCCCGGCCGCGCCGGCGGAGGCGAGGAGCTCGGCGGCATTCGCGGCGTCTTGCACTACATGCAGCGCACCGCGGTGAAGGGGACGCCCGACGTGATCACGGCCGTCGGCGGCCGCTGGGCGCGCGGCAGCAAGGAGCGCGACCCGGGCACGCATCCCTTCCGCAAGCCCTTTCACGCGCTCGCGATCGGAGACAGTTTTCATTCGGCCGAGCGCGAGATCACGATCGCGGACATCGAGCGGTTCGCGGACCTGTCCGGCGACCGTTTCTATGCGCACATGAGCGAGGCCGAGGCGGCGCGGAATCCCCTGTTCGGCGGGCGTGTCGCGCACGGGTATTTCCTGATCTCGGCGGCCGCCGGCCTCTTCGTCGATCCGGCCTATGGACCGGTGCTCGGCAACTACGGACTCGACAATCTGCGTTTCGTGAAGCCCGTGCAGCCCGGTGACCGCATCCGCGTGCGCCTGACCTGCAAGGAGAAATCGCTCCGCGCCGACAAGGGCTGGGGCGAAGTGACCTGGGACACCGAGATCAGGAACCAGGAGGGCGAGACGGTCGCAGCCTATCATGTGCTGACCATGGTCAGTGTCCACGCGATCCCGGACGCGGTGAAGGAATGATGTGTGACGATTGAGCTCGATCGTTTCCGTGCCGAATTCGCGAGCCTCGGTTTCGAACAGCCGGCGGACGGCGTGCTCGAGGTCATCATCGCGAACGAAGGTAGCCAGAATTCCGCGACCGAATCGATGCATCGCGATCTCGCGCATGTCTGGCGGGCGATCGATGATGATGCCGCGGTGCGGACCGTCCTCGTCCGCGGCGCAGGCGAGCATTTCTCGTCGGGCGGCGACTTCGAAATGATCGAGCGCATGATCGCCGATGAGGCGACGCTGCTCCGCGTCTGGCGGGAGGCGAGCGACCTTGTCTACAACCTGGTCGCTTGCAGCAAGCCGGTCGTCTCCGCGATCCGCGGGACCGCGGTCGGCGCGGGCCTCGCGGTCGCCTTGCTGGCCGACGTCTCCGTCGCCGGAAAAAACGCGAAGATTCTCGACGGCCACACCCGGCTCGGCGTTGCGGCGGGAGACCACTCGGTCATCATCTGGCCGCTCCTCTGCGGCCTCGCCAAGGCGCGCTATTACCTGCTGACCAACGAACCGCTCACCGGCGTCGAAGCCGAGCGCATCGGGCTCGTCTCGCTCTGCGTCGATGACGAGCGCGTGCGCGACGCGGCGCTCGAGGTCGCGCGCAAGCTGGCCGCCGGCAGCCGAAGCGCCCTCGCATTCACGAAACACGCCCTGAACAACTGGCTCCGCCTCGCTGGTCCGTCTTTCGACGCTTCGCTCGCGCTTGAATTCCTGGGCTTTCGCCTGGGCGATGCGCGCGAAGGACTGGACGCTGTCCGCAATCGCCGCCCGCCGAATTTCGACCGTCGCTGAGGACGCCCGCCGCCGTTTGAGATTGCGGCGCGCGTACGCCGTCGCTAGAATTCACTTTGCCTTGGGGTGGTCTCAAAGACCTGAGACGCCGGTTGCTACCGGCGAACCCGTTGAACCTGATCCGGTTAGGACCGGCGTAGGGAGCAGGCGTGTCGAGAAGTACCAAGCTGTTGATTCCATGCCTGTTCGCCGCGATATCGCGGTGCGCGGGCGCGGCCGAATCGCCGGCGAGACTCGAACCGATCGTGGTGACGGCCGCGCTCCGCCCGGTGCCGGCGAGCGAGAAGCCGGGAGGCGTCACGATCATCGCCCGCCGCGATGTCGAAGACTCCGCTGTCGTGCACCTCGAGGAATTGCTGCCGCAGATTCCGTCGTTGTCCTGGGCAGGCGCGACTTCGCGCCCACGCTACTTCCAGCTCCGCGGCATCGGGGAACTGGAGCAGTACCAGGGCGCGCCCAATCCGTCGCTCGGCTTCCTGGTGGACGAGATCGACTTCAGTGGCATCGGCATGATCGCGTCCACGTTCGATGTCGAGCAGGTCGAAGTGCTGCGGGGCCCGCAGGGCACCCGCTATGGGGCGAATGCGCTTGGCGGCCTGATCAAGGTCAAAACCCGCGATCCGGTCCCCGAAAGTGAAATCGATACGGAAGCTTCCTTCGGCGGCGACGGGCTCTGGACTGCCGGAGTCGCGGCGGGCGGAAGTCTCCCGGCGCGGCCTGATCTCGAAGGCGCCTGGCGCGCCGTGCTGCATCGCGCGGTCGGCGATGGTTTCCGCGACAACCGGTACATCGGGCGCGACGACACCAATGAACGCGACGAGACGACCGCGCGGCTGAAGTTCCGGCTCGCGTCAGAAGGCGCCTGGCGCGCGGATTTCGGGCTGATGCACGCGAATTTCGCGAACGGCTACGACGCCTTCGCGATCGACAACAGTTTCGGCACACTGTCCGACCGGCCCGGCCGCGACGCGCAACGATCCGACGGCGCGTCGCTCGACATACGCTTGCTTGCTCCGCTCGAAACCGAGCTGCGCTCGATCACCACCTGGGCGGAGTCGGACATCGTGGCGAGCTTCGATGGCGACTGGGGCAACGAAGTCGACTGGGGCTCCGACGGCCCCTACGATTTCTTCTCGGAAACGCGACGGACGCGCCGGACGCTGAGCCAGGATTTTCGCCTGGCACGGGACGTCGCCGAGGACTGGTACTGGATCGCGGGCGCGTGGCTCTTGCGCCTCGAGGAAACGAACCGCGTCGCGGACGATGGGCGCTATCTCGACGACGCCTTCGTGCGGCTATTGGACAGCCACTATCGCGCCACGAGCGCGGCGCTCTACGGCCAGGTCGAGTGGTCGCCCGTCCCGGCAACGACCGTGACCGCCGGCCTTCGCATCGAGGAGCGCGATGCGGCCTATGAGGACAGTGACGACGTCGGCTTCGATCCGCGGGATCGACTATGGGGAGGCGAGCTCGGCGTCACGCACCGGCTGGGCGCGACACAGGTGCTCTGGGCGACGCTTGCGCGGGGCTTCCGCGCAGGAGGTTTCAACATCGGCACCTCGGTGCCCGCCGAGCGGCAGCAATTCGATGACGAATACCTGTGGTCCGCGGAACTCGGCTGGAAGGGCCGGGACGAGCAGGGCAACCGCTCGGGCGATGTCAACGTTTTCTACACACGCCGCCAGCATCCGCAGGTCGCGACCTCTCTTCAGCTCGATCCCCAGGATCCGCTGACCTTCATTTTCCTGACGGACAATGCCGCAAGCGGCGAGGCCTGGGGCGTCGAGTCTTCCGCAGGGCTCCGCATGGGCAATCGATTCGAGTTGGAAGTCATGCTGACCTGGATCGAGTCACGCTTCCACGGCTACCAGTTCGGCGACCGCGATCTCGAGGGGCGCGAGTGGGCGCACGCCCCGGAGTGGAAGGCCGCGCTCGCCGCGACCTGGCGTCATCCGGCAGGCTGGATGGCGCGGCTCGATCTCTCGGGCGAAGCCGGCTTTTATTTCGACACCAGCCACGACCAGCAGTCCAGTTCGCGGTTCCTCGCGAACCTGCGCGCCGGCTACGAGGCCTCGCGCTGGTCGGCCTATGTCTGGGCGCGCAACCTGTTCGACGAGCGCTATCCCGTGCGCGGGTTCTTTTTCGGCAATGAGCCGCCGGATTTCCCGGCGACCCTGTACCTGCGCTGGGGCGACCCTCGCCAGATCGGCGCGACGATCCGCTATTCCTTCTGAGGTGATGCCATGCATGTCGCCGTCGAATTGAGCCTCTACCCGCTCGCGGACGAGTTCATCCCGCCGATCCTCGATTTCATCGAACGGCTCAAGGCGCGGCCGGGGCTCGCCGTCGTCACGAACTCGATGAGCACACAGGTGAGCGGCGCATTCGATGCTGTTTTCGACGCGCTTCGCGAGGAGATCGCACGGAGCCTCGCGGGGCCGCGCCGCGCCGTGTTCGTCATGAAAGTGCTCGGCGGCGGTGCTTGAGTACGTTGCGGCCGCATTCGGCGCCGCCTACATCGTGCTCGCGATCCTGCAGCTGCGGGCCTGCTGGATTGCGGGCTGCGCGAGCACGGCGCTCGCAATCGTCGTGTTCATTGAGACGGGTTTGCCGCTGCAGGCCGCCCTGCAGATCCTTTACGTGATCCTCGCGGTCTATGGTTGGGTTGCCTGGCGCCCGGGCGGCGACGCGCCGGCGCGGCCGCAGTCCTGGCCGCTGTCGCGCCATGTCATCGCGCTCGCGGCGGTTGTTCTCGCGAGCGCGGTGAGCGCGCCGCTGCTCGCACATTTCGGCGCGTCCGCTGCGCCGGTAGCCGAGTCGCTTGGAACTTGGGCGAGCGTCGCGGCCACATGGATGCTGGCCCGCCGTTGCATCGAGTCGTGGCTCTGGTGGATCGTGATCGACGCCGGCCTCGCCGTGCTATTTGCGCATCAGGGACTCTTGTTCTTTGCCGTGCTGTATGCGGCCTTCGGCGCGCTCGCCGTCGTCGGATGGCGCAGCTGGCGGCGCAGCCAGCCGGTCGCGTCGTGAAACAGGGCTCGCCTGCGGCGGTTGAGGCCACGATCGCCGCCGTGATCGCGGAACTCGGCATGGACCGCCCGCACATCACGGGGCTTTCCGGCGGCGTCGCGAACCGAAGCCTGCGCCTTCGCGATGCACGCCATGATTTCGTCCTGCGCCTCGCGGGCGAGGCCGCACTCGAACTCGGAGCGGGCCGCACTTCAGAAATCGCGATGCAGGGCATCGCCGCCGCCGCAGGGCTCGCGCCGGAAATCCGGCTCGCGAATCCGGTGCGGGGCTTCATCGTCACGGGTTACGTCGATGGCCGGGTGCCGGACCTGTCTGGCATGCGGGACCCGTCCTTTCTCGAGCGCGTCGGGGCCTGGATCGCGCGACTGCACGGATTGGCGCCGCCGCCTGGCCTGCCGGTCGTCGATTTCGGAGAGCGGGCGGCGGGTTGCCTCGCGGTCATTCAACGTCGGGAACCGCGACCGCTCATTGCGAATATCGCCCGCGAGCTCGCGACGCGGCGCGGCGCGCTCGCGGCGCCTCGGCGCCGCGCGGCATGTCACCACGATCTTCACCACCGGAATTTCCTGGATACCGGCGACTCGCTGCTCGTCGTCGACTGGGAATACGCCGGCCCGGGAGATCCCGCCGCCGATCTCGCGTCCTGTATCAGTTACCACGACCTGGATTTCACGCAGGTCGGGGCGCTGCTCGCGGGCTATGGTGCGGACTCCGTCGAATTGCGGGAGAGGCTTGCCGCGCTCGGGTGGATCTTCGACTGCCTGTGGTTCGGATGGAACGCCGTCGCGATGCTGGCCGGTCTCGAATGCGACCCGGACTTGCAGGAAAGACTCGCCGCGCGACTCACCGGTTGAGCGGTTGCAGAGGTGCTGGGGCTTCCAGCAAGATGCGCGACCCATGGCCGAGATCACCGTGACGGACCGCGACGGCGGAGTACATCGCGTGAACGCGCGGGAGGGCGTGAGCCTGATGGAAACGCTGCGCGAACTCGAGTATGGGGTCGCCGCCATCTGCGGCGGCATGTGTTCCTGCGCGACCTGCCATGTCCATGTCGCCGCGCCCTGGCTCGACAAGCTGCCCGCGATGCAGGGCGACGAAAAGGAAATCCTCCAGGAGCTCGACAGTTACCGGCCGCAAGGCTCGCGACTGTCGTGCCAGATTCCGTTCGACGCGGCCCTCGCCGGCATCGAAGTCGAAATCGCGCCGGAAGAATAGGCTAACGGCGCTCCGCCTGTTGTGCGACCGCCTTTGCCGCCGCCTCTATGGCAGCCGCGTCGCCCAGGTAGCGCCGCGGCGCCGAAGGTCGCTGGCGCGAGTCGAGCTCATAGAGGATCGGAACGCCGGTCGGGATGTTCAGCTCCACGATTGCGGCATCGCTGATGCCGTCCAGCATCTTGACGAGTGCGCGCAGGCTGTTGCCATGCGCGACGACGAGCAGGTCGCGGCCGCCCGCGAGCGCGGGCACGAGCCGTTCGCGCCAACACTGCTCGACGCGCGCGAGCGTATCCTTCAGCGATTCGGTTGCGGGCAGGCTGGCCGACGGAAGGTCCCCATAGCGCGGGTCGAATTTCGGATGGCGCGCATCATCGGCGGCGAGGGGCGGCGGCGCGAGATCATAGCTTCGGCGCCAGATCTTGACCTGCTCCATGCCGAACTTTGCCGTGGTTTCCGCCTTGTCGAGGCCCTGGAGCGCACCATAGTGGCGCTCGTTCAGACGCCAGTCGCCTTCGACCGGCATCCACATCCGGTCCATTTCATCGAGCATGATCCAGAGCGTCCGGATGGCCCGCTTCAGCACCGAGGTGAACGCGCGGTCGAACCCGAAACCCTGATCGGAGAGCAAGCGGCCGGCCGCGCGCGCTTCCTCGCGACCCAGCTCGCTGAGGTCCACGTCGGTCCAGCCGGTGAAGAGATTCGCGAGATTCCAGGTGCTCTGGCCGTGGCGCACGAACACGAGCTTGCCGGCCATCGTCGGGGCTCAGCGCTCGACCAGGCGCCGCACGGCCTGGATCGCGACCGACAAGGTCGGAAAGTCCGCCGCTCCGGTCGCCCTCATCTCTCGCACCGTGCGGCCCAGGTTCTCGACCGCTGCGCCGCCGGCCTTCAGCCATGTGGCGACGCGCGCGGACGCGTCGCCCCGCGCCTTGCGCGCCTTGCCGGCGAGCACGCGGTCGCAGAGGCGGCGCTGGAGCGAGTAAGCCTCTTCGCGCAAACTGCCGCGCGCCACGGCCTGCCAGTGTCCTTCGACGACGAGGTGCTCGATCTCGTCCCGAAGCCAGTCGAGTCCGAGCGCCGCGCCAAGGCCGAAATAGATACGGGCCGCAAGGCCGATCGGGGCGCGCCGCGCGAGCGCCACCTCGACGATGTCGACCCCGGCGTTGATCGCCCCGAGGCTCGCGACCCGGCGGGCGACCCGCGTTGGCACGCCGTCATGGGAAAACCGCCGGAGCGCGCGGTCATACCGCTCGACCTCGGTCCCCTCGATCAGCTCGGGCAGATCGCGCATCAACTCGCGGATTCCCGGTTGCAGGCGGGAAACGGCATGTTCGATGTCGAGGTCCGCGCCTTGGTTGCGCAGCACCCAGTAGCTGAGATGACGCAGCAGGCGCGTCGTCTCGTAGATCATGTCGTATTGCAGGTCCGTCGGTGCGCGGTCGTCGAGCGCCTCGATATTCGCCCAAAGGTCGCGCATGCCGGTGATCTCGCGCGCAATCGAATAGGCGCGGGCAATGCTCCCGACATTTGCGCCCGTGTCTTCCTGCATGCGGATCGCGAACACCGGACCCATGCGGTTGACCAGGCTGTTGGTGATCGCCGTCACGATGATCTCGCGCCGGAGCTGGTGGCGCAGGATTTCGCGCGGATACCGCCGTTGCACCGGCTCCGGGAAATAGCGCGTCAGCTCGCCGCTCAGGAAGGGATCGCCGGCGATGTCCGAATCGCCGAGCCGGTCCGACAGCCAGATCTTGGAATAGGACAGCAGCATCGCGAGTTCCGGGCGCGTGAGTCCGAGGCCCTTCCGGCGCCGCTCGACGATCTCGTCACCGGCGGGCAGGGCCTCGAGCGCGCGGTCGAGCGTGCCGGCGCGCCCGAGCGCGCGGATCACGTGGCCGAGCTCGGCGATGCGCTCCGCCGCGCGCGCCTGCAGTGTCGAGATCGCGAGGCTCTGGAGATAGTTGTTGCGCAGCACCAGCCGCGCGACTTCGTCCGTCATGCTCGCGAGCAGGCGATTCCGGGCCGGGCGGCGGAGCCGTCCCGCGGCCATCAGCGGATTGAACAGGATCTTGAGGTTCACCTCGACGTCGGAGCAGTTGACACCGGCGGAATTATCGATGAAGTCCGTGTTGATGCGGCCGCCGGTCATGGCGTACTCGATGCGCCCTCGTTGCGAGAACCCGAGATTGCCGCCTTCGCCGACGACGCGGCAGCGGAGCTCGCGGCCGTTGACCCTGACCGCGTCGTTCGCACGGTCGCCGATATCCGCGTGGGTCTCGTCCGCTGACTTGACGTAGGTGCCGATGCCGCCGTTCCAGAGCAGGTCGACCGGCATTTTCAGGATCGCGCGGATGATTTCGACCGGCGAAGCCGCAGCCGCGTCGATTCCGAGTATCGCGCGCGCCTCGGGCGAGAGGGCGATCGACTTGTTCTGCCGCGAGTGCACGCCGCCGCCTTTCGACAGCAGCCGCTTGTCGTAGTCGTCCCAGCTCGAGCGCGGCAGGCCGAACATGCGCTTGCGCTCGGCAAGGCTCCGCGTGGAGTCCGGCGCGGGATCCAGGAAGATGTGCCTGTGATCGAATGCGGCGAGGAGGCGGATGTGCGGGGACAGCAGCATCGCATTGCCGAAGACGTCTCCCGACATGTCGCCGATGCCGGTGACCGTGAAATCCTGCGACTGCGTGTCGATGCCCAGCTCGCGGAAATGGCGCCGGACCGATTCCCAGCCGCCGCGCGCGGTGATCGCCATGTCCTTGTGGTCGTATCCGGCCGACCCGCCGGACGCGAAGGCATCGCCGAGCCAGAAGCCGTATTGCTCGGAGATCGCGTTGGCCACGTCCGAGAACCTTGCCGTGCCCTTGTCCGCCGCGACCACGAGATAGGCGTCGTCCCCGTCGTGACGGACGACCGCGCGTGGTGGCACGATCTTTCCCCCGATGACATTGTCGGTCACGTCGAGCAGCGCCCGAATGAACCACCTATAGCATTCGGAGCCCTCGAGTTGGGCCTCGTCTCGCGCCGCGGGCAGGCGGCGCGGAACGAAACCGCCCTTGGCGCCGACCGGAACGATCACCGTGTTCTTGACATTCTGCGCCTTCATCAGACCCAGGATCTCGGTCCGGAAATCCTCGCGCCGGTCGGACCAGCGCAGACCACCGCGCGCGACCCAGCCCATTCGCAGATGGACGCCCTCGACGCGCGGGGAATGGACGAAAATCTCGAACATCGGCCTGGGCAACGGCACCTCCGCGAGGCGCCGCGGATCGAGCTTCATCGCGAGATACGGCCGCGGCTCCCCGCTGACGTCGGTCTGGAAATAGTTGGTGCGAAGCGTCGCGTCGATCGCCGACAGGAACGCGCGCAGAATGCGGTCGTCGTCGATGCGGGTCACCTTCGCGAGTAACCGCTCGAGCGCGCGCCGGTGCGCGTGCTCCGCGCGTCGCCGCACCGGTCTCTGCAAGGCGGGATCGAAGCGCGCGAGGAAGAGACGCAGGAGATGTCCGGCCGCGGCGGCGTTGCTCGCGAGCGCTTCCTCGATGTAGGCCTGGGACAACGATATTCCGAGCTGGCCGAACCAGCGCGCATAGGTGCGGAGCACGACCGCTTCGCGCCAGTCGAGGTCGGCAGCGAGGACCAGCCGGTTGAAGCCGTCGTTGTCGGCGTTTCCCGTCCAGACGCTCGCGAACGTCGCCTTGAATCGCGGTCCGTCGGTTTCGAGGTCGATGCGGACGCCCCTCGGATGCTCGAGTTCGAAATCCTGTATCCAGACGCTGCCGGAGGCAGTCGAGATCTCATAGGGCCGTTCGCTGATCAGCTTGAGGCCGAGGTTCTCGATGGTCGGCAGCACGTCCGAGATCGGAATCGGGCGATGGCTCCGGAAGAGCTTGAACTGCACCTTGTGCGCTGGCTGGTCCCCGCGGCGGTAGAGGCTCATGCGAAGGCCCGCGGGCTCGGCCGCGAGGCTTTCCAGCGTGGCGACGTCGTCGACGGCGACGTCGAACGGCGTGTCTTCCTGGTAGGCGGCGGGAAACGCCGGGCCCCAGACGCGGTTCAGCCGGAGCGCCTCGGCTTCGCCGCAGGCGTCCAACAGCGCGTCCTTCAGGTGGTCCTCCCAGGTGCGCACGGTCTCGGCGATCCGGCGCTCGAGCTCGACCGCGTCGACACCCGCGTCCGAATCCGGCGGCGTGCGCACCAGCATGTGCAGCCGCGCGAGCACGGACTCGGACAGCGTGACCTGCGACTCGATCGCGAGGCCGCCAAATGCCTCCAGCGCTAGTGCCTCGATTCGCTCGCGTGCCTGGGTGTTGTAGCGGTCCCGCGGCACGAACACCAGACAGGAATAGAAGCGGCGGAAAATATCACGCCTCACGAACAGGCGGACCTGCGCGCGCTCGTAGAGGTTCACGACCCCGCGCACGATCCGGATCAGGTCCGGGATCGTCGCCTGGAAGAGCTCATCGCGCGGGAAAGTTTCGAGTGCGTGAACGAGTGCCTTGTGGTCGTGGCTCGAGGCCTTCAACCCGAAGTGATCGACGACGCGCTGGATCTTGTGCCGGAGCACGGGAATTTCACGGGGGCTCCGGCTGTAGGCCGAGGAGGTCCACAACCCGACGAAGCGGCGCTCTCCCGTCACATTGCCGCCTGCGTCGAAGGTCTTGATGCCGATGTAGTCGAGATAGGTCGAGCGGTGGACGGTCGCGATCGAGTTCGCCTTCGTGATGATGAGCGGCTCGGCCGAACGCGCGAAAGCGCGCACTTCGCCGCTCAGCACGAGGGACCTGGGCTTGCGGCTCGCTTTCGGCCGCATGATGCCGAGCCCGGAGCGTGCAACTGGCACCAGCCGGTCCCTTTGGCGACCGCGGCGCAGGCGGTACTCGCGGTAGCCGAGGAACGTGAAATGGTTGTCCTCCATCCACTCGAGCAGCGCCTGGGCTTCCCGGATCTCGTTTTTCTGCCCGCGCACCCTCGCCGTGCCGAGCTCGACCGCGACATCCAGCGCCTTGCCGCGCATTCGCCGCCAGTCGGTTGTCGCGGCGCGAATGTCGTCGAGCGTGCTGCGGATGCTTTTCTCGATCGCGGCAAGCCGTCGCGGATCGGGCTCGCGATCGATTTCGATGAGTTGCCAGGACTCGAGCTTTGCCGCTTCCGGCGGATTTTCGAGATAAAGGGACTTCAGCCCGCCGCGCCGGTCGCGGACGACCGAGAACACAGGATGCGCGAGCAGGTGGACCGCGAGCCCATTCTGAGTGCAGACCATGCCGAGCGAGTCCACGAGAAACGGCATGTCGTCCGTGACGACCATGATGACGGTGTGCGAAGACGCGAAGCCGTCCCGCGCGGGTTCGGGATTGAAGACGCGCACCAGCGACCGGCCCGGCCGGCGCATGCGGCCGAGTGCGAGCTCCGCGAGTGCGGCGCCCGCGAGATCCTCGGGCGTGCGCTGCACCAGGTCGAGCTCGGAAACGCCGTGATAGAAATAGCGCGCCAGCCGGTCGGGGGCGACCGGCATGCCGCGGCGGCGCGCGCGGCGGGCGCTGGCGGCGATGCGGTCGATGATTGCCTGACGGGCGGCCGGGATCCTGCCTAGCATCAACACTCCAGACGCGCCCGGCCCGTGAACCGGGCCCCGGCATGGCGGCAAATTATACACCCGGTACAATCGCGCCGATGGCCGCCCCGATTCACAATCCGATGGGTACCGACGGATTCGAATTCGTCGAATACACCGCACCGGATACCGAGCAGTTGCGCGCGCTGTTTGCCCGGATGGGATTCCCGGTCACGGCGCGCCATCGCAGCAAGAATGTCACGCTGCACCGGCAGGGCGACATCAACTTCATCATCAATGCGGAGCCCGAGGGCTTCGGCCAGCAGTTTGCGCGCGAACACGGGCCATCCG
>JBOHZO010000115.1:0-7727 GCA_050738555.1 Steroidobacteraceae bacterium | reverse complement strand
GTTCCGCGTCGAGGACATTTCCCTGCTGGATGTCCATTCGATACACGCAGCCCGCGGCCGCAATCGCAAACACCAGGGTCGCGCAGATCGAAGCTACGGGGCCGCGAACAAGTCGCATCGTCGAGTGTCCTGGAGGATAATGAGCCGCATCATAGCGGAATCGCCCCGATTCACGGGGACGGAGACGGTTGGTGGAAACCAGTGACCTGCGCAAGGCGGGACTCAAGGTGACGCTGCCACGCGTCAAGATCCTCGAGATCCTGGCCGGCAATCACGGTCGGCATCTTTCGGCCGAGGACATCTACCGCGCGCTCATTGACCAGAGCGAGGACATCGGCCTCGCCACCGTGTATCGCGTCCTGACACAGTTCGAGGCGGCCGCGCTCGTGAAGCGCCACCATTTCGAGGGCGGCACCGCGGTCTTCGAGCTGAACGAAGGCGAGCATCACGATCACATCATCTGCATGGACTGCGGGCGGGTGGAGGAGTTCGTCGACTGCGGCATCGAGCGGCGCCAGCTCGACGTGGCGCATCGCCTCGGCTTCGACATCGAGGAACACAATCTGATCCTCTACGGCCGTTGCCGCCGCGAGAATTGCCAGCACCGCCGCAAGCGGAGCTGATCGGGCCGGATCAGCCGGCGGCCTCCGGCGTCCGCAGCATTTCGCGCGCGTGCTCGCGCGCCTTGCGCGTGATTTCGATGCCGCCCAGCATGCGCGCGAGCTCCTCGATTCGCTCGTCTTGCCTGAGCGCGCTGACCGAGGTGCGGCTGGTGCGCGCGTCGGTCAGCTTCGTGACGCGGAGCTGGTGATGAGCCTGGCTCGCGACCTGAGCGAGGTGCGTCACGCAAAGCACCTGGCCGCGATCCCCGAGTTCGCGGAGTTTCCTGCCGACGATCTCCGCGACCCCGCCGCCGATGCCGGAATCCACCTCGTCGAAAATCATGCAGGTCCGCGCGTGGCGGTCTGCTGCCGCGACCCGCACCGCGAGGCTGATGCGAGAAAGCTCGCCGCCGGAGGCGACCTTCGCGACCGGCTTCGGCGGCTCGCCTGGATTCGCGCTGACGAGGAACTCGACGCGGTCGGCGCCGGCGGCCTGGGGATCCTCCCCGGATGTCGTCTCCACCGCGATCTCGAACTCTCCGCCGGGCATTCCGAGCTGGCGCATCAGGCCGGTGACGGAGGTTGCGAGGCGGCGTGACGCCGCTCGCCGCGCCGCGGAGAGCTTGGCGGCTGCGGCGTCATAGCGTGCGCGGACGTCGGCGATGCATCCGTCGAGTCTGCCGAGCTCGAGTCCGGATTGCTCGAGCTGCAGCAGCTGCGAGCGCAGATCTGCGAGCTGCGATGGCAGCGCGGGAGCCTCCACGCGGTGCTTGCGGGCGAGTTCCTCGATTGCCGCGACGCGCCGCTCGACCTCGTCCTGTCGCGCCGGATCGGCGTCGAGCGTCTCGAGGTAGGCACCGAGCCGGGCGCCCGATTCATGCAACGAGATGAGCGATTCCTCGACCAGGGCCAGTGCTTCGACCAGGCGCGGGTCGAGTGCCGCCGCCGCCCGCAACTGGCTTGCCGCGCGCGCCGCCAGCGCGTGCGCATCGGATCCGTCGCCGTCGAAGCAGAGCACGAGCGCGCCTTGCGCGGCTTGCGCGAGGCGGCCGCGATTGGCGAGGCGCATTCGCTCCTCGATCAGCGCCTCCACTTCGCTGGCGCCGAGATTGAGCGCCTCGAGCTCGCCCACCTGGTAGCGCAGCAGCTCGATTCGCGAGGTCCGGTCGCGCGCGAGCGCCGCGAGCGTATCCCGCTCCGCCGTCAGGCGCCGCCATTCGATCGCGAGCTCCGCGACGCCGCCGGTGAACTTTGCAGAGTCGCCGTGACCGTCGACGGTTTCGCGTTGCGCATTACGGTTGACGAGCGACTGGAACTCCTGCTGGCCGTGGATTTCGATCAGCATCTCGCCGAGCTCGCGGACGGTCTGCGCCGGCAGCACCTGGCCGTTGACGTACTGCCGCGATCGTCCGTCGCGCCCGATCACGCGCCGGAGCACGATCTCGCCGTCGCTTGCATCAATCGCCTGTTCATCGAGCCAGTGTCGCACGCCGGCATTGCAGCCGAAGTCGAATGTCGCGGTGATTTCGGCTCGCTCTGCGCCGTGCCTCAGCGCCTCGGTGCTCGCGCGTCCGCCGAGGGCGAGCATCACTGCGTCGACGATGATCGATTTCCCGGCGCCGGTCTCCCCGGTGAGCGCCGTGAGCCCGCCGGCGAGCTCGAGTTCCGCCGCATCAATGATCGCGAAGTCGCGGATCCGGAGATGCGCGAGCATGCTCAGTACTCCTCGCCGCCGGAACGGCCGCTCCGGCCCCAGTGCAATTTCGACCGCAACAAGCGGAAGTAGTCGTGACCCGGCGGATGCAGCAGGGTGATGCCCTCGACCGCGGGCTCGATCAGGAGCCGCGATTGCGGCTCGAGGGCGCCGAATAGCATGCCGTCGCACGTGATTTCGGCGTGCGCGCCGGAGCGCGCGACCAGGCGGATCTCGATCCGGCTCTCGCGGCGGACGACGATCGGCCTGTCCGAGAGTGTATGCGGCGAAATCGGCGCGATGACGACGGCTCCGAGTGCTGGATGAATGATCGGACCGCCGCAGGAAAGGGCGTAAGCCGTCGAGCCCGTCGAGCTCGCGATCACGAGGCCGTCGCCGCCGTGCATATTGACGAAGGAGCCGTCGATCCAGATCTCGAGCTCGACCATGCGCCCCGATTCGTGGCGCTGGACCACGACGTCGTTGAGCGCGCGACAGTCGAGCGTGCGGCCATCCGGCAGCGCAAGTCGGGCGGCCAGCAACTGGCGCGCGTCGGTTTCGTACCGGCCCGCGAGAACGGCATCGACATTGCCGATCATTTCGTCCGGCGTGACATCCGTCAGGAATCCGAGGCGGCCACGGTTGACGCCGACGAGTGGCACACCGCGGCCGAGCGCCAGTTGCGCCGCAAACAGCATCGTCCCGTCCCCGCCGATCGCCACGATGAGGTCGGCGTCCTTGCCGAGCTCGCCCACTGGCCTGCGCTCGAGACCGGCGGGCAACCCGTCGATGGAGGCGTCTTCGTCGATGAGCACCGTCAATCCGCGGGCGCGCAAATGGGTCGCCAGCGCCGCCATCGAATCGGCGACGCGGGCATCCTCGACCTTGCCGACCAGGGCGATGCGGGAAAAGTGTTTGTTCATCCGGTTTTGAGGCTTTTTAGCACGCACGCCCGGCGCGGGCCACAATCGGCTCAACCGGCGTCGCAGGCGCCTTGACACTCGCCGAGGTCGATTGCTAGTTTGACGCCCATGCCCGAAGCGATTGTCATTTTCCTTTGGTAACAGGGACTTATGTCTGACCGTACGGGCGGCACGGAAGCGGAGCCCAGCGATCGCGCGCAACAGCTGCTGCGAACGCTGGTCGAGTGCTATGTACGCGACGGCCAGCCGGTCGGTTCGCGCACGTTGACGCGTGAATCCGGACTCAGCCTGTCCGCGGCGACCATCAGGAATGTGATGGCCGACCTCGAGGAGCACGGCTTCGTCAGTTCGCCGCACATCTCCGCCGGTCGCGTGCCGACGGACAAGGGCTACCGCTACTTCGTCAACGCGCTACTCCGCTTTCAGCCGCCCGCGCAGGCCGAAATCGCCGAGTTGAAGCGTCATTTCGATCTGCGCGCCGGCGATCCGAAGGCGCTCGTGACCGCCGCCTCGCAGCTGGTTTCGAGCCTCACCCATCTCGCGGGAGTCGTGACGGTGCCTCGCGAGACTCATGCGTCCCTCTCGCAGATCGAATTCGTCGGCCTGTCGGGCAACCGGGTGCTCACGATCCTCGTCGTCAACGGCCGCGAGGTGCAGAACCGTGTCGTGCAGCTCGACCGGCATTTTTCCGCGGATGAGTTGCGCCGGGCGGCGGTTTACCTGAACGAGCTGTTTGCCGGCCAGGAGCTCTCGGGAGTCCGCGCGCGCCTGGTCGCGCAGCTCCAGGAGACGCGCGAGCAGATGAACCGCCTGATGGTCGACGCGATCACGCTCGCGCAGCGGGCGTTTGCCGAGCAGCCGGACGCGCCGGACGCCGACATGGTGGTCGCCGGGGAAACCAACCTCATGGGATTTGCCGAGATGTCGAACGTCGACCGCCTGCGGCGCCTGTTCGAGGCGTTCAACGAGAAGCGCGACATCCTGCATCTCTTGGACCAGAGCCTGCACGCGGAAGGCGTGCAGATCTTCATCGGCCACGAATCAGGCCACCGAATCCTCGACGATTGCAGTGTCGTGGTGGCGCCGTACACGCAGGACGATCGCGTGGTCGGCGTGCTCGGCGTCATCGGCCCCACCCGGATGGCCTATGAACGGGTGATCCCGGTCGTGGACATCGCGGCGCGAATGCTAGGCTCGGCCTTGAATTCGCGCGACTGAACCCAAAACCCGGCCCGCATGAACGCAACCGACACGGAACAGCCCGAAGTGGTCGAGGCAGGCGCCGAGCCTGCCGAGGACCCGACGGCGGCAGCCCTGAGGGACGCCGAGGCCCGCGCCGAGCAGCATCGCGCCGATTACCTCCGCGCAATGGCCGAGCTCGAGAATTTCCGCAAACGCGCGGCGCGCGAAATCGAGGGGGCCCGGCAATACGGCGTGGAACGACTCGCCGCAGAGCTGCTGCCGGTCGCCGACACGCTCGCGCTGGCGCTCGAATCGGCCGGCAGTGCCGACGCTGCGGCCCTGATCGAGGGCCAGCGGGCGACGCTTCGCCTCCTGCACAAGGCATTCGAGCGAGCCGGCATCGCCGTGGTCGACCCGACGGGCCAGCCATTCGATCCTGCCCTGCACGAGGCCATGGCGATGCGGGAGTCGGCTGAGCACCCGCCCCACACCGTGCTCGAGGTGGTGCAGAAAGGCTGGCTCCTGAACGGGCGCCTGCTGCGCCCGGCGCGAGTGATCGTTTCGGCCACGCCGGCGACGAATCCGGCGCCCTCTGGCGGTTGAAACCAGTCCCCGCCGTCCCCAATTGGTAGACCAGTTCAACCATCCCGGAACCTGACAATGGCCAAGATCATTGGAATCGACCTGGGCACCACGAACTCCTGCGTGGCCGTCATGGAGGGGAGCACGCCCAAGGTCATCGAAAACAGCGAGGGCGACCGCACCACGCCATCGGTCGTCGCGTTCACGAAAGACGGCGAAATCCTGGTCGGCCAGCCGGCCAAGCGCCAGGCCGTCACGAATCCCCAGAACACGTTTCATGCCGTCAAGCGCCTGATCGGGCGCCGGTACGATGATGCCGTGGTCCAGAAGGACATCCCGCTCGAGACCTACAAGATCGTGCGCGCCGACAATGGCGACGCCTGGCTCGAGGCCCAAGGCAAAAAGATGGCGCCGCCGGAGATTTCGGCGCGCGTACTCATGAAAATGAAGAAGACGGCCGAGGACTACCTCGGCGAGACCGTCACCGACGCCGTGATCACGGTGCCGGCCTATTTCAACGACGCTCAGCGCCAGGCGACCAAGGACGCCGGCCGCATCGCCGGCCTCAACGTGCGGCGCATCATCAATGAGCCGACGGCCGCCGCGCTCGCCTACGGCATGGAAAAGAAAGGCAAGGATCGCAAGATCGCCGTTTACGACCTGGGCGGCGGCACCTTCGACATTTCCATCATCGAGATCGCGGACGTGGACGGGGAGCGCCAGTTCGAGGTGCTGTCCACGAACGGCGACACCTTCCTGGGCGGCGAAGACTTCGACCGCCGGATCATCGATTACGTCGCGACCGAGTTCCAGAAGGAAAGCGGCGTCGACGTGCGCAAGGACCCGCTCGCCGTGCAGCGGCTGAAAGAAGCGGCCGAGAAGGCGAAGATCGAGCTGTCGTCCGGCCAGCAGACCGAGATCAACCTGCCGTACATCACGGCTGACGCCTCGGGCCCGAAGCACCTGACGCTCAAGCTCACGCGCGCGAAGCTCGAGTCGCTGGTCGAGGATCTCGTCAATCGCACGGTCGAGCCCTGCCGCGTGGCATTGAAGGACGCGGGCCTTTCGATCAGCGAGGTGGACGAGGTGATCCTGGTCGGCGGCCAGACGCGCATGCCGCTCGTCCAGAAAGCGGTCAAGGATCTCTTCGGCAAGGAACCGCGCAAGGACGTCAACCCGGATGAGGCGGTCGCGATCGGCGCCGCGATTCAGGGCGGCGTGCTCGCGGGCGACGTCAAGGACGTCCTCCTGCTCGACGTCACGCCGCTTTCGCTCGGCATCGAGACGCTGGGCGGCGTGATGACGCGCCTCATCGAAAAGAACACGACCATCCCGACCAAAACCTCGCAGGTCTTCTCGACCGCCGAGGACAACCAGAGCAGCGTGACGATTCACGTGCTTCAGGGCGAGCGCGATCGCGCGACGGACAACAAGTCGCTCGGCAAGTTCGACCTTTCCGACATCCCGCCGGCGCCGCGTGGCATGCCTCAGATCGAGGTGACCTTCGACATCGATGCCAACGGCATCCTGCACGTGTCCGCCAAGGACAAGGCGACCGGCAAGGAGCAGAAGATCGTCATCAAGGCTTCGAGCGGCCTCTCCGAGGAGGAGATCAAGCAGATGGTGCGCGACGCGGAAGCGCACGCCGCAGAGGACAAGAAATTCCGCGAGCTCGTCGAGACGCGCAATCGCGCCGATGCGCTCCTGCATGCCACCGACAAGTCGGTCAAAGACCTCGGCGACAAGGTGACCGGCGAGGAGCGTGTGGCGATCGAAGCGGCATTGAATGACCTGCGCAGCGTCCTGAAGGGCGACGACCAGGCGGCGATCGAGCACAAGGCCGAGGCGCTTGCGAAGGTCAGCGCGCCGGTCGTGCAGCGCGCCTACCAGGCGGAAGCGGCGAGCGCGGCGGCTGGGGCGTCCGAGAAACCGGGCGCCGACGCCGGGAAGGACGACGTAGTCGACGCCGAATTCGAAGAGATTAAGGACAAGGGATCGAAGCCGCACTGACGGCGGGCTCCCGAGTGCGCCATTTCGCCGGCCGCCGGGTGACATCGGGTCGTCCGGCGGTCGCGCGTGCGGAGCTCCATGGCGAAGCGTGACTTCTACCAGGTGCTGGGCGTGCCGAGAAACGCCACCGAGGATGCCATCACCAAGGCATACCGGCGCCTTGCGATGAAGTACCACCCGGATCGCAATACCGATGACAAGGAGGCCGAGGAGCGCTTCAAGGAAGCCAAGGAGGCCTACGAGATCCTGACGGATGCGCACAAGCGCGCCGCGTACGACCAGTACGGCCGCGCAGGACTCGACGCGGCGCGCGGCGCCGGCCAGGGATTCAGCCCGTCCGACGCCTTCGGCGACATTTTCGGCGACATGTTCGGCGACATCTTCGGCGGCGGCCGGCGCGCCGGGCGCAGCGCCGTCTACCGCGGCGCAGATCTGCGCTACGAGCTGACGCTCGATCTCGAGCAGGCGGTGTTCGGGACCAGCACCGAGATCGATTTCCAGGCGGTGAAGGAATGCGACCTGTGCGCGGGCTCGGGCAGCGCGCCGGGCCACGCGCCGGTCACCTGCGAAACCTGCCACGGGCAGGGTCAGGTGCGAATCAGCCAGGGCATATTCGCCGTGCAGCAGACCTGCCCGCGCTGCAAGGGGCGCGGCGCGATCATCAAGGATCCCTGCCCCAGGTGCGCCGGCCAGGGACGCATGCGCGCGCCCAAGCGGCTCGCGGTCAAGGTGCCG
>JBOHZO010000114.1:0-4294 GCA_050738555.1 Steroidobacteraceae bacterium | reverse complement strand
CCGGGTATCAGTTCGGCGAGCGCCGCGAACATCTGGCAGCCATTGCAGACGCCCAGCGAGAACGTGTCGCTGCGCTCGAAGAAGCGTTGGAACTCGTCGCGGGTCTGCGGGTGATACAGGATGGACTTGGCCCAGCCCTCGCCGGCGCCGAGCACGTCGCCGTAACTGAATCCGCCGCAGGCGACGAGACCGTGGAAGCCCTCGAGCGTCGCGCCGCCGTCGATCAGGTCCGTCATGTGCAGGTCGACGGCGGTGAAGCCGGCGCGATCGAAGGCGGCGGCCATCTCGACCTGGCTGTTCACGCCCTGCTCGCGGAGGATGGCGACGCGCGGCCTGCTGCCGGCCGCGATCATCGGCGCGACGATGTCTTCCTCGGGATCGTACGTGAGTCGCCAGGCGAGGCCCGGATCGTCATCGTCGAGGCGCGCGTCGCGCTCCTCGTCCGCGCAAGTAGGCTCGTCGCGAAGCCGCTGCATCCGCCAACTGGTCGCGGACCAGATTTCACGCAGCCGCACGCGGTCCCCGTCGAGCAGCACGCTTCCGGCGGCCGAGATGCGGATCCGCCGCCCGGCCACGACCTTGCCGATCGGCCGTGAAAATTCCGCAAGTCCATGCCGCGCGAGCACGGCCCCGATGCGTTCTACGTCGGAAGCCCGAGCCTGCAGGACAGCGCCGAGCTCTTCGCTGAAGAGCGCGGCGACGGGTCTTTCGATCGCGCCGAGTTCGATGTCGATGCCCGTCCTTCCCGCGAAAGCCATTTCGACCAGCGTGACCGCGAGCCCGCCGTCCGACCGGTCGTGGTAGGCGAGCACGAGACCCGCATCCCGCAGTTCGCGCAACGCGGCGAAGAATGAAGCGAGACGCGCCGCGTCGTCGACGTCGGGCACGACGCCGCCGACCTTGCCGTACACCTGCGCGAGGCAGGATCCGCCGATACGATCGCGGCCCGCGCCCAGATCGAGGAGCAGCAGCACGCAGGGGCCCGCCGTCGGATCGAGCACCGGAGTCAGCGTGCGCCGCGCGTCCGCCACCGGGGCGAAAGCGCTCACGACGAGCGCAAGCGGCGCGATGACCGATCGCTCGCTGCCCTCCGCACGCCAGGTTGAACGCATCGACAGCGAATCCTTGCCGACGGGAATCGCGATGCCGAGGGCCGGACAGAGTTCCAGGCCGACCGCGCGCACCGTGTCATACAGGTCGGCGTCCTCGCCCGGCTCGCCGCAGGCGGCCATCCAGTTCGCCGAAAGCTTGACGTCACTCAGTTGCCGCACGTCGGCGGCCGCGATGTTCGTGATCGCCTCGCCGACCGCCATGCGGCCCGATGCCGGCGCGTCGAGCAGCGCGATCATGGGACGTTCACCGAGCGCCATGGCCTCGCCGCGCGAGCCCCTGAGCCCCGACAGCGTCACGGCGACGTCGCTGACCGGAACTTGCCAGGGGCCGACCAGCGGATCGCGGCTGATCAGTCCGCCGACGGACCGGTCGCCGATCGTCACGAGAAAACCCTTGTCGGCGATCGCCGGCAGGGACAGCAGGCGCCGAAGGGTTTCAGCGACCTCGAGCCGGGACCCGTCGAAGCCGTCTCCGGCACGCCCGCGACGCCGCGCGTCCCGCCGCATGCGCGGTGGCCGGCCGAGGAGATCGGATACGGGCATGTCCACCACCAGCTCGTCCGAGCGCGCATCCCGCACGACGAGCCTGCCGTCATCGCTCGCATGGCCGATGACCGCGTGCGGGCAGCGCTCGCGCCGGCACAAGGCGACGAACGCGACGAGTTGCTCCCGCGCGAGCGCCAGCACGTAGCGTTCCTGCGCCTCGTTGCACCAGATCTCGAGCGGCGACATGCCGGGCTCGTCACACGGCACCGCGGCGAGATCGATGCGCCCGCCGCCGCCCCTGGCCACGACCTCGGGCACGGCATTCGAAAGTCCGCCGGCGCCGACGTCATGGATGATGAGGATCGGATTGCCCTCGCCCATCGCCCAGCAGGCGTCGATGACCTGCTGCGCGCGCCGCTGAATTTCCGGATTACCGCGTTGCACCGACGCAAAGTCGAGCTGCTCGCTGCCGATGCCGCTGTCCTGGGACGACGCCGCGCCGCCGCCGAGGCCGATCAACATCGCCGGGCCCCCGAGCAGGACGAGCGGTGCGCCCGCGGGCAACGACCGCTTCTCGACGTGCATGCGCCGCACGCTGCCGAGACCGCCGGCGATCATGATCGGCTTGTGGAAGCCCCGCACGACGCCTTCGCGATCGCCGGCGAGCCGCAGCTCGCAGGTGCGGAAGTAACCGAGGATGCCCGGCCGTCCGAACTCGTTGTTGAACGCCGCCGCGCCGATGGGGCCTTCCAGCATGATGTCGAGCGCAGAGGCGATGCGCGCCGGGCGGCCGTGATCCGATTCCCAGGGCTGCACGAATTCCGGGATGCGGAGATTCGACACGGTGAATCCGACGAGGCCCGCCTTCGGCTTCGCGCCGCGGCCGGTCGCGCCTTCGTCCCGGATCTCGCCGCCGGATCCGGTCGCCGCGCCCGGAAACGGCGAGATCGCGGTCGGGTGGTTGTGGGTCTCGACCTTGATCAGGATGTCGACCGGCTCCTCGTGCCAGCCGTACTCGCGATGCGCGGCCGAAGGAAAGAATCGCGCGCCGCGGGCTCCCTCGAGCACGGCGGCATTGTCGCTATACGCGGAGAGCACGCCGCCCGGACTTCGCTCGTGCGTGTGGCGGATCATCGCGAACGGCGAAAGCGGCGCGGCGGCGCCGTCGATGCACCAGTCCGCGTTGAATATCTTGTGGCGGCAATGTTCGCTGTTCGCCTGCGCGAACATCATCACCTCGACGTCGGTCGGGTCGCGCCCGAGGCGCGCAAAGACGTCCGCGAGATAGGCGATTTCATCGTCCGACATCGCGAGCCCGAGCTCAGAGTTCGCGCGCGCGAGCGCCTCACGGGGCAGGTCGCCGAGCACGATCCGCCCGAGCGGACCGCGCGGGTGCGTGGCGAAGAGCCGCCCGGCCTCCGCCGCATCCGCCATCAGGGACTCCGTCATCGGATCGAAGAGCGCAGCCGCGAGTTTCGCGAGCCCGGCGGGCGTCAGTTCGCGGTCGGCCGCGATTCGCCAGGCCTTCCCGCGCTCGATGCGATGCACGGCTGCGAGCCCGCAGACTCGCGCGATGTCGGTGGCCTTCGACGACCAGGGCGAAATCGTTCCCGGCCGCGGCACGGTGAGCAGCAGCCGGCCGTCGCCCTCAGGCGGCGCTTGCCGCCTGTCGTGATCGAGGAGCCGCTCGAGGACCGTCAACTCGACAGGCGTCAGCTCGCGTTCGGTCTCGACGAAGTGCAGGAAATCGACGGTGACGCCGCGGACCGCGGGCTCCATGCGCCGGAGCGCCGCGAGCAGTCTCTCGATCCGGAATGGTGAAAGTGCCGGCGCGCCTCGGTACAGCAGCATCAAGCCGTCAGCGCTTCACGCCCGGATCGCTGCCGGCCGGATACAGGGCGACGGGAAACTGCGCGACATTGCCGCCTTCGAGCACGCTGATCTTGCTGACGCCCTGCTTGCGGACCTCGTCGATGCGGATGATCGCGTGCAGCGGCAAGTAGCTCCGCTTGACGCCGGCGAACTCGGACTTTATGCGTTCTTCCGACGGATCGAGCACGACGCTGCTGCGTTCGCCGAAGACCAGTTCCTCGACTTCGACGAAGCCCAAAAGCCCGCCATGGCTGACCTTGCGGGCGTAGATCTCGTAGACCTTGCCCTGGTTGACGAAAACGATCCTGAATATGTGACTTGCGGCCATGATCGGAGTGGGGGTCGCCCTGCCGTGGGCGCGTTATTATAGCGGCCCAACGAGGCGTGATGTGCGATGGCGCTCAGGCTGAAAATTGTCAGCGACAACGCGGCGACGGCCGGCGAGCACGCGCGCTGGACCTTCGGCGTCAACGGCGGCCGCATCGGGCGCCATGCGAGCAACGACTGGGTGCTCAGGGATCCGGAGCGCTATGTTTCCGGCCGCCACGCCGCGATCGAGCATCGCGGTGGAACCTGGTGGCTCAGGGACACGAGCACCAACGGGACATTCGTCAACGACGCCGACGAGGCGCTCGGGCCGGATCGCCCCCATCAGCTCGCGCAAGGCGATCGTTTCCGCATCGGCGAGTACGAGATTGAGGTCGAAATCTCAGGTGGCAACGATTTTCCGCCGCAGGAAGCGATCGCGATGAGCGACGCCGACCTCGACGCGTCCTTCGAAGTGAAGTCGTTCATCTCGACCGGCCGGCGCGAGCGCGAGAGCC
>JBOHZO010000113.1:0-4171 GCA_050738555.1 Steroidobacteraceae bacterium | reverse complement strand
ACTTTATTCGCCCGCTCGCGAGGACGGCTCGCCCGCGGCGGCCGGCTGCGGCGACGCAGCAGTGTCGTGCTTGGCGAACCAGGCGAGGATGTAGGCGATGCGTGAGATGAGCTGGCTGGGGCGCTGGTCGAGGGCGTGCGGAGCGCCCGGCACACGAACGAGCAGGGTGTCGACGCCGCGCAGGCGCAATGCCTGGTAATACTGCTCGGATTCCGACATCGGAGTCCGAAAATCTTCCTCCCCGGTGACGACCATCGTCGGCGTCTTGACATTGCCGACGCGCGACAACGGCGAGCGCTGCCAGTATGCGTTGTAGTCCTCCCACGGCGGCGTCTCGAACCAGTACTTGTAGAAGATGTTCGGCAAGTCGGCCGTCAACACGAAGCTCGCCCAGTTGATCACAGGCTTCTGCACGGCGGCCGCGCGGAAACGGTCCGTCGTGCCGACGATCCAGGCGGTCAGTACGCCGCCGCCGCTGCCGCCCGTCACGAACAGGCGGTTCTCGTCGATCCCGCCCTTCGCAATCGCCGCGTCCACGGCCGACATCAGGTCGTCGTAGTCGCGTCCGGGGTAGGCGTGATGGATCAGGTTGCCGAATTCCTCGCCGTAGCTCGTGCTGCCGCGCGGATTCGAGAAGAGCACGACATGGCCCGCTGACGCGTAGAGCTGCAGCTCTGCGGCGAAGCGCGGCCCGTAGTTC
This sequence comes from Steroidobacteraceae bacterium, assembly GCA_050738555.1. Classification (GTDB taxonomy): domain Bacteria; phylum Pseudomonadota; class Gammaproteobacteria; order Steroidobacterales; family Steroidobacteraceae; genus SCUD01. Next base: position 3,471 of record JBOHZO010000113.1, on the reverse strand, counting down.
GCGAAAGGCCCGCCGTGGATCTCGAGGATCATCGGGTGCTTCTTCGACGGATCGTAGCCCGGCGGGTGGATCAGCCAGCTCTGGATGCGCCTGCCGTCCACCGCGGAAGTCGTCCAGATTTCCTCGACGCGGCCGAGTTCCCGTTCCCCGAGCAGTTCGGCGTTGAGGTTCGTCAGCCGCCGTGACTTGCCGCCGTCGAACAAGCCGACTTCGGCCGGAGCCAGCGCGTCGTTCGCGCTGTAGGCGATCGTGCCATCGCGCGCGACGGAAAAAGAGCCGCCGCTATAAGGCCGTGACCAGCTTTCGCCGCCAAGATCGTCCACTAGATTCGTGACGCGGCCGGCCAGTTCGACCTCCGCGATCCGCGAGGCGCCTTGGTCGTCGAAGCTGAAATAAATGCGGCGCCCATCGCGGCTCCACACGGGAGCTTCGGCGTCGCGGTCGAGCTCCGCCGCGAGCTCGCGGATCTCCCCGCTGTCGCGGCGCAGCACATAGAGGCGGGCGCGCTGGTATCCCTGGAACTCATCGTCGAAACCCGTGTAGGCGATGTGTTTGCCGTCCGGCGAGACAGCGGGCGAGGCATCCGGCCCGAAGCGTTTGGTCAGGGCTTGAATCCCGCCGGTCGCGACGTCGACGGCGTGGATCTCGGTGTCTGCGGGCATCAGGTCCGCGTCGGGCCGGCGATTGGCCGACACCAGCAATTCCCTGCCGTCGGGCGTCCAGGCGAGGTCTTCGTGCTCCCATGGGCCGTCCGTGAGCTGTCGCGCCGAGCCGCCGTCCGCCGGCACCACAAAGACGTGGCTGAAGGCATCCGGCAGGAAGCCTTCGCCGTCGGCGCGATAGACCATGCGGTCGATCGCCTTGAGGGGCTCGGCCCAGGACGCGCCCTTCGGCGCTTCCGGCAGCTTGACCTTGAGCGGCTCGTGCTTGGTGGCAACGCGCATCACGAAGGCGAGCTGGCGTCCGTCCGGCGACCACGCGAGGCGCGACGGCGCCTCGATCAGGTTCGTGACGCGCGAGGTGACGCCCTCTGCGAGCCAGCGCACGTGGATCTGCGCGCCGTCGGCATCGCTCGCGACGAAGGCCAGGCGCAAGCCATCCGGCGACCAGCGCGGGCTCGATTCGTTGGCCGGGCCGCCCGCGAGCGGCCGATGATTCGTGCCGTCCTTGTCGACGAGCCAGATCGCCCTGCGGCGCTTGTCGGTCTTGATGTCGAACGACTGGCGCACGTAGGCGACCTGCGAGCCGTCCGGCGCGATCTCCGGGTCGCTCGCCCATTCGAGCGCGAACACGTCCGTCGGCGCGAATACCGGTTTCGCCGGCGCGGCGCCTGCCTGCATCGACACGGACAATGCAATGAGAGGAAGACAAGCGGCTCGAGTCGGCATCGCGCGCTCCTGGCTACGGGGCAGGGCGATCATGCTAACCTAGCGCCCCGTTTTTTTGGCGCCGATCAGACATGCTGCAGACGATTCACGACAAGCTGAAGGGAATTTTCGCGATCACGATTCTGGTCGCGCTCGGCGTCGTGTTCGTGTTCTGGGGCGTCGACGTCAGCGTGGGCGGCTTCACCAAGGCGCGCGGCATCGAGGTCAACGGCCGCGAAATCTCCGTGGACGACGTGCTGCAGACCTACAACGACCAGATGTCCCGCTACCAGGCGGCCTTCGGCGCCGCCGGCGTCCCCGAGGAGATGCAGACGGCGATGCAGCAGCAGGTGCTGGAGCAGGCGATACGCGCCGAGCTGATCCGCCAGCGGACGCAGAAGCTCGATTTCGAGGCGACCAACGCGGAGGTGCTGGAATCGATCCGCGAGGTTCCCGCATTCCAGGTCGGCGGCGAGTTCTCGCCCGACGCGTATCGCGCCGCGCTCTCCTCGCTCAACATGTCGCCGACGCAGTTCGAGGCCGGGCAGCGCGAGTTCGTGCTCGCGCGACAGCTCGACCAGGGCCTTTACAGCTCCGCCTTCGTGCTGCCCGCCGAGCTCGAGCGCCAGGTCGCGCTGCGGAACCAGGCGCGCACGCTCGGCTTCGCGATCCTGCCGGCGACGGAATTCGCGGCTGCCGTGACGCAGGACGACACGGCGATCCAGGCTCATTACGAGGCGAACAAGTCGCAGTACATGACGGAGGAACAGGCGACCGTCGATTTCATCGAGCTCGACATCGACGCATTCGCGGCCGATGCCGCGATCGACGAGGAAGAGCTCCGCCAGTTCTACGAGGAAAACAAGGCCCGCTACACGCAGGCCGGCAGGCGCCACGCGCGGCACATCCTGATCGAGGTCGGCGAGGACGAGGCGGCCGCCGAAGCGAAGGCGAAGCGTGCTTACGAGCGGGCGCGCGCCGGGGAGGACTTCGCCGCCCTGGCGCGCGAGCTGTCGGACGACACCGGCTCCCGGGAAGCGGGCGGCGATCTCGGCTTCGCCGAGCGCGGCGACTACGTCGCAGCCTTCGGCGACGCGCTGTGGGGAATGAGCCCGGGCGAAATCCGCGGGCCCGTCGAGAGCGAATTCGGATGGCACGTGATCAAGCTCGAAGCCGTCGACGAGGAATCGGTCCGGAACTTCGACGAAGTGCGGGCGGAACTCGAGCCGGAACTGCGCCGCACAAAGGTCGAAAAAGTCTTCGGCGACGCGCAGGAGGAGCTCGACACGCTTGCCTTCGAGGCTTCGGGCGATCTCGCGGCAGTCGCCGCGAAGATGAAGCTGCCGGCCAAGCGCATCGAGCGTTTCATGCGATCGGGCAGCACCGAGCTCGGCGCGACGCCTGCGGTCGTGGAGGCGGTGTTTTCGCCGGAGGTGCTCGCCGGCCGCGAGCTACGGACGGTCGAGCTTGCGCCGGGACGGGTGGTCGCGCTCGGCGTCGTCGCACACGAGCCGGCACGCGCGCGACCGCTCGGGGAAGTGCGCGTGCAGGTCGCCGAGTCCGCCCGGCTCGCCGAGGCGGGCAAGCTGGCGGCCGCGCGGGCCGCTGAAATCGTCGCGGAATTGAATGAGGGCGGCTCCTGGGAAGCGGCGACCGTGAAGTGGCGGGGCGGGGCTGCGACGCATGTGCCGAAGCCGGTGCGCCGTGACGATACCGCGGTACCGGCCGAAGTCAGGGACGCGGCGTTCCGCGCGGCGCCGCCCGCGGATCAGCCGCGCTACGGCGTTGCCGCGCTCGCGAGCGGCGACAGCGCGATCTGGACGGTCACCGCGGTCGAAAACGGCAAGCTCGCCACGCTCTCTCCTGAATTGAAGCAGCAGGAACTCGATGCCGCACGTGACCGGATCGCAATGTCGGATGCGAACGTTTACGTCACGTCGATGCGTGCCAATGCGGACGTCGACGTGAATCCGCAGCTATTCGAATAGCGCGGTCGGCCGCCGTAGCCGAGTTTCGAGGATTCGCCTCGCATGAACCGCCGGAACGAGGCGACAGCGCGCCGCGCGTGCGGACCCGACGGGGGCCCGGGTGAGCGAACGAGGGC
>JBOHZO010000112.1:0-2762 GCA_050738555.1 Steroidobacteraceae bacterium | reverse complement strand
GGGCAAGGCCGCCGCGAGCATGATGCTGGGCGCGGCCGATGCGCTCGGCGCGCGCTTGCAGCGCGGTCTCGTCGTGGCGCCTCAGGGCGCGGTCCCGGGCGAACTCGCCGGACGTCGCGGCATGCGCTGCCTGGAGGCGGGCCATCCGCGCCCGGACGAGCGGAGCCTGGCGGCCGGGCGGGCCCTGATCGAGTTTGCCGATTCGACGCCACCCGGCAGCCGCGTTCTGCTACTCGTGTCCGGCGGCGCGTCGGCGCTCCTCGAAGTGCCGGCGCCCGGCGTCAGCCTTTCCGACCTCCGCGCGCTTTACGATCATGCGCTGGCGGAACGACTCGACGTCGAGCGCCTCAATGCAAAGCGCGCCTCGCTGTCGCTGGTGAAAGGTGGCCGCCTGCCGGGCCTCTTTCGCGGTGCCCTGATCGAAGCGTTCATGATATCGGACGTTCCGCGCGACGATCCGGCGGTGCTCGGCTCGGGGCTGCTCGCAGCGCCCGGCCAGAAGCCGGTGCTCGTCGGTTCGCTCGACGATGCGCTGGATGCCGTGGTCCGCGCGGCGCGCGCGCTGGGGCTGCGCGCTGCTCGTGGCGGCGAAAGACTCCGCGGCGACGCAGAAGCCGCGGCGCGCGCCGTCTGTCACGAACTTGCGGTTGGAGAATCAGAACTGCTGGCTTTCGGCGGCGAGACGGTCGTTCATCTTCCCGCGCGCCCGGGACGCGGCGGGCGATGCCAGCACTTCGCCGTGGCCGCCGCCCGTTGCATCGCCGGACACCCGGAATACCTGTTGCTCGCAGCGGGCACGGATGGGCGCGATGGCGCAAGCGAGGATGCCGGGGCCATCGTCGACGGCGAAACGGTGCAGCGCGCCGCCGACTCTGGGCTCGACACGGCGGCCGCACTGGCCGCGGCAGACACGGGATGCCTGCTCGAAGCGACCGGTGATCTCATCTACACCGGCGATACCGGCACGAATGTCGGCGACATCGTCCTGGCGATTCGCCTGCAACCGGCGGTTTCGTCGCCCATGTAGAATGCTGCGATGACTGTCCGGGTTCTGATCATCGACGACCAGAACGATGTCCGGCGTCTGCTGGCACGGCACGTCGTCACGGGTTTCGATTCGCCGTCGGTCGCCGAGTACGACCCGGCGGCGCGCGGACGCCTGCCCCCGGATTTTTCCGGAAGCGCCTACGACGCGGTGCTGCTCGGCGACACGCCCGGGACCGACGAGGGCCGCGAATGGCTGCGGGACCTGAGCCAGCGGAACGGCTTTCCGCCCGTCATCTACCTGACTTCGCGGCCGTCAGCGGAAGCGGAAGAGGCGGCAATCGCCGCGGGCGCTCACGCCTGCCTCTCGAAGCGAAAAGTCGATCATGAGGCGCTGGTCGGAGCGCTCAGGGCCGCACAGGCGAGGCGCGGGCAATTCTCGCGTCCCGCCGCCCGCCGCGACGAGGCTTCGCGCGCGACCCGTTTCGGCGACACGTCGATCCGCGGCTACCGTTACGTGAGCCAGATTGCCGACAATCCGGAGTCCAGCGTGTACCTCGCGGAGAGCGAGCGCACCGGCCAGCAGATCGCGCTGAAAGTGCTGCACCAGCCGCCCGAAGGCGGCTCAGGCGTGAAGACCTTCGACCGGTTCCTGCGCGAATACCAGATCGCAGCCGCCATCGAGCATCCGAACATCGCGCGCGTTCACGATTTCGGCGTCGCGGACGATCACGCGTTCATCGTCATGGAGTATTTCCCGCTGGGCGATCTCCGTGCCCGCATCAAGACGGGCATTCACCCGCTGCGCGCGCTCACGTTCCTGCGGCAGATGGCCGAGGCGCTCCAGGTGCTGCACCGTGCGGGAGTCCTGCACCGCGACCTGAAGCCCGGCAACGTGATGCTGCGGGACGAGCTCTCCGTGGCGCTCATCGACTACGGGCTCTCGAAGCACGTCGACGTCGACATCACGCTCACGAACAGCGGCGAGATCTTCGGCACGCCCTACTACATGAGCCCGGAGCAGGGGCACGGCAAGGACACCGATGGGCGAAGCGACATCTACAGTCTCGGCATCATCTATTACGAGATGCTGATGCGGCGGAAGCCCTATGTCGCCGGCACGCCGATGCAGGTCATCTACAAGCACGCTCATTCTCCGCTTCCGGAGCTCAAGGCCGAACTGAAGCGCTTCGAGGAACTGCTCTACAACTGCATTGCGAAGGATCCGAAGCGGCGCTACGCCAGCGCGGAACAGCTTCTCGACGCGGCACGCGAGCTCGAAAGCGACGAAATGGAGCGCTGAAAGAGCGGCGCTGCGCGGCTCGGACAGGCTTTCTCGCTTGCTCAGCCGGAACTTTATTCGCTCGCTCGAAACCTGTCCGAGCCGCGCGCGTCGCTCGCCACCTGCCCGTCGCTCGGCGCGTGCCCGCGCCGCGTGCCGAACCATTGCGGCACGGTCATGTGAAGGGCGAGGGAACCCCGACCGTCACGTGGACCGCGCCTGGAGCGGTTTCAGGCGGGGCAGCGCACGAGTTGATAGCCGGATGGATCCCAGCGAAGGACCATGGCTGCGTCGTGCCAGGCGCCGAGCACGATTCGGGTCCGCGCGCTGCCGTCCGATTCGAAGCGATGAATACCGGGACGATGCGTGTGGCCGTGGACGAGCAGGTTGATGTCCGCATCCCGCAGCAGCGCCTCGACCGCGGACTGGTTGACGTCGGTGATGTATCTCCCGGCGTTTGCAAGATGCTCGCGGCTGCCCGCGCGCGCCTCGGCCG
>JBOHZO010000111.1:0-3301 GCA_050738555.1 Steroidobacteraceae bacterium | reverse complement strand
TCAGTTCGATGAGCTTGTAGCCCTTCTGGATAGCCTTCATTTCAATAAACTCCTTTGACAACCGAGGGCGGCGCTCATGCGCCGATGCAATGTAGGTACAGCAAGGATCATGCCAATCGAACATGCCCGTGTAAGTGACGGACTTAGCAGTATTTTTTTCGAGTTGTCAGAAGATCGTCGGGATTTGACGACGGGGTATCCGACGCTCTGCGTCAGGTTGTGACGCGACGCGTCACTCGATACCGAGTTTCTTGATGCGGTAGCGCAACGCCCGGAAGCTGATGCCGAGCGCGCGGGCCGCGGCGGTCTTGTTGTACCGGGCCTCTTCGAGCGCCCGCACGATCGAGGTTCGCTCGATGTCCTCGAGCGCCTCGGGGAGTGTCCCCGGTCGATGCGGCGGCACCGTTTCCTCTCCGAAGGCGGGGGAGACGCGAAGCTCGATGTCGTCAGGCAGGATCGTGCCGCCGTCGCAGAGCGTGAGTGCGCGCTCGATCACGTTTTCGAGCTCACGGACATTTCCCGGGTAATCATGGCTCGCGAGGAGCTGCATGGCCTCGTCCGAGATCGCCGGCGGTGCCATGTTGAGGCGCGCGGCGAATCGCTCGGTGACCGCGCCGGCGAGTTCCGGCACGTCGCTGAGCCGCTCGCGAAGGGCCGGCACGCGCATCTCGATCACGTTGATCCGGTAGTAAAGGTCCTCGCGAAACCGGCCGGCGGCGACGAGCTCGCCGAGATCGCGATGCGTCGCCGAAAGGATGCGCACATCCACCGGTTGCTCGCGCTGGTCGCCGACCGGACGAGCAGTCTTTTCCTGGATCAGGCGCAGGAGCTTCACCTGCATCACGAAGGGCAGGTCGGCGACCTCATCGAGAAACAGCGTGCCGCCTTCCGCGGCCTGCACCAGGCCGAGCTTGTCCGCGACTGCGCCCGTAAAGCTGCCACGGCGGTGGCCGAACAGCTCGCTTTCCATCAGTTCGGAAGGAATCGCGCCGCAGCTGACCGGGACGAATGGCGCGTCCTTGCGCGGGCCGGTCTCGTGAATCAGGCGCGCGACCAGCTCCTTGCCGGTGCCGGATTCGCCCGTGATGTGCACAGGCGCCTGGCTCCGGGCAACACGGCCAATCAGCAAGCGTAACTTCTGCATCGGCTCGGAATCGCCAAGCAACCGGCGGCTGCCGTCCGCGCCGCGCCGATTGTCCGAAAGTTTGAGCGCCTGGTTGACGAGCTTGCGCAGGTCCGAAATATCGACGGGTTTCCGGACGAAGTCGAAAGCGCCCAGCTTCAGCGCGCGCACGGCCGCCTCGACGTGGCCGTGCGCGGTGATCACGGCCACCGGCAAGTCCGGCGTCTCCAGCTGGATCCACTCGATGAGCTCGGTGCCGTCGCCGTCCGGGAGCCGGAGATCGGTCAGGCAGAGCGCGTACTGCTGCCGGCCCTGCAACTCGCGGCGCGCGCCCGCGAGATCGTGCACGGCACTCGAATCGACCCCCATGCGGGCCAGCGTCAGCGACAGGAGCTCGCAGAGATCCGGTTCATCGTCGACGATCAGCGCCCGCGGATTGCTCATGGCGGCTCAGGTCTGTTGCCAGCGCTGCGGGTCGGCAAACACGATCCGGAAGATACTGCCGCCGCCGGTACGTGGCTCGAAGACGAGAAGCGCGCGGTTGCACTGCGCCAGCTCGCGCGCGATGAAGAGTCCAAGACCGGTGCCGCTGACGCGCGAAGTGAAAAACGGCTCGAAGATACGGTCACTCATGGTCGAGTCGATGCCGGGCCCGCGATCCAGCACTTCGAGGAAGGGCCGGTTGCTGCCGGCGAGCCGGCCGATTCGCAGCTCGACCTTGTCTTCTTCCGCCCGCACCGTATAGCGGAACGCATTCTCGCAGAGATTCCACAGGATCTGGTGCAGGTGCGAGGGATCGACGCGCACTTCGAGATCCGGATCCGGCAGTTCGACCGCGAGCTGGCCGGGCGTGTGGCCACCGGTGCCGATGAATTCCTGCACGAAGTCAGTCAGCCAGTCGCCGAGCGGCATGCGCTCGGGGCGCGTGGTCTCGCGCCGCGCGAGCTGCTGCACGTTGCCGACGATCGTGCTGACGCGCTCCGCGTTGGTCTTGATGATCTCGCTCATGCGGCGGTTCGAATCGGAGAGCTTCGCATCCTCGCCGAGAAGCTGCGCCGCGTGGCTGATCGCGCCGACGGGATTGCGGATCTCGTGGGCAATCGACGCGGAGAGGCGTCCAAGCGCGGCGAGCCGCGTCTGGTGGATGCGGTCGTCGAGTGCGGTCAGGTCCTCGAGGAACACGAGCACGGGGGGCGGGTGTCCCGGGCCGAGCCGCGCGAAATGCGGCCGAACCTCGCGGAGGCCGTCGACCGCCAGCAGATTGCCGCCCGCCGTATCGGTCACCGGCTCGCTCTGGCGCCACATCGTGAGGAGATAAAGGAGTCGCGGCGACACCTCGCCGAGGAGCGCATCAGAGGTCGCATCGCTGCCGAGAATCTGGCGCGCGGATTCATTGATCAACCGGATGCGGTCCTGCTCGTCGACCACCACGAGGCTCTCGCGCAGGCGCTCGACGATGTACTGCGAGAGTTCCGCGAGATTCGCGAGGTCGAGATCGCGCTGCCGGACGAGCGCCTCGCTTTCGCGCAGCCGGCCGGCAAGCGGCGCAACCGCGAGCGCCGCGATGAAGATCACGCCGCCGAGCATGCCCGCCTGCGTCAGATCGGAGGAGTCGGAGATGCCCGTGAACCAGAGCATGATCTGCTGGCCGAGGACGAAGAGCGCCGCGATCGCGGCGATGGTGGTCGCGATGCGCGGAGGCAAGAGCAGGCTCACGGCGGCGACCGGCAGGATGAGCAGGAGGCCCGCGCCGCTCGCTGCGCCGGCGCTCGTCAGGAGCAGCACCGTGACCGCTATGACGTCGAATGCGACGTGGATGAAGGCCTGCGCCTGGAGGCTCGGCCAGCGCGTCTTCAGGAGACCGATGCAAATCACGCCGGTCGCGAACCAGGCGGCGAGCGTATAGAAATGCAGCGTCGGGAAAACGGCGCCGAGCATCTGCGGCCGCGACGCGACGAGCGCGAGCACCGCGAGCCCCGAGGGAATGCTGAGCCGGTAGAGATTGAGCAGGCCCAGAACGCGCCAGGCGAGTTCGGGATCGCCTGTCATTCTCTCCATTTCCGCCGGCTTTTTCACGGCGGCACTTTAGCATGCGGCATCGACCGCACCCGCGGCGCGCCCCGCGTTTGCGACGCGGTTCAAGGCAGCCGTTACAATGCTGTGATGAATCTTCACGAA
>JBOHZO010000110.1:0-5797 GCA_050738555.1 Steroidobacteraceae bacterium | reverse complement strand
GCGCTTAACTGGTCCTTGAGCTCCGAAATGCTGACGCGCTCCATCTGGCCATTATAGCCAGATCGATATGGCCAGTCTAGCCATGTTACCCGAGATTAGTGACCCGCGGGTCCGCCGGCCCGCCATCCTTGTAATAGTCGAGATACCACTCGACGAAGCGCGCGATGCCCGTCTCGACCGGCGTCGCGGGACGATAGCCGATCTCGCGCACGAGGTCCTCGGCATCCGCCCAGGTGTCCGGCACGTCGCCGATCTGGAGCGGCAACAGATTCTTCTCCGCCTTGCGCCCGAGGCAGCTCTCCAGCACCGCGATGTAGTGCATCAGCTCGACCGGGCGGTTGTTGCCGATGTTGTAGAGCCGGTAGGGGGCGCGGCTCGTCGCGGGATCCGGGTGGTTTCCGTCCCAGTCGGCGTTCGCCGTCGCGACGTGATCGAGCGCCGCCGTGACGCCGCCCGCGATGTCGTCGATGTAGGTGAAGTCGCGCCGGTGATTGCCGTAATTGAACACGTCAATCGGCTTGCCCTGGAGGATGTTGCGCGTGAACTGGAACAGCGCCATGTCGGGCCGTCCCCAGGGACCGTACACCGTGAAGAAGCGCAGCCCCGTCACGGGCAGCTCGTAGAGCGAGGCATAGGTGTGCGCCATCAGCTCGTTCGCCTTCTTCGTCGCCGCGTAGAAGGAGAGCGGATGGTCGACGTTGTGGTGCACGGAGAATGGCATTCGTGTATTGGCGCCGTAGACGGAGCTGGTCGACGCGAACACCAGGTGTTCCACGCGGTGCCGCCGGCAGCCTTCGAGCACGTGCAGCGTGCCGGTGAGGTTGCTGTCCGCATACGCATGGGGATTCTCGAGCGAGTAGCGCACGCCCGCCTGTGCGGCGAGATGGACGACACGGGCGATGCCGGCCTTCGCGAACAGGTCTTCCATTCCGGCGCGATCGGCAAGATCGAGCTTCTCGAAGCGGAAGCCCATTTTTTCGCGCAGGCGCGTGAGGCGCGCCTCCTTCAGGGACGGATCGTAATACGGGTTCAGGTTGTCGAGGCCGATGACCTCGTCGCCGCGCGCGAGCAGGCGCTCGGCCACGTGGTAGCCGATGAAGCCAGCCGCCCCGGTGACCAGCACGCGCATCAGAGCCGTCCGTCGGTCTCGTCGCGGTCGAACAGGTACTTGATGTCGTAGATCACGTGCTTGCGCTTGACGAGGCGGCGGATCTCCACCGGCTTCATCGCCTGGAACTGCCGGTGGCCCACGGCGAGCACGATGGCGTCATAGGCGCGGCGAGCGGGCTTGCGCACGAGCTTGATGCCGTACGCGCCGCGCGCCTCCTTGGCACTGACCCAGGGATCCCAGACGTCGACCCCGGCGCCGCTTTCCTTCAGCTCGGCGACGACGTCGGCCACCTTGGAGTTCCTGAGGTCCGGAGTGTTCTCCTTGAATGCGAGTCCCATGACGAGAATGCGCGACGACTTCACGTGGATCCGCTTCGCGGTCATGAGCCGCACCACTTCGCCGGCGACGTACAGTGCCATGTTGTCGTTGATGCGCCGGCCCGCGAGGATCATCTCCGGGTGGTAGCCGATCTGCTGCGCCTTGTGCGTCAGGTAGTAGGGGTCGACCCCGATGCAGTGCCCACCCACGAGGCCCGGCCGGAACGGCAGGAAGTTCCACTTGCTGCCGGCCGCTTCCAGCACTTCCTGCGTGTCGATGTCGAGCCGGTTGAAGATCATCGCGAGCTCGTTGATGAGCGCGATATTCACGTCGCGCTGCGTGTTCTCGATCACCTTGGCGGCCTCGGCGACCCGGATGCTCGAGGCCGGATGCGTGCCCGCGGTGATGATCGACGAGTACAGCTTGTCGACGAAGGCGGCCGCTTCCGGCGTCGAGCCTGCGGTGACCTTCCGGATCGTCGGCAGGCGATGCTCGCGGTCGCCGGGATTGATCCGCTCCGGACTGTAGCCCGCGTGGAAGTCGCGGTTGAACCTGAGTCCGGACTGGCGCTCGAGGATCGGCACGCAGATTTCCTCGGTGCACCCGGGATAGACGGTCGACTCGTAAATGACGATGTCGCCGCGCTTCAGCGCCTTGCCGACCGATTCGCTCGCGCGCTCGAGCGGCGTGAGGTCGGGCCGCTTGTCCGCGTCGATGGGCGTCGGTACGGTCACGACGAAAACGCGGCAGGACTTCAGGTCCTTCGGCTCAGCGGTGAATCGCAGGCGCTTCGCCGATCGCAGCTCGCGGGGCTCGACCTCGAGCGTCCGATCCTTGCCACGGCGCAGATCCGCAATTCGCTCCGGATTCACGTCGAAGCCGGTCGTCTCGTAGTGCTTGCCGAACTCGACCGCGAGCGGCAGTCCGACGTAGCCGAGGCCGATCACGCCGATGCGGCAATTGCGGAGGCTGAGCGGTGGCAACTGTTTACGACCCATCCGGCGACCTCAGAGCAGGCAGAGCACGCCGAACGCGGCGGCAGCCGTCATTGTGACGAGATAAGGCAGCGCCATCCACACCATGCGGAAATAGGACAGGCGGATCACCGGCGCCAGCGCCGATGTCAGCAGGAACAGGAAGGCCGCCTGGCCGTTCGGCGTCGCGATGCTCGGAATGTTGGTCCCGGTATTGATTGCGACCGCCATCGCCTCGAACTGCTCCCTCGAAACCGCACCTGCCAGCAGCGCCTCTTTGATCTGGGTGACGTAGATCGTCGCGACGAACACGTTGTCGCTGACGATCGAGAGGAAGCCCGAGGCGCCGAACAGCGCGATGGGCTGGCTGCCCGGCTCGAGTTGCAGGACCCAGTCGAGGAACGGCCGGAACAGGTGCTGCTGGTGAGTCACGCCGACGATCGCAAAGAACACGACGAGCAGCGCCGTGAACGGCAGCGCCGCTTCGAATGCCTTGCCGAGCCGTCCCTCCTCCACGACGCCCGTGAAGGCGGTCGCGAGCACGATGATTGCAAGCCCGATGACGCCGATCTCGGCGACATGAAACCCGAGCGCGAGCACGAGCAGAATGGCGACTACCGCCTGCACGACGATCACCTGCTTGTGGCGCGGCGTCATCTGCTCGGATTCGTGACGCTCGAATTCGAGCAGCACCTGTCGCACCGCCGCCGGCATCGGCGTCCCGTAGCCGAACCACGCGAGCCGCTGGACCATCAGGCAGGTCGCGAGGCCGGCGATCACCGCGGGCGCGGTCACCGGCGCCATCTCGGCCGCAAAGCGCATGAATTCCCAGCCCGCTACCTTGCCGATGAGCAGATTCTGCGGCTCGCCGACCAGCGTGCAGACGCCGCCGATGGTCGTGCCGATGGCGCCGTGCATCATGAGTCCGCGCAGATGGGCCCGGAACCGCTCGAGGTCCGACCGGGAGCCTTCAGCGATTCCGCCGTCCGCACTCGAGTCATGCGCTTCTGCATGGTGCGGCTTGCCCGACGCGACGCGGTGGTACACACCGTAAAAGCCGACAGCGACCGTAATCATCACGGCCAGCACGGTCAACGCGTCGAGAAACGCCGAGAGCAGCCCGCCGATCGCGACGAACAGGAATGCGAGCAGCGTGTCGGAATGCACGCGAAGCAGCAGCTTCGTGAACGTGTAGACCAGCATTTCGCGGAGGAAGTAGATTCCGGCGACCATGAACATCAGCAGCAGGATCACCGGCAAGCCGGTCTCGATCTCCTGCTGAATGCCCGCGGGCGTGACGAGGCCGAGCAGCACGGCCTGGATCGCGAGCAGCCCGCCGGGCTGCAACGGATAGCAGCGCAACGCCATCATCAGCGTGACGATGAATTCGAAGAGAATGACCCAGCTCGCGACCAGCGGTCCGGCGAACGCCAGCAACGGGGCATTCACCGCCAGGAATGCGACGATCAGCCACTTGTACCAGTCGGGCGCCTGGCCCAGGAAATTGCGCCAGGAGGCCGCGCCGAGCGCTCCGGGCATCAGTTGTCCCCGGCTCTCTGCCCCACGGCGCGAAATATCGCGCGGCCGGCGCATGCCCGCTCGATGGCCTCGAGCGACTGCTCGTGCGCGGCGAGCTCCGCCGCATTCGGCTGAATGACGGGGATGTGGACGGCTCCGCGCTCCGCCTGGCAGGCCGCGGCCATGACGCCCTCCGTAGATCCTGCGTCGAGCCCGAGGGCCGCCTGGCCGCCGCTCATGGCCAGATACACGTCGGCGAGGATGCGCGCGTCGAGCAGCGCGCCGTGCAGGTCGCGATTCGAACTGTCGACGCCGTAGCGCTTGCAGAGCGCGTCGAGGCTGTTGCGCTGGCCGGGGTGCATCCGCCGCGCCATGCCGAGCGTGTCGCAGATGCGGCAGGACTTGCCGACCGCCCCTAGCAGCCCTGCCCGATTCAGTTCCATCTCGAGGAAACCGAGGTCGAATTCGGCGTTGTGGATGATCAACTCGGCGCCATCGATGAAATCCAGGAACTCCCGCGCGACTTCCGCAAAGGTCGGCTGACCGGCGAGGAACTCGTTGGTTATCCCGTGCACGGCCAGTGCGCCCGCGTCGACTTCGCGCTCCGGTCGGAGATAGCGTTGCCAGCTTCGTCCGCTCAGACGCCGGTGCACCAGCTCGACGCAGCCGATCTCGATGATGCGGTGGCCGTCGGCGAGCTCGAGCCCGGTCGTTTCGGTGTCAAGGACGACTTGGCGCATCAGGCGAAAGGATACCAGTTAGCGGAGTTCGTCGATGCCGCGGTTCGCGAGCTGATCCGCGCGCTCGTTTTCGGGATGGCCGGCGTGTCCGCGCACCCAGTGCCATTCGACGTCGTGCGCGGCCGCAAGCGTGTCCAGCCGCTGCCACAGGTCCTGGTTCTTGACCGGTTTGCGATCGGCAGTCTTCCAGTTGCGGCGCTTCCAGTCGGGTAGCCAGGTCGTAATGCCTTCGCGGAGATATTTCGAATCCGTGTAGAGCGAGACCTTGCAGCGGCGCGTGAGCGCCTCGAGCGCGCAAATCGCGGCCATGAGTTCCATGCGGTTGTTGGTCGTCGCCGCTTCGCCGCCGTACAGCTCGCGCACGCGTCCCCGGTACCGCATCACCGCGCCCCAGCCGCCCGCGCCCGGGTTTCCGCGGCAGGCGCCGTCGGTGTAGATCTCGACGCGGTTCAAGAAACGCGCCGCGCCGCGGGCTCGACGAGTCCGCCGATGACGGCGGTGCGCAGGCGCTTGCGCAGGCGCACCGGCGTCATCGAGTGAACGCGCTTGCGCGCGTGCAGCAGATACGCTCCCGAGAATCGCGGCCAGGCGCGGCGCCCGATGCGCTCGAGCATCCCGCGCGCCTTGCTGGTGCGCAGGCCCGCGAGCGGCGGCACGTAGAGATAGCGCTCGGCCGCGCCGACCTCGAAACCGACGAGCTTCAGCCATTCGGTCAGTCGTTGCGCGGATATCGTGCGGCACAGCCCCGGCGGAAAACCGCCGCGCGTAAAGTCGTGCCGGAACGACCAGCTGCCGAGCGGGTCGAATCCGAGCACGACGAGCTCGCCTTCGCCGGTCAGCACGCGCCCTGCCTCGCGCAGCACTTCGTGCGGTTCCGGTGCGAATTCGAGCGTGTGCGGCAGGAGCATCACGTCGACGCTGTCGGATTGCAGCGGCAGCGCCTCCGGTTCGGCGACGAGGGCGGCACCCGCCGCCGCGTGGCCCGCGACGAGCGCCGTGCGACGCGTGCGCGCGAGCGCGAGAAACCGGTCCGGCTCGCCCCAGGCGCCTACCTGCAGGCAATGCAGCCCGAAGGCGCATTCGAGCGAATCCGCCACGACGGCCTGCTCCTGTTCGAGGAGCATGGCGCCGAGCGG
>JBOHZO010000109.1:0-7958 GCA_050738555.1 Steroidobacteraceae bacterium | reverse complement strand
CAGCTGCGCCGCGCACCACGTCGGCCGGGCGTTCCGCGAATGCGTGCACCGAAAGGCCGCGAATCCGCGCTTCGGAGACTGCCGCCTCGAGCTCGTCCGCGGTCCACAGCTCGATCTCCGCGAGCAGCAGGTAGTCGACACCGGCGTTCGCGAGTGTTTGAACCTTGGTGCGGGCGTCGGCGGCACCGCTCACTTCCCACTGCCAGGCTCCGGTGTCCGCCGGCGCGAGCTTGCGCAGCACCGGCCCGGAGATATACAGATTCGGGCCTTCGAGATTGCGCTCGCGGATGCGCCCGCGCACACGCACTGCGGCTTCGAGCGGCGCCGCGGTGTCCCTCGCGCTCGTGACGCCCGCGTGCAGGAGCTGCCGCGCGGCGATCGGCATCACCACGCGCTCGGCGAGCGGGCCATAGGTTTCGTTCCAGCGCCCCGAGTCGCCGTGCCCCAGGCGCATCAGCTCGACCTGCATGTCCCAGAGACCCGGCAGCACGGTCATGCCCTCGGTCGAGATGACCTCTGCGCCCTCCGGCACGATGACCTGCCCGACGCCGCCGACGGCGAGAATGCGGTCGTTTTCGATGACGACGATGCCGTCTGGAATCGGCGCATTGCCGTAGCCGTCGATGACCGTGCCACCCGCGAGTACGAGCGCCGCGGCCTGCGCCGCGACGGTCGGCAGCAGCGCGAGCGCGAAAACCACCCCACTCTTCATGCGGCGGGCTCGCCGATCGAGCCGTCGCGCAGTTTGATCTGGAGCTGCGCGAAGGCGAGCGCCCATCCGGTCCTGAGCCGCACCAGTGTCTTCGCCCACTCCTCGTCCGCCGGGATGCCGGAACCCATCACGCGCAGCAATCTCCGTCCCTTCCGTTCATCAATGATGAAATCCTCGACCACGGCGCTGTCCGACAGCGGTGGCCAGTCCGGGTTCGGCTCGTACAGGAGCTGCAGGCGCGCGCCGGGATCAAAACGCTCGATGTGCGCCTCGCGCCGCCCGAAAAGGCGGGACATGGTCGCGTAGCGCCCGCCCGCCCGCGGCTCCACGATCGCCTCGGTCGCGTACCAGAGAAGCAACGCAGCGGGCTCGGTCAACGCGCGCCACACCGTGGCCGCGCTCGCGGTCGTCTCGAATCCTTGCATGTAGCCGCGTGCCTGGCGTCGCATTCAGGGCGCGTCGCTGCTCTTTCGCAATTCGCGATCGCGCTGCATGCGCAGGTCAGCGGCAGAAACGATGTCATCGTGCTGCGCGCCATCGCGGGGATAGCTCGCTGCGCCCACGCTGACCGTCATGCGCTGCAGCCGTTCGCCGACCGGGAACAGGCTGCGGAAGACGTTGTTGCGGATGCGCTGGGCCACGGTCTCTGCGACCTCGGGCGTCGCCTCCGGCAGGAACACCACGAACTCGTCGCCGCCGTAGCGCGCCGCCATGTCGGTCGTGCGGATGGCCCGCTGGATCGCGCCCGCCACGGAAGTGATCGCGCGATTGCCGGTCTGGTGTCCGTGCTCGTCGTTGAGGACCTTCAGGTCGTCCATGTCGACCAGCAGGATGGCATAGCCGCCGCGCGAGCCGTGCGAGCGCAACAGGTGCTCGCGATTCAGTATCGATTTGAACGTGCGCAGGTTCAGCATGCCCGTCAGGCTGTCGCGCTCCGCCATTTCCTCGATGCGCCGCCGCGCGGTCATGATCGTGCCCGCGAGCGCCTGTGTCAGGTACGCGACGAGCGCATAGGGCCCGAGTTCGCCGAAGAGCCGCGCGAGCAACTCGGCAGCGGGAGGCAGCGGGCCCTCGCCGACGATGACCGACAGCCAAGCGAGCGCGACGGCGGCGAAAATCACCAACGCTCCGCGCCGCGCGAGCGTCATTGCGACCACCACGATCGGCAGCAGGTAGAGATTGACCATCGGGCTCGCCGAGCCGCCGGTCTGCATCGCGACGATCGTGATGAATGCGACCATCGCGGCCGCGCCGAGCGCGATACGCGCGCCCGTGTCCTGGACCGGGAATCGGCGCCAGCGGAATGCGATGACGAGGATCGTATACGCGGCCATGGCCGCGTACAGGAGCCTGGGCGATCCCTGCGGCGCGCGGAACACGAGCGTATAGAGCGCGACGACCAGGAGCACCAGCCAGTCCACGCGCGTGAGGCTCTGCACGATGCTCGCGTGCTCGTCGCGCTGCACGATTTCCCGGCGTGTGCCCGGCAGCGGTTCGGCCGCTTCCGGTTTTCCGGCGGTTTCAGTCACGCCGGCGAGATCTTTTCGCGCTCCAGGCGCGATTCGATGGCCTGCCGGACCGAAGCTCCCGCGAGCTCGTCGACGAGCGTCAGCGCGAAATCGAGCGCCGTGCCGGGACCTCGCGAGGTGATGACGCCGCGGTCGACGACCACCGCATCGCCGACGACCGTCGAACGCACAGCATCCTTCAGGAAGCCCGGATAGCTGGTGGCGCGGCGCCCATCGAGCACTCCCGCCGCGGCGAGCACCATCGGCGCCGCACAGATCGCCGCGACCGGCCGTCCCTTCTCATGCAGGTGCCTGATGATCTCCGCGATGCGCGCATCCTTTTTCAGGTGCTCTGCGCCCGGCTTGCCTCCCGGCAGCGCGATCATGTCGAATTCCTGTTCGGCGAGCGCGGCGAGCGGCGTGTCCGCCGTGAGCCGGATGCCATGCGCGCCGGTCACGGGATTACCGGCGAGCGATGCGACCACGACTTCGATGCCCGCGCGGCGCAGAACGTCGATGATGGTGACCGCTTCGAGTTCCTCGAATCCCTCCGCCAGCGGCACGAGCACGCGTTTCATGCCGCTTTACCTGGTATCCGGCTCGGCCTGGGCCGTAACCAGCGAGGCATTTCCGGTCTTGAGCCAGGCGATTGCGGCGCGGATGTCGGGGTCGCGCTCGAGCAGCGGCTTGTCGCCCCCCAGGGCGAGCGCCGGTTGCGCGGGCAGCAGCAGGTCCGGCTCGAGACCGCGCTCGTGAATCGAAACGCCGGACGGCGTGAAGTAGTGCGAGGTCGTGAGCTTGAGCGCCTGCCCGTCCTCGAGCGGCATCACGGTTTGCACCGAGCCTTTGCCGAAGGTCTTCTGGCCGAGAAGCATCGCGCGGCCGTTGTCCCGGAGCGCGCCGGCGACGATTTCGGCGGCTGAGGCGGATCCTTCGTTGACGAGCACCGCGATCGGCGTGCCCTGCACGAGATCGCCGGCCGCGGCGTCCATGCGAAATCGCGATTCATCCGAGCGGCCCTCGGCCGTAACGATCACGCCCTGCTCCAGAAACGCGTCGGACACTTCGGCTGCCGCGTCGAGAACCCCGCCCGGGTTGTTGCGAAGATCGAGCACCAGTCCGCGCAACTTGCCGCCCGCTTGTCGCCGCATGGCGCGCAGCGCCACGCCCGTATCCGGACCGGTCGTCTCGCTGAACTGGGAAATGCGCAGGTAGCCAAAGCCCGGCTCGAGCATCTCGTAACGCACGGAATGCACGGAAATGAGCGCGCGCTCGATCGCGAATTCGAGCGGCTGCGGCGCCATTTCCCGACCGATCGAGAGATGGACGACGGTGCCGGGGTCGCCGCGGATGCCCGCGATCGCTTCGCCGAGCCGCTTGTTCCTTAGCGGGCGCCCGTCGATCGCGAGAATCGCATCCCCGGGAAGGATGCCCGCGCGCGCCGCCGGGGAGCCGTCGATCGGGGCAATCACGACGAGTACTTCGGACGCGAGCGTCACCTCGACGCCGATGCCGGAATAATTGCCTTCCGTGGCGATGCGCAGATCCTCGAACTCCTCGGCGTCCATGAAGGCGGAATGCGGGTCGAGTTCATCGACCATGCCGCGGATCGCGTTCGACATCAGCTCGTGGTTGTCGGTCCGGTCAACATAATCGTCGCGGATCCGGTCGATGACTTCGCCAAGCAGGCGCGCGTCTTTGGGCGCGATCTCGGCGGAATGCCGGCCGTGGGTCGTGAACCACAGGGTCGCGGCGGCGAGCGCGACGCCCGCCAGGCAACCCAGCAGGGCGGCCAAGAGCGTGCGCTTCGGTTGACTCATCCGATTATGGTACCCGCGCCCGCGGGCGCGCGGCATCTCCTCGCCAACTCAGGCGGCCGGGGGTTCCTGCTGTGCCATCGCTTCGTACAGGGCGAGGTCCCCGAGCACTTCGTCGATCGGCATCGGGCGCCCGATTGCGAAGCCCTGCCCGAAATCGACGCCGAGTGCCGCCATCCGCGTGCGCAGGTCGTCGGTCTCGACGTACTCGGCGACAGTTTCCATGCCCATGGTGTGGGCGAGCTGGGCGATTGCGCGAACCATCGATTCAGTGCGCTGGTTGTTGCCGGAATCGCGCACGAACGCACCGTCGATCTTGAGCACTGAAACGGGCAGCGACTTGAGGTAGACGAGCGAGCTCAGGCCGGTGCCGAAGTCGTCGAGTGCGAATGTGCAGCCAAGCACGCGCAGACGTTGCATCAGGTGGTCCGCGCGCCTCAGGTTCGAGACCGCGGAAGTTTCGGTCAGCTCGAAGCAAAGCGTTTCGGGTGGCACGCTGGACTCTCGGATCGATGACTCGAGGAACTCGAGGAACTCCTCCGACGCGATCGAGGGTCCCGAAATATTCATCGAGAACCGTATCGCGCGGCCACGGAGCGTGGTGGCATGCGCGGCAAGCGCTGCCAGCGCGTTCCTGACCACCCAGCGGTCGATGGCGGGCAAGAGCTGATACCGCTCCGCCGCGGAGAGGAACTTCTCGGGCGGCAACAGCTCGCCGTTTTCGCTGACCATTCGCAGCAGGAACTCGAAGCGCGGCTCCGAGTGCTCCGAGCTGAGCGGCAGGATCGGCTGAGCGAACAACGCGAAGCGGTCCGCCGCGAGCGCTTCGTGCAGCGCCTGCACGACGAGCACGTCGGTGCTCCGGCGCATGATGCTCTGGTCGGTGTCCTGGAAAATCTCGACGCGGTCGCGACCGCGGTCCTTGGCGGCCTTGCAGGCAATTTCGGCATTGGCGAGCCCGTGCGCGAGCCGGTTCTGGGAATCCGGAAGCTCCGCGGCCCCGACGCTGACCGACACCTGCACCGTGCCATCGCCGCGGGCATAGGTGAGCTCGGAACACTGGCGCCGCAGCATCTCGCCGATCTGCTGGCCGAATTCCAGCGTGCAGTCCGGCAGGAACACTGCGAAGCGGTCGCCCGCGATCCGCGCCGCGAGCGCGCCGGGCCGCGCCTTTTTGCGCAGCACTTCGGCAACCTTGCCGATCACTTCGTCGCCCACGTGCATGCCGAAGTTGTCGTTGACGACGTGCATCCGGTCAATGTCGAGATAGAGGACGCATTCGGGCAGCGGCTTGCGGCGCGACGCCAGGAGCGCGCGCACCTGCGTTTCGAACGCGGAGCGCGTCAGGAGCGCGGTCAGCGTGTCGAAATTGTTCTGCAGCGTGATCGTCGTCTTGCGCGACAGCAATTCGACGAGGCGCTCCGTGCGCGGCTCGAAGTTCGGGCCATCTTCCGCGCGAAACATTGCAAGGAAGCCGACCACGCGGCCAGAGGCATGGCGCACGGGCGTGCTGAGGATCTTGTACGGCGGCAGTTCGACGGGGCGCACCTTGATCTTGTTGATCAAGAGATTGCGCCGCTGAAGCTGCGCCCAGTTGAGCAGGTGCCGGTGGATCTTCGTCAGGATCTCGACTTGCGGCTTCAGACCCCGCGGCGCCTTGCAGATCGCGACATTCCGTTCGGGGACAACGAGCGCGCCGAGCACACAGCCGAGGTGATCCACGCAGGTCTGCACGAGCACGCCGAGCTCGTCACCGGCAAGCGGGCTGTCCGGATCGTCCGACGCCGTCCGCAACAGCAGTTCGAGATCATCGTCGCGAGAGCGCAGATCGCGCGCCAGGAAGTCGACGCTCGCGCGGGCCTCGAGCTCGCGTTGCAGACACTCGAGCGCCGGTTGCACCATGGACTGCACGAGGGAATAAGGACGGTTCTCGCCGTCGCGCGTGAGCAGCGTCGCGATCGCGATGACGTCGCCCTCATTGTTGCGCAGCCGGAATACATAGGCGGGCGCGCCTTCATGATCCTGGCTGAAGCCGTCGATTCGCCCGGTGGTCGCCGGTGGCACTTTGGCCAACGCCGCCTGCACCAGTGGCGCCGGATCGGGCCCGTCGTAGCCGTCGGCCACCCAGAGTGGATTGCCCCTGACATCGTAGAAACCGATGCCGAGGGCGCGCGGCATCAGCATCCGCAGGAGCTGTCCGTACGGATCGAGATTGGGCTTGACGCTGGCCAAATGCAGCGGCAATTCAATAGGTGCGACTGACGACACGATTTCCCAATACTCCCGCCTGGCGCAGGGCCGGCCCTGCCATGCAGCCTCGCCGATGCAGGCCGGGGTGTCTTTGACGTAATCCGCAGTTTGCTGGGCCTGAACCCTGCGCTAGGGAGCCGATCGACGAAACCAGGGAACCGGGTCTATCGCCTTGGGCCCACGACGAATTTCCAGGTACAGGCCCGGCTGGCTGCGCCCCCCGCTGTCGCCGACCGTACCGATGACCTCGCCACCCTCGACAGGGTCGCCGGCGGACTTGTAGAGCTGCTCGTTGTGCGCGTACAGACTCATATAGCCGCCGTGATCGATGATGAGCAGGAGGCCCATGCCCGGCAGCCAATCCGCGTAGGCGACGCGGCCGTCATAGAGCGCACGCACTTCGGTTCCGCGGCCCGACTCGATCATCACGCCGTTCCATTTCAGTCCGCCGCCGCGGGCCTGGCCGAAACGCGCCACGAGGCGGCCGGGCACGGGCCAGGCGAGCCGTCCGCGCACCTTTTCAAATGCCTGCCCGCCGGTAGGCGGCAGATCCCGCATGGTCTTGCGGAGAGCCGCGATGAGCTTCTCGAGCGCCGCCGCCTCGCGTTTCAGCTTGGCGATCGAATCGGTGCGCGTGCGGATCTTGGCATTCATCGCGCGGAGCGCTCGGCTCCGCTCGTCGCGCGCCGCGTCCACCGAGGACAATTCCCGGCGACTGTCGGCCTCGAGCGCCTCCAGGCGTTCGCGCTCGGCGCTTTCTTCCGCGGCGGCCTTTTCGATCGTTGCGACGATGTCCAGTATTTCCGCGATCTTCCCGGC
This sequence comes from Steroidobacteraceae bacterium, assembly GCA_050738555.1. Lineage (GTDB taxonomy): Bacteria > Pseudomonadota > Gammaproteobacteria > Steroidobacterales > Steroidobacteraceae > SCUD01. The sequence continues at coordinate 852 of JBOHZO010000109.1, read as the reverse complement.
GCGTGCTCGGCCGAAATAGGAGTAATAAACGAGCATGCGCCCGAATGCCGCGGGATCGTCCTGACTCAGGAGCAGCTTGAACTGCTCCTGTCGGCCGCCCATGTACGCGGTGCGAAGCTGGCCCGCAAGCGCCTCGCGTTGCTCGACCAGCGACCGCTCGTTCCGGGCGCGATGGGCCGCGAGTTCCCTGAGGCGCGCGTCGCTTTCGGCGAGCCGCTTCCTGACGTCGCCGAGACGGGCCCGCGCGCCGCGTACATTGTCTTCCGCGTCGCGCAACTGTCCGGACAAGGCGTCGCGGCGGTCGGTATCGCGCCGCATCGATCGCTGCAGCTCAGAGATGCGCTCGCGAACTTCGCGAAGCTCCTTTTCCGCCTCGCTCTCCGCCGGCCATGCCTGCGGCGCCACCAACAGCAGCGCCAATGCAAACGCACTGATATAATGCGCGGCCATTTTCAGCCCCCGCCTCATGGACCGACTGCTCGATTATTCCATCAATCATCCGTTCCTTGCGGGCGCGCTCGTGCTGATGACGTTTCTCGTGCTCGGCTTCGAGCTTCGCCAGCGAGGCGCGGCCGCAGCATCGGTCGCCCCGAACGAAGCGATCCGTCTGATGAACTCGGGCGCCGTGCTGGTGGACCTGCGCTCGGCCAACCAGTTCAAGGACGGCCATATCGAAGGAGCGCGCAATGTGCCGGGCGATCAGCTCGTGGCGGACCCGAAAGTGCTCGAACGGCTGAGCGGAAAGACACTCGTGCTCTACTGCGACAGCGGCACGACGATCGGCGCTGCGCAGAGAACGCTCGCGCGCGCCGGCGCAAAGAACGTGTTCAGCCTGCGCGGCGGGCTCGCAGC
>JBOHZO010000108.1:0-6937 GCA_050738555.1 Steroidobacteraceae bacterium | reverse complement strand
GCATGGGCCCGGTCACCGGCGAAAAATCAACCGCCGCCAGGATGTTCATGCATCCGGCTCCGCGGGCGAGTCCGTCCGCAGCCACGGAAACTCGCGAACCAGCACGCTGACATAGGCGCGCGTGAAGTGAGTCGCCGAGTCGCGCGAGAGATGCGACCACTCGGGCAGCTCGAGATTCCGCATCCCGGGATGGTCCTCGAAGTGGATGCCGAACGCGCCGGTTTCTGCGAGCAGCCGGTCCCAAGTCCGGGCGCGCGGGATTCCCATCTGTTCCGTCTCGTAGTAGAGCCCGGCCGACGGCGCGCGGATGAAAACAACCTCGCCGCCGCGGCCGCGTATGGTCGCGACCGCCTGTCGCGATTCCGCGATGGCACGCGCGACGGACTCGGGCGGGGGCCCGCTGCCGTCGAACGGTCCCCAAACCAGCCTCGCATGATCGCGCAGGCGCTCGTCCGTCTCGAGCCGGCGCCACATGCGGTGCTGGCGGTCCGCCGAGGTCTCCGCCAACTTCCACACTTCGAGATACGGGCGCCGCACCTGCGCCCGGTCCGGGATGTCGATGCGCTCGACGAGCGGCGCGAGGCGGTACGCCTCGTCCAGAAATGCGAGATGCCGGGAGAGGACCAGGCCGATCCGGTGACCGACGCGCTCCGACGGCGATTCCTCGCGCCAGAACTCCAGCACTCGCTCGTACTGCGGGATGTAGCTGAATCGATCCATGAAATACAGGTCAGGCGTGACACCGACGACGACCAACCCCTTGAATCCCGACTCTCCCGCCAGGCGCATGAGGACCGGCCGCGGATTCGTGCCGACCAGCGCGAGCTGAAGCGGCCGGCGCCCGGTCATTTCCGACCAGATGTCGAGATCCGTGTCGAAAAGGATGCGCGATGAGCCGACGATCACGACACCGTCGTGGTCGCCCGCCTCCAGCCTGCGCCACTCGACCGCCCAGTGCCACTTGCTGTCGTCCAGGTCGCCGGCGCGCAGGCCGAGCGAACGCATTTGCCACTCCCAGGCCGCGGTAGCGGCGACGACCAGCGCGAGCACCAGCCAGCCGATGGCGGCCCAGCGCGCCGCCGGGACTTCCCGCACCGTCACTTCATCCTGTTCGTGCACATGCGTCATCGGTGCCGCCTAGAACTGGAAGTAGATGAAGGCCTCGCCCGAGCCTTGCGCGATGATCACGGCAACAAGCATCGCGGCGCAAATCAATCCGGTCACCCACCACGGCGTCCGCGCGACGACCTCTTCCAGCTCGCGTTTGCGCATGAGCCACTGGACGACGACGATGGCCGCGACAATCACACCCGTCTTGATGATGTAGATCGTCGGCAGTACCGCGCCCGCGTCCGCCGCAAGACCCGACATGCCGGTCAGGATCCGTGCCGCGCCTTCGAATGTCTCCGCCCGGAAAAACACCCAGGTGATGTTGACCAGGAAATAGGTGACGAGTGCGAGCGCGAGACGATTCCATGCGCCCCGGGGATCGCCGGCAACGCCGGTGCGGGAGCGGATCCAGCGCTCGCCTGCGAGGTAAAGTCCGTGCAGGCCGCCCCAGACGACGAAGGTCCAGTTCGCGCCGTGCCATAAGCCGCCCAACAGCATCGTCAGCATCAGGTTGACGTAGGTGCGGGCAGCGCTGCCGCGATTGCCGCCGAGCGGGATGTAGAGGTAGTCGCGCAGCCATGTCGACAGCGAGATGTGCCAGCGCCGCCAGAAGTCCGAGAAGCCGATAGCCGCGTAGGGCATGCGGAAGTTGTCGGGCAGCGCGAATCCGAGGCAGAGCGCGGAACCGATCGCAATCGTCGAGTAGCCGGCGAAGTCGCAGAAGATCTGCCCCGAGAACGCAAGTGTGCCGAGCCAGGCGTCCGCAAAACCGACCGGGGCCTCCGCGCCGTACACGCGGTCCGCGACGTTGGCGAGACCCGCATCCGCGAGCACCACCTTCTCGAACAGGCCGAGCACGATCAGCCCAAAACCCCAGAGCATCTGGTTGCGAGTGGCCTGGCGCGGCACCGCGAACTGCGGCACGAGCTGGCCGGGCCGAACGATCGGGCCCGCGACGAGTTGCGGGAAGAAGGTCACGAACAGCGAGAAATCGAGGAAGGAATCGAGCGGTTTCGAGCGGCCCAGGTACACGTCGAGCGTGTAGGCCATCGTCTGAAAGGTGTAGAAGGAAATGCCGACCGGCAGGATGATGTCCCAGGCCGGCGGCACCCATTCGACCCCGAGCGAGCCCATCAGCGCCTGCCAGTTGCGCAGCAGGAACTCGCCGTACTTGAAAAATCCGAGGAACCCCAGGTTCGCGCCGAGCGATATGAGGAGCCACGCACGCCGGCGCGCGCGGCCCTTGTCGCGCGCAGTCCAGATGCCGCGCGCGATGTACCAGTCGACGACCGTCGAAATCCAGAGCAGCGCGACGAATGGCGGGTTCCACGCGGCATAGAACACGTAGCTCGCGATCAGCAGGTTCACCTTTTTCGTGGTCCACGAGAAAGGCAGGCGGTGCAGCACCAACAGCACCGCGAAGAACACGAGGAACGTGAGCGAGTTGAAAACCACCCTGGGGCCTTGCTTGTTCGTGGTTCTTCAGGTTCAGCGGGCGCGAGTATACTACTGGCCTACAACAAACGACCCCCGGAGGGCCCATGGACACGCGCAATTTGATCGCAGCAGCGCTCGCAGCAACACTTTTGCTGACGGGTTGCGCCAAGCCTCAGGACGAGGCGCAGGAGGAAGAAGCGAAGGCAGCAGCCGCGAAGGCGGAAGCGGCAGCCGTCGACCTCGCCGCTGAAGAGCAGGCGATACGCAACCGCTCGGCGGAATGGATGAACTATGCGAATGCCAAGGACGTCCCGACGATCGTCAACGGGATCTTTTCGCCAGATGCGATCGCGGTTTCTCAGGGAGATGTCCGCAAGGGATCGGCCGCGATCCAGGCCGGCATGGAAAAGGATATGAAGAAGATGCCGGATGCCGTGATTAGCTGGACGACGACAACCGTCAAGGTCGCCGCATCCGGCGATTTGGCGGTGGAAAAGGGCGACTACTACTTCGATCCCGATGGCTCGGGAAAGAAGCCCGCGACTGCCGGCACCTTCGTGACGGTCTGGGAGAAAATCGACGGCAACTGGCGGGCGACTACAGACGTCTCTACCGAGAACGCGGCACCCGCGACTTGAAGGCTGCCGATCACGTCGGATCGCCGGGGCTGTACCGCGGCCTCGGTCGATTCGACGTGATCGCGCTCACGATCAACTCCATCGTCGGCGCCGGCGTCTTTGCGATGCCGGCGGGACTTGCGATCGATGCCGGCCGCTACAGCCTGGCCGTCATCTTCGTTGCCTTTGTCGTCGTGGGCTTTCTTGCGCTCGCCCTGGCCGAAGTCGCGAGCCGCTACGACGTGACCGGCGGACCCCAGGTCTATGCGCAGCGCACCTTCGGCCCGCTGACCGGATTCACCGTGGGCTGGCTTTTCTCGGTCTCCCGCCTCGCATCCTACGCATTGATCGCGCATGTCATGCTCGACTACGCGGCGGCGCTCTGGCCGGCGCTCGAATCGCGCTGGCCCCGCACCGTCGCGATCACGGTATTCACCCTGGCGCTGGCCGTGATCAATGTGCGCGGCGTGACACGCGGCGCCTGGACCGGCAACTTGCTGACGATTGCCAAGATGCTGCCGCTCTCGCTCATCGCACTGGCCGGGCTTTGGTATGCGGGCTGGAACGATCTCCCGGCGACTGAGCCTCGGCAACCCGACGGCCTCGCAAGCGCGTTGCAGCTCGCGCTCTTCGCCTGCGTCGGCTTCGATGTCGCCGCCATTGTCGCCGGAGAGATGCGCAATCCCCGGCGCGACCTTCCGGTCAGCATCCTGGGCGGCTTGGGAATCTCCTGCCTGCTTTATCTCCTTTTGATGCTGGCGTGCTACGGCGTGTTGCCCGACACCGCCGCTTCTGCGTTGCCGCTGGCGGACGTCGCGAAGGCCTTCGTCGGCCCGGCTGGCGCAACGTTGATGGCCGCGGCGGCGGTCGTATCCTGCGCCGGTGGCCTCGCCGTGCAAATGCTCGTCTCGCCGCGCAACATCTTCGCACTCGGCGAGGCCGGCGACCTTCCGCGTCCCATCGTGGCCGTGCACGCCGCCTTCCGCACGCCGCACATCGCGATCATCGCGTACGCGGCCCTTTCGTGGCTGCTTGCGATTACCGGCACGTTCAAGTACCTGCTGGCCGTTTTCGTCATCGCCCGCATGCTCGCTTACGGCTCGACCGCGGCCGCGCTCATCGTCCTGCGCCGCCGCGAAGGACCGGCGCCGGTGCCGGTACCGGGCGGGCCGGTCATCGCGGTGCTGGCGCTCGCTGCCTGTGTCGCGATCGTGGCGACCGCTTCCTGGGACGCGGTGCGGGATGTCGCCATCGTCGCCGCGCTGGGGCTCGTGATTCGCGCCGGGGTGCGATGGCGGCAAGGCGGGAGTAGAGTCCCGACGGGAGGATAGTCACCATGAAGCGGCGCGAATTCGTCGGCGCAGGTCTCGCGCTCGCAGCCACCTGGCCGTTCCCCGGCCGGTCTGCGGTACTCCAGAAGTCCGGGGACCTTCCCGCAAAATCCCTGGACGGCGCCGACCTGATGCTCCCGGGTTCCTCGGTCGAGGCTTTCGCCGCGAGTCTTCGCGGAGACCTGCTGATGCGGGGGCACGAGGCCTACGACGGCCGGCGCCGCGTCTGGAACGCGATGTTCGACAAGAAGCCCGTGCTGATCGCCTGCTGCACCGGCACCTCCGACGTGCGGCGCGCCGTCGACTTCGCGCGCGAGCACCGGCTGCTGACGGCGGTGCGCGCCGGTGGCCACAGTTTTTCGGGCAAGTCCACCTGCGACGGCGGACTCGTGATCGACCTCCAGTCCATGCGGGGTGTGCGAGTCGATCCCGCAGCCAGGCGTGCCTTTGTCGAGGCGGGCTCCCTGCTCGGGGAGCTCGACCACGAATGCGCCGCATTCGGGCTCGCGACCACCGCCGGCATCGTGTCGCACACCGGCGCCGCAGGGCTCACGCTCGGCGGCGGTTTCGGCCGACTTGGCCGGCGATTCGGCCTTTCCTGCGACAACGTGACCGCCTTCGATCTCGTCACCGCCGATGGCCATTACCTGCGGGCGAGCGGCGACGAGAATGCGGACCTGTTCTGGGGTCTGCGCGGCGGCGGCGGCAATTTCGGCGTCGTGACCGCGATCGAGTATCGCCTGCACCGGATGAATCCCGTAATCCTCGGCGGCTATCTCGGCTGGCCGATCGCGCAGGCGCGCGATGTCCTGCGCTACTACCGGGACATTTCCCCGACCCTGCCCGAAGAGCTGTATATCGAATGCGCCCTCCTTTCGAATAAAGAAGGCCCATACGTCGCAATGGAAGTCTGCTGGTCGGGCGACCATTCCGAAGGGGAAGCACAGCTCAAGCCGATCCGGGCGTTCGGCAAGCCGGTGTTCGACGATATCGCACGCATTCGCTATGTCGACATGCAGACGTACTCGGACGAAAGCCTGGCGGTCGGCAAGTATTACTACGCAAAGAATGGATTCCTGCAGCGGCTTGCCGACGACGGCATCGACCTCGTGCTGGACGTGTATCAGCGCGATTCAAAACTCTTCGTGCTGTTCTTCGACCCCTGCGACGGCGCCTATCGCCGGGTCGCGCCCGATGCAACGGCATTTCCGAACCGTGACGCGATGTACTGGATGGGTCTCGTCGCCGCCTGGGACAACCCGGAGGGCGCGGACGCGAAGATCGAGAAGATCCGCGCCGCCTGGCGCGAGCTGGAGCCGCTCGCGCAGGGTTTCTATGCGAACCTGTCGGACGCGGACGAGACGACGAAGGCCTATCGCGACAACTATGGGGCGAACCTGGAGCGGCTGGTCGCGCTCAAGACGAAGCACGACCCGATGAACCTGTTCCGCCTGAATGCAAACGTGCCGCCTAAGCTCTGACGGCGGAGATTAGTCCGGCCAGTATCGATTCTCGAGCGCACAGGCGGCCTCGGGTTCCGGCAGGGCTGCGATATTCTTCCTCATGTCTTCGATCGTGGCGGCAAGCGGCGAGCCCGCCGCAAGCACGGCTGCGCGCTCGATTTGCCGGCGGGATTCCGCAAGGCAGCGTGCATCCGCCAGCACCTGCGCCAGGTTGCCGCGCGCCGCGGCGTCTGTCGGCGAGAGCAGGATGACGCGGAGATACGCGTCCGCGGCCGCAACCAGATCCCCGTCGGCATAAGCCATGTTGCCCCGCCCGAGCCAGGCGTGCGCCTGGTCCGGCCAGCGCGCGATCGCGGCGTCGTAAGCCGCTGCCGCCGCGCGCCTCTGCCCGGCCGCTTCCAGGCCCGCTACTGCCTCGACGTAACGTGTCGCATCCGCAAACGCGGGAATCTCGCCGGGACGCAAAGCCGTGAAGGCGAAGCGGCCGCCGCGGTGCCAGGTCGCGGCGAAGCGCTGCCAGCGCATCTCGAGACGCTGCTCGCGGCCGGAACGCAGCAACGCCACATTGCGTTCGGCGTCGTACCCGATCAGCACGGCGTAATGCCAGACCGGCAGGCGCGCGGCGCCGAGATTCTGCAGCACGAGCACGGGCCGGCCATCGGCGAGTTCCGCGACGAGTTCACCCGCCGTCGTCGTGAGTACATACGGCAGGCGCCCATGCCGGCGCGCCGCGCCGACCAGCTCGATCTGGAGACTGCCGCGGCGCCCGGGGATGAAAACCTCCGGCGCGAGGGTTTCCGGCGTCACCTCGACGCCGCTCGCGCGCAGGATCGTCGCGAGCGCGGCGGGCCCGCAATGGTATTCCTTCTGCGGATAGAAAGGCGTCGCGCTCAACTCGATCGAGCGCGGCGCATGGCCGGCGAGCCCATCCGCGAGCGGCGGCGAGGCGGCGCAGCCGGCGAGCGCGGCGGACGCGAGG
>JBOHZO010000107.1:0-9795 GCA_050738555.1 Steroidobacteraceae bacterium | reverse complement strand
ATCCCAGGGTCACGAATCTTGGGTAGTATGGCTAGAATAGCCATGAAGACTTGGCTATAATAGCCAGATGGAAAAGGTCAGTGTTTCCAGGCTCAAGGATCAGTTGAGTGCCTACCTGAAAAAGGTCCGGGCCGGGGAGACTGTCTTGGTGACCGACCGAAACCAGCCCGTGGCGCAATTGACTCCGATTCCGCAACCGAGTGGCGAGAACGAGCGTGTCGCGCGCCTGGTCGCGCAAGGCATCATCAGGCTGCCCAAAGGCCAGCCGCTCGACATGAAGGAATTCCTCACACGCCGTCCCGTCATTGGGAACGCGGGAGTCCTCGAAGCACTGCTCGAGGAACGCCGGGAAGGCCGATGAGGTTCTGGGACTCCTCGGCCATCGTGCCGCTGATCCTCGCAGACTCGCCGGTGAGTGCTGTTATCGGCATCGCCGAAGAATCGCCGATGTGCGTGTGGTGGGCCACGATCGTCGAAGCCGTTTCTGCGATCGCGCGAAGGGAAAGGGCTGGCGCACTCACGGGCGCGCAGGTCGACCATTGCCTTTCGCGGCTCACGGAGCTGTCGGACAGCTGGATGGAAGTGCCGCCCTCGGATGCACTCCGCGACTCCGCACAGCGGCTTCTGCGCATTCATGCGCTGAGAGCGGCCGACAGTTTGCAGCTCGCTGCGGCGCTGGCGACCTCCGAAGGGCAGGCGCGGTCAGTGGAGTTCGTGAGCCGCGACGTGCGTTTGACGGAAGCGGCCTCGCGCGAAGGTCTGACGGTAATCGCGGCGTGATTTCCGCCCGGCTGAAGCCGCATGCCGAGCGTCTGGCCGGCATTCCCGTCAGAGCACTTTACGCTTCGGATTCCGAACGCGCCGGCCGCTTCTCGCGCGAGCTCGACGGACTGCTGCTCGACTTCAGCCGGCAGCGCATCGATGCCGAAGCGATCACGGCTTTGTGCGATCTCGCCGATGCGTCGGGTCTTCGCGCCCGAGTCGACGCGATGTTCGGCGGCGCCGTCGTCAATGTCAGCGAGCAGCGCCAGGCCTTGCACACGCTTTTGCGCGCGCCCGCGGGCGCGGCGCTCCCGAAAGCGCTCGCACCCTTGCATGCCGAAGTGTGCGCAGTGCGCGCGCAGTGCGCGGCCTTCGTTCGCGAGGTGCACTCTGGCAAACGCGCGGGCGCGGGCGGCGCGCGATTCACGGACGTCGTCAACATCGGGATCGGAGGCAGCGATCTCGGCCCCTCGATGGCGGTCGCGGCGCTCGTGCCGTTCCACGTCGGCGAGCTCCGCTGCCATTTCGTCTCGAACGTCGATGGCACGCAGTTTGCCGATCTCGCGCCGGTCCTCGATCCGGCGCGCACACTCGTCATCGTCTGCTCCAAGACCTTCACCACCCAGGAAACGCTCGCCAATGCGCGGCGGGTCCGCGGCTGGCTCGCGGGGAAACTCGGCGAGGCTGCCGTCCCGCGGCATTTCGCCGCCGTGTCGACGAATGCCGCGGCGATGGATGAGTTCGGTGTCGGACGCGACGCGCGCTTCGCGATGTGGGACTGGGTCGGGGGTCGTTACTCGCTGTGGTCCGCCGTCGGCCTCTCGCTCGAGCTCGCGATCGGCACGGAGCATTTCGAGGCGTTGCTCGCGGGCGCGCGCGCCATGGACGAGCATTTCCGCACGAGCGCGTGGGGCGACAACCTGCCGGTGCTGCTCGGCCTGCTCGCAGTCTGGAATCGCAATGCGCTCGGCTTCGAGACCCATGCCGTGCTGCCGTACAGCCAGCGACTCGCGCGGCTGCCGGCGTATTTGCAGCAACTCGAAATGGAAAGTCTCGGCAAGTGCACGACGCGGAAGGGCCTGCCGGTGGAAGGGGAGACGGGCGCGGTGATCTGGGGCGAGCCGGGCTCGAACGCGCAGCATTCATTCTTCCAGCTCCTCCACCAGGGCACGGCAGAGGTCAGCATGGATTTCCTGCTGCCGCTCGCGGGCGCGGCCGATGCCGCGGCGGATGAGCTCGTGATCGCCAACTGTCTCGCCCAGGCGCAGGCGTTGATGCAAGGTCACGACGCGAAAGAGCCGCATCGATTCCATCCGGGCAGCCGGCCGCTCTCGCTCCTCGTATTTCCCAGGCTCGATCCGAAAACCCTCGGCTCGATCGTCGCGCTCTACGAGCACAAGGTCTTCGTCGAATCGGTGTTGTGGGATATCAATCCCTTCGACCAATGGGGCGTGGAGCTCGGCAAGCAGCTCTGCAACTCGCTGCTGCCGCTGCGCGAGTCGCGGCCGCCGGCCGAGCTCGAGGGAATCGCGGGCTGGATCGCGCGTCACCGCTGAAACCGATATTCTGTTGCATCGCCATGAAATCCGCGCCGATCCTGCTTGCTTGGCTCGCCCCGGCGCTGTTCGTCGCCGCGCCGGCGCGCGCCGATCCGTGGATCGCCCCGGGCGACGTGCGATTGCGTCATGACCTCGAGCTCCTGGCCGATGCGGGCATCGTGCGCGCGCCGCTCACGGCCTGGCCCGTGTCCTGGGCCGAGGTCGCGCGCGACGTCGGCGGCCTCTCGCTTGATGCGGGCAAACCGGACTGGCTTCGGGCCGCGCTCGACCGAGTGCAGGCGAGCGCGCGCGTCGCCACGCAAACCGGCGTCTTCGAGGCCAATGCGCGCATCGCCGGCTCGGAGTTGCCGATGGCGCTCCGCCGCTTCGGCGACGTGCCGCGCGAGGAAGGCGAGTTGTCCGCCGGCGCGCAGTACACCGGCCATCGCTTCGCGTATCGGCTTCAGGCGACGGCCGTTGCGGACGCTTCGGATGGAAGGGAATTCCGCGCCGATGGCAGCTACGCGGCGGTCGTGCTCGGCAACTGGATGCTGCACGCGGGCTACATCGATCGCTGGTGGGGACCGGGTTGGGAGGGCAGCCTCATCGTCGGCAGCAACGCGCGGCCGATTCCATCCGTCACGATCGAGCGCAATTACTCGGATCCGGTCGAGCACCCGTGGCTCGAATGGATCGGGCGCTGGCGCTTCGCGGTGACGATGGGCCGGCTCGAAGGCAGCCGCGACGACGCGCCGAACGCGAACTTCTTCGGCGCCCGCGTCACCTGGAAGCCGCACCAGCGCGTCGAGATCGGCATCTCGCGCAGCGCCCAATGGTGTGGTGACGGCCGTCCCTGCGACGCCGGCACATTCTGGGATCTCATCGCGGGCAACGACAACGAGCAGGTGCCCGACGAGCAGCCCGGCAATCAGTTGGGAGGATTCGACCTGCGCTGGTCGCTGCCGTGGGCGCCGGTCGCGGTGTATGCGCAGGCGATCGGCGAGGACGAGGCCGGCCTGTTTCCGAGCAAGTACCTCGGGCTGGCGGGACTCGAGGTCTGGGGCGGCTTCGGCGACCGGTCCTGGCGCGCGCACGTCGAGTACGCGGACACGGCGTGCGATTTCTCCGACACTGAGCCGGAGTTCGGATGCGCGTATCGCCATTCGATCTACACGGATGGCTATCAATACCGCGACCGCTCGATCGGCCATGCGCTGGACGGCGACAGCCAGCAGGTCGCCGCGGGCCTGATGCTCGTGAACGGCGACGGCAGCCGCTGGGAGCTGGCGGGACAGAGCGCGAAAGTCAACCGCGCGAGCGCCAATCCCGTCCATTCCGTCGAACTGCAGGCGACTAGAATCCGCTCGGCCGACCTGTATCATCGGCGGGCGCTGCTGGGCGGGGAACTCAGCATTGCCATCGGCTACGAGCAGCGCGAGGCGGCGGCGACTGCGCTCGACGAAGGCGACGCGCGCGGGTTCCTGGAGTGGCGAAAGGACTTTCGATGAACCGGATGAAGCGTTCGGCATGGGTTCTTGCGGCAGGCTGTCTTGCCGCCGCGGCGCTCGCCGGTCCCGTCGCGCGGGCGCAGTCTCCGGAATCGATGCTCACGAGCGAACAGCTCGAGATTCTGCGCAGCCTTCCGCCCGATCAGCGCGACGCCCTGATCGATCAACTCCTGGGCTCGAGACAGGATGGATTGGCGAGGCGCGATCGTCAGCTTCAGTTTCCGGAAACCGTCATCCCGCGCGATCCCGATGCCGCCGCACTCGAACAGGAAGGCCTGTTCGGCGAACCGCGCTTCAAGGCTGACGACACACTTTTGCTGCTCCTCGAAATTCGCGAGTTCGAGGGGCCGGATCCGGTCCTGCCCGCGCCACCGGCAACGGCGGCGCCAGGCGAGCAGGCGGCGCCGCCGGTCCAGCCGCCGCCGCCGCAGCGGCAGCGAATCATCCGTACTCCGGATGAACTGGCCGAACTCAAGGAACTACGCGAGCGTATTCAAGGCCGCAATCCGTATCGGCTCAACCGGCTGGGACGGCTCGAAATTCCGGAGCTCGGGCAGATCGCATTGGCCGGACTCACGGAAGCGCAGGCGCAGCGGCGCCTGTCGGTCGCGACCGAGCTTGCCGATTTCACGATTGAAGTGATCCGCCTCCCGCTCGAGCGCACCGGCGAAGAAGCGCTCAAGCCCTTCGGCTACGACCTTTTTGCGGGCATCCCGACGACGTTTGCGCCGGCGACGGACATTCCCGTTCCCGCGGACTACGTCATCGGCCCGGGAGATCAGATCCGCGTCCAACTCTACGGCGACCTCAACCAGAGTTACGTGCTGACCGTCGGCCGCGACGGGCTGGTCAATTTCCCGGAGCTCGGGCCGATCGACGTCTCGGGCCAGACCTTTTCGCAGCTGCGCGCGGATCTCGAGCAACGCGTCGCGAGACAGATGATCGGCACCCAGGCGAGCATCACTGTCGGCGAGACCCGCTCGATCCGCGTGTTCGTGCTCGGCGAGGCTTACCGGTCGGGTTCGTACACCGTCAGCGGGCTGTCCACCATCACGAATGCGCTCTTCGTGAGCGGCGGCGTGACCGAGATCGGATCGCTGCGCAATATCCAGTTGAAGCGCAGGGGAACGCTGGTCAGCCGGCTCGACCTCTATGACCTGCTGCTGCACGGCGACACCAGCGACGACTCACGACTTCTGCCCGGCGACGTGATCTTCATTCCGCCGGTCGGCAAGACCGTCGCGGTCACCGGCGAAGTTCGCCGGCCGGCCATCTACGAAGTCGCGGGCGAAACCACTGCGCGTCAATTGATCGAGCTTGCGGGCGGCCTCGCGCCCGAAGCGGATCCTTCGCTCGTGCGGCTCGAGCGCATCAACGACCAGCGCCAGCGCGTGACGCTCGACGTGGACCTGTCGCGTGAGGTCGCGCCGGCGACGGCGCTCGTCTCCGGCGACGTGCTGCGCGTGATGTCGATCCGGACCGGGCTCGAGAACTCCGTCCTGCTGCAAGGTCATGTTCACCGGCCAGGCGCCTTGCAGTACCGGCCCGGGATGCGCCTCTCCGACGCGATCCCGTCGCTCGACGAGCTGAAGCCTCGCGCGGACATGCATTACGTCCTCGTGCGCCGCGAGCTTCCGCCCGACCGGCTCGTGACTGCGCACTCGGCGGATCTCGCGCGCGCGCTCGCGTCGCGCGGTTCCGAGGCCGACATCCTGTTGCAGCCGCGCGATCGCATCATCGTGTTCGACAGCGAAACCGGGCGCGACCGGATTCTCGCACCGCTGTTCGACGAGCTGCGGCTGCAATCGCGGCTCGATCGTCCGATGCAGATCGTGGGCGTCGGCGGAAGAGTGAAGGCACCCGGGCGCTATCCGCTCGAGCCGGGCATGCGGGTGAGCGACCTGATACGCGCCGGCGCCAGCCTGCAAGAGGCGGCCTACGGCGGCGAGGCGGAACTGACGCGGCACCGGATCGTGGACGGCGAGTACCGGCAGATCGACCTGGTGCTCGTGGACCTCGGGGCCGTGCTGCGTGGGGACACCGCGGCCGACATCGTGCTCGAGTCGTACGACTACCTGAATGTCAAGGAAATGCCGCAGTGGAGCCGGGCGGAGTCGGTCGAGATCGTCGGTGAAGTGCGATTTCCGGGCACCTATCCGGTGAAGCGCGGCGAGACGCTGCGCTCCGTCATGCAGCGCGCCGGCGGCATCACGGACCTCGCGTTCCCGGAGGGCAGCATCTTCCTGCGCGAGGACCTGCGCCAGAAGGAGCAGGAGAGGATCGAGCAATTGGCGGTGCGCCTGCAAAGCGACATTGCGGTGCTCGCGCTGCAGGCAAGCCAGGAGAATACGCGAGCCACGCAGGCTTTGACCGTCGGGCAGTCGCTGCTGAGCGATCTGCAGAATGCCAAGCCGGTCGGCCGGCTCGTATTCGACCTGAAACAGGTGATGGCGAGCGATGCCGGCTCCGCCTGGGACGTCGTCATGAAAGACGGCGATCGCATCATGGTCCCGCGGCGCGCGCAGGAAGTCACCGTGCTCGGTGAGGTGCAGACCACCACGTCACACCTGTACCGTCCGGATCTCTCGCGTGACGACTACATTTCGCTGAGCGGTGGCACGACGCAGAAGGCGGACGAGAGGCGCACCTATGTCGTGCGCGCGGACGGCAGCGTCGTGACATCCGGCAGCCAGTGGTTCGGCCGTTCGGTCGCCGAGATCCGGCCGGGGGATTCGATCGTCGTGCCGCTCGATGCGGAGCGCATGCGGCCGCTGCCGTTATGGATCGCGGTGACGCAGATCATCTACCAGATGGCCATCGCCGCCGCGGCTGTGAACTCGTTCTAGTTTTCGCGGTCGCGGGCCCGATCCGGGCTGCAGGCAAATTGACAAGCCAGGGACGGCTCCCTAGACTCAGTGCGTTCATCGATTGAACGCAGGCCGGCGAGGAGCCCATGCTGCGCTGGTATCTCGTGCGCACCAAGCCGAACGCGGAAGCGACCGCGCGGGTGAACCTCGATCGCCAGGGTTACGAGGTCTACTTTCCACGGCTCGCGCAATCACTCCCCAGCCGCGGGCGCTGGCGCGAGCGCGTCGTTCCGCTGTTCCCCGGCTATCTGTTCCTGCGGCTCGACGAGGGGCGTCAGCCGCTCGCGCCGGTGCGATCGACGCAGGGCGTTTCCTGCGCGGTGCGATTCGGCCCGTGCTACGCGATCGTGCCCGACGACGTGATCCGCGATCTTCGGGCGCGCGCCAATCCCGCGACCGGCATGCATCGCCTCAGCCTGCCCGCGCGGCTCGCGCCGGGCGCACGCGTCCGCATTCTCGCGGGTCCGTTCGACGGGCTCGAAGGAATATTTCAGCGCGAGTCCGGATCGGATCGCGCGATCGTGCTGCTGACCGTCCTCGGCCAGAGCGCGAGCGTCGGCGTTCCCGTCGGCAACGTCGTGCCGCGTCACGCCGCCTAGGAAAGCCGCGTGGCCGCCGGTGACGAATCGCACTACAAGCTGATGCGCCTGATCGAGGCGAATCCCGGCATGAGCCAGCGGGACATCGCCCGCGAGCTCGGCATGAGCCTCGGCAAGGTCAACTACTGTCTGCGCGCCGTCGCGCGCAAGGGCTGGATCAAGGCGACCAATTTCAAGAACAGCCACAACAAGGCGGCGTACATCTACTGGCTGACGCCGCGCGGAATCGAGATGAAAGCGCGCATGACCGTGCGATTCCTGTCGATCAAGATGCAGGAATACGAGTCGCTGCGCACGGAGATCGAGCAGATGCGGCGCGAAGCGGAGCAGAACCCTCCGAGTTGAGCCCGCGACGCGCGGCTGCGGAAGTCGAGATGCGGGAACCGATCCGGTTCCTGCAGGGCGGTAGCGTGCCTGTATACTCGCGTGAACAATGAAATCAACTGAACCGGTTCCGGCTGACGCCGACGACACGATCGATGTCATCGCGCTGTGGCGGCTGCTGTGGGGGCAGAAAGTCCTGATCGCGATCGTCGCCGGCGTTTTCGGCGTCGCCGCCGTCGTGCTCGCGCTCACGGCGGCGCCGATCTATCGCGCCGAGTCGGTCGTCACGCCGGTCTCGGATTCCGGTCTCGGCAGCGCGGCCTCGAGGCTCGCAGGGCAGTTCGGCGGGCTCGCCAGTCTCGCGGGCATCGACTTGGGCTCGAGCGGTGTTGCTGGCCAGGAAGCGCAGGCGGTCCTGACGTCCCGTCGCCTGCTCGAGGAGTTCATCCGGCGCAACGAGCTCGTCGGCGAACTGCTGCCGCCCGGCAGCGAGCAGTCCACTCTATGGCACGCGGTGCAGAAATTTCGCGACACCGTCGTGTCGATCACTACCGACGACATCGACGGCACGACGACCCTGTCGGTCGAGTGGAAGGATCCGGCGGTCGCGGCAAAGTGGGCGAACGGGCTCGTCGCGCTCGCCAACGAGCTGATGCGGACGAAGGCGCTCGCCAACTCGAAGCGCAACATTGAATACCTCAACAAGCAGATCGAGGCGACAAACGTCGTCGAGATGCAGCGCGTGATGTACGGCCTGATCGAAAACGAGACCAAGACGCTGATGCTCGCCAACGCGCGCGCGGATTACGCGTTCACGGTCGTCGATCCGGCGGTCGTGCCCGAAGCGCGCGTCAGGCCAAAACGAAAGTTGATGGTCCTGACCGGCATCGCGATCGGGCTGATACTTGGCGCCCTGTTCGTGTTCGGGCGCGACACCGTCAGGCGGCACCTGGCTCGCGAGGCCGCGGGAGCGATCCGAGGCCCGTGACCGCGAGCAACTTGCCAGCCATGCGCCCGACTGCGGGGCTGGCTGCGCTGCTCGCGCGGCTCTGGCAACACCTCGGCCGGCGCCGGCGGCGCCAGTTCGTTCTTCTGATGGGGCTCGTGCTTCTGAGCGCGGTGGCTGAAATCGCGAGCCTTGGCGCGGTGCTGCCGTTTCTCACAGTGCTCGCGGCGCCGCAGGTTGCATTCGAACACCCAGCAGGCGCGGAGGTTGCGCGATGGTTCGGCATCACCTCGCCGGAAGGACTGGTGCTGCCGCTCACGATCGCCTTTGCCGCGGCGGCGCTGATCTCCGGGGCGATCCGCCTGCTGCTACTTCGCGCGAGCATGCGATTTGCCTTCGGCACAGGCTCGGAACTCAGCATCGAGGTGTATCGGCGCACCCTGTACCAGCCTTACAGCGTGCACGTGGCGCGGAGCAGCAGCCAGGTGATCAGCGGCATCACTCAAAAGGTGGGCGGGACGATGCTCGGCGTCTTGCTACCGGGCTTGACGCTCATCAGCTCGGGCGCGGCGATCGTGGCGATCATGCTGGCGCTCCTCGCCATCGATCCGGCCGTCGCGCTCGTCGCGACCGCCTGCTTCGGCGCGAGTTACGCGTTGATTACCTGGCGCTCGCGCCGGCGCCTGCTTAGCAACAGTCTCCTCATCGCACGCGAGCAGACCGAACTCGTCAAGGCGCTACAGGAAGGGCTGGGAGGGATACGCGACGTGCTGCTCGACGGCACCCAGGCGGTCTATTGCGAAGCGTATGGCCGTGCCGACCGGCAATTGCGACGCGCGCAGGGGGCGAACGTCTTCATCGCCCAGAGTCCGAGGTACAGCATCGAGGCGCTCGGCATGGTCTTGATCGCTGCGCTCGCCTACGGCCTGAGCCGCCAGCCGGGCGGGATCGCGACGGCGCTGCCGGTGCTGGGCGCGCTCGCGATCGGAGCGCAGCGCCTGTTGCCGGCCTTGCAGCAAAGTTACGCCGCCTGGGCAAGCATTGCCGGCAACCAGGGTTCGCTCCGCGACACGATCGAACTGCTCGACCAGCCCGTGGCTCGCGAGGCTGAGCAGGCACCACCGGCGCCCCTGCCTTTCATGCAATCGATCCGCCTCCAGCGCGTGCGTTTCCGGTATGCCGCTGACGGCCCGTGGGTGCTGGACGGCCTCAGCATCGACATTCCGAAAGGCGCGAGGATCGGGTTCGTGG
>JBOHZO010000106.1:0-8074 GCA_050738555.1 Steroidobacteraceae bacterium | reverse complement strand
CGTCGAAGCCGCGCCGGCGGCGGAATCACTGCGCGCGATCGGCGTTCTCGCCCCGGCAGATGAAGTCCGGCTCGCGTTCAAGACGGGCGGCGTCATCCGCTCGATCGCCGTGGAACAGGGCGAGCCTGTATGGAAGGGCCAGCTCCTCGCGACGCTCGCCGATGACGAGGTCGCGGCTGCCGTCGCGCAGGCACGCGCAGTAACGGAGCAGGCCGCTCGCGATCTCGAGCGCGGCCGCGCTCTGCTCGCCGACGAGGTCGCCACCCGCGAACAGGTCGAGGACCTCGCAACCGCGAATGCGGTTGCGGCGGCACAGTTGCGCTCGGCGCTCTTCAACGCGCGCCACGCGCGCATCGAGGCGCCTGCGGACGGCGTCGTGCTCCGCCGCCTCGCGGAGCCGGACGAACAGGTCGCCGCCGGCCAACCCTTGCTCGTCGTGGGTAATACCACGGGCGGCTGGATCGTCCGCGCCGCGCTCGCCGATCGGGACGTGGTGCGCGTGCTGGCGGGGGGCCATGCGGAAGTGACGCTCGACGCCTTTCCCGGCCGCCGATTTGCCGCCGAGATCGTCGAGATCGCCGCCGCGGCCGATCCGCAGACCGGCACCTATGAAATGAAGCTCGCGGTCGATCGGTCGGGCGCGCGCTTCCTGCAGGGTCTCGTCGCCAAGGTCGTAGTCGCCGATCCGAAGGCGGAAAGCGTCGCGGTCGTTCCGGTCACGTCGCTGCTCGAGGCCGATGGACGCATCGCGACGGTTTTCGTCGTGGCGAAGGGAGGCGTCGCGAAGAAGGTGTCGGTCCGGACCGGCCGCCTGCTCGGCGAGCGCATCGAAGTCATCGCCGGGCTCACGCTCGGCGACCAGGTCGTCACGGAGGGCGCGGCCTGGCTCGATGACAACGAACCGGTCCGCGTGCTCGGCGGAATCTGAGCGGGCCGCGCATGAGTCTCTGGTCATTCTCGGTCAAGCGCTGGCAATTCACGCTGGTCGTATTCGCGCTCCTGATCGCGACCGGCCTGTGGGCGCTCTCGTCCATACCGCGCGCGGAAGATCCGACCCTGAAGTTTCCGGGCTCGCTGATCGTCGTGCAGTACCCGGGCGCCGATCCTGAGGACGTCGAACGGCTCGTCGTCGACCCGATCGAGGACGCGCTCGCGGAGCTCGAGGACATCAAGCGGCTCAACAGCACGGCGCTCGACGGTCTCGCGCTGATGGAGATCGAGTTCGTCTACGGCAACGATCCGGATCGCAAGTACGACGAGGTCGTGCGCGAAGTCAATGTCGTCAGGCCAACGCTTCCCGCCGACGTGCTCTCGGTCGAGATCCGCCAGTTCACTCCGGGCACGGTCAACATCGTGCAACTCGCCCTCGTCAGCGCCGGCGCCGACTGGCGCGAGCTCGCCAAGCAGGCGGAAAACCTCGAAGAGCTGATCGAGACGGCGCCCGGCGTCCGCCGCGCCGAGACCTGGGCGTATCCGGAACCGGAAGTGCGCGTTTCGATCGACCTCGAGCGGCTCGCGGCATCGCGCGTGACACTCGGCCAGGTCATCTCGGCCGTGCAGGGCGAGAACGCGAGCATTCCCGGGGGCGCCGTCGATGTCGGGCTCCGCCGCTACAACCTCAAGACCTCCGGAAGCTACGAGTCGCTCGACGAGATCGGCGATACGGTCGTGAGCGCGCGCGCCGAGCAGGTCGTGCGGCTGCGCGATCTCGCGGACATCGCCTGGAGCGCGGAGGAAGAGCGCTACCTCGGCCGCTTCAAGGGCGAGCGCGCCGTGTTCGTCACCGCGAGCATGAAGGACAACCAGAACGTCTTCGCGGTGCGCGACGCGATCTACGAGCGGCTGCCCGGGTTCGAGACCGCGCTGCCCGCGCACATCCGCTTCGAGCGCGGGTTTGACCAGTCGTCGAACGTGGAGCGCCGCCTGTCGCGCCTCCAGTTCGATTTCACGATCGCCATCGCCCTCGTGATCCTGACCCTGTTGCCGCTCGGGCTTCGCGCCGCGGGCATCGTGATGATCTCGATCCCGCTTTCACTCGCGATCGGGCTTGCGGCGCTCTATCTCGCCGGTTTTTCCCTCAATCAGCTCTCGATCGCGGGCTTCGTGGTCGCACTCGGCCTCCTCGTCGACGATTCGATCGTGGTGGTCGAGAACATCGCGCGGAACGTCCGCCAGGGCATGCCGCGCCGCGAGGCCGCGATCGCGGCGACGGACCAGATCTGGCTCGCCGTGCTCGGCTGCACCGTGACGCTCCTGCTCGCCTTCGTGCCGCTCCTGTTCCTGCCCGAGGGCGCGGGGGATTTCATTCGGTCGCTTCCAGCCGCCGTCCTCTTCACGATACTCGCCTCCTTCTTCGTCGCGCTCTCGATCATTCCTTTCCTCGCGAGCCGGCTGCTTCGCGGCGGCAAGCCGCACGAGCCGCGCAGCCCATGGATCGCGGCAGCGCTTTCCCGGATGCGCGGTCTCGTCGACCGCTCGGATGAGTTCGCGGACCGCGTCCTCGGCGCCCTGATGCGCGGCATTCACGGCATCTATGGCCCCGCTTTGCGCTGGGGTCTCGCCCGGCCGCGCGCGATGCTGGCGGCGGCGCTCGGCGTGTTCGCGCTGTCGCTCGCCCTCGTGCCGGCGATCGGATTCAGCCTGTTCCCGACCGCGGATATCCCGCAGTTCCGCGTGCGCATCGAGGCGCCGGACGGCGCGAGCCTCGCGGAAACCGACCGGGCGCTGCGCTTCGTCGAAGAGCGGCTGGCTGCGACGCCCGGCATCCGCTGGTGGTTCGCGAACCTCGGCCAGGAGAATCCGAGGATCTATTACAACGTGCTGTCGCGCAATTCATCCGCCAACATCGCCGAAGTCTTCGCCGAGATCGAGGACTACGATTCCACGGAATCGGCCAGGATGCTCGACGGGCTCCGCCAGGCGTTCGGGGAATATCCCGGCGCGCGCATCAGCGTGCACCAGTTCGAGAATGGGCCGCCGGTCGCGGCGCCAATCGAGATCCGCGTGATCGGACCGGACATCGAGACGCTGCGCCTGCTCGCGGCCGAAGTCGAAAGGCTGATCGCCGGCATTCCCGGGACGCGCGATGTCGTCAACCCGGTGCGACTCCAGCGCACGGATCTCGACCTCAACATCGATGTCGAGAAGGCCGCGCTCTTCGGCGTCCAGGCCGTCGAGGCCGACCGCACCGTGCGCCTCGCCGTCGCCGGGCTCGCGGCCGGCAGCTTCCGCGAGCCGGATGGCGACGAGTACGACATCACGCTCCGCCTCCCGATCGTCGGGCGTCCGACGCTCGACCTGCTCGAGTCGATCCAGGTCTCGTCGGCCGCGGGCCGCCAGGTGCCACTCGCACAGATCACCGATCCGGAATTCCGCACCGCGGCGCCGCTCATCAAGCGCTACAACCGCGAGCGCGCGATGACCGTGACGGCGCATCCCGCGACCGGCTACGCGACCGACGAGCTGACGCGCCAGGTGCTGGCCGGCCTCGAAGCGATCGCCTGGCCGGCCGGATACCGCTACATCGCGGCGGGTGAGGTCGAAGCGCGCAGTGAAAGCTTCGCGGGGCTCGGAGTCGCGATGCTGGTCGCGGTCTTCGGCATCCTCGCCGTGCTGGTGCTCGAGTTCGGCAGCTTCCGCTCGATGCTGATCGTGTTCGGCGTCGTTCCGCTCGGCATCACCGGCGGCCTCGTCGCGCTCTTCCTGTCGGGCTACACGCTCTCGTTCACGTCGATGATCGGCATGATCGCGCTCGTCGGCATCGAGATCAAAAACTCGATCCTGCTCGTGGATTTCACGAACCGGCTGCGCGCGAAGGGCATGACGCTCGACGACGCGATCGCCGAAGCCGGCGAAGTGCGTTTCCTGCCGATCCTGCTGACCTCATTGACGGCGATCGGCGGCTTGACGCCGCTCGCGATCCAGGGCTCGGGACTCTACTCGCCGCTCGCGATCGTGATCATCGGCGGGCTGATCAGCTCGACGCTCCTTGCGCGGCTCGTGACGCCCGCGATGTACAAGCTCTTGCCGCCAGGGATCGAAACGGCTTCACCTGCGACACCGGCGCTTCAGCGCGCGGGCGCCGCCGCCTTGTCGGCTTTCGTGTAGCGATCGACAACCGTCGCGGTGACGACGTCTGACGAGACGTTGACCATGGTCCTCGTCATGTCGAGCAGCCGGTCAATGCCCAGGATGATGCCGATTCCCTCCGGCGGGAGGCCGAACGACGCCAGCAGGCCTGCGATCAGCGGCAGCGATCCTCCCGGTATTGCCGCGACCGCCACCGCGGACAGGACCGCAAGCAGCAACAGCGTAAATTGTTGCGCCATGCTGAGATCGATCCCGAAAACCTGGGCGACGAACAGGACCACGCAGCCCTCGTAGAGCGCGGTGCCCGCCATGTTCATCGTCGCACCGAGCGGCAGCACGAATCCAGCGACAGGCGCCCTGACCCGCATCTGCTGGCGCGCGACCGCAAGCGCGGTCGGCAGCGTTGCGGCGCTGGAACTCGTGGAGAACGCAGTCACGAGCACGGGGCGCATCTGGCTCCAGAACTCCGTCAGCCGGCGCCGCGCCAGCAGCTTGACCCACAGCGACATCGTCCCGAACAGATGCAGCAACATCACAAAGATGCAGCTGACGACGAATACACCGAGCGCGACCACGATATCCCAGCCGATCTTGACGACGACGCTGTAGATCATCGCCGGCACGGCATACGGGGCGATGGACAGGGCGAAGTGCACGATGCCCGTCATCAGGTCGGTGATGAGCGACAGCCCGGATCGCAGCCGGTCGCGGGCCTCCGCCTCGATCCGGGTTGCGGCCGCGCCCACCAGAATGGCGAACAGGATCAGCGGCAGCACATCGCCCAGCATGTCGCGGCTGTTGCCGACAAAGGCGCCGAACAGATTACGCGGCATGAACATCTCGACCACGGTCATCGTGGTCATGTCGGGCTGCGCCGCGCGTCTCTGGATGTGCTGTGCTGCGTCCCCGCCGTATTCCTCGAGCAGGCTCGACCTGGCGGCCGGCTCCATTGTCGAGCCCGGCTCGACGACATTCATCATCACGAGGCCGAGTGCGACCGCGATCGACATGTTCACGAAGAACAGGATGAACGTCCGGGTCGCGAGTGGTCCGAGGTCCTTCAGCTGCTCGAGCTGGGCGACCCCCATGGCAAGCGATGCGAACACGAGCGGAATGACCACGAAGAAAAGCATGCGCAGGAAGACCTGCCCGATCGGGTCGAGGACGACGGTCGCGAATCGGCGCGCTGCGGGCAGCAGATTCGGAAATGCCTCTCCCGCCAGCAGGGTGACGCCGCCGGCGACCGCGCCGATCAGGAGCCCCAGCAGGATTCTGTTCGCAAGGCGAGTGTCGATATCCGCGGTCATGGGCCCACTCCCCGGCTCCGGCCGGCGCCCGCAATGTTAACCTCTCGTGCCTTCATCCGGAGTCCCAGGTCTTGCACCGTCAATTTCCATGGCTCGCGATCGTGTCCTGTGCCGGACTGCTCGGCGGCTGCGCGACCGGCGGACCGGCGCTCGATCAGTTCTATCCCGCGCACGCGGCGGATCGCGAGCGCGTTCCCGTCATCCTCGTTCCCGGCTTGATGGGATCGCGGCTCACCCGCGGCCAAGGCGGCCTCGAATTGTGGCCAGGCAGCACGCGAAAACTCCTGACGAGCGGCTACGAGGAGCTCGCGCTGCGCATCGATCCGGAGACGCTCGAACCGATCGACGACCTGCTCGTGGCGGGTAGCCTGTTCGACGGCGCGGTCGGCCATGATTTCTATCGGCGCATCGTCCGGGAGCTGCGCGTCGCCGGCGGCTATCGCCTGAGCCGTCCCGGCCGCGCCGTCGTGCAGCAGAAGGCGCGCCTGTATGTCTTCACTTACGACTGGCGCCAGGACAACGTCGTGACCGTGCGCAAGCTCGACGAGCTGATCGAGCAGATACGCCGCGACTACCAGGACCCCGCGCTTCGCGTCGACGTGATCGCCCACAGCATGGGCGGCCTGATCGTCCGCTACTACGAGCGCTACGGCACGATGGACGTGTTGAACGGCAACACGTTCCCGGTGACGGGGACGGGCAACGCGAAGCTCCGCCGCATCGTGCTGCTCGGCACGCCGAACCAGGGCACGGCGACTGCGGTCCACAAGTTCCTGAACGGCTACCAGGTCGGGTTTTCGAGGCTGCCGACGGAAGGCGTCGCAACGTTGCCCTCAACGTACCAGATGTTTCCACACCCGCTCGTGGACTGGGTCGTGAACATCAACGGCCGGCCGCTCGATTTCGATCTCTTCGACGTGGAATTCTGGCGGCGCTACGGCTGGTCCATCTTTGATCACCGGATCCAGCGCCGGATCAGCCGTCATCCCGAAATCTGGCCCGAGCCTGAGGTTTTCGAGCGCTGGTTCGAGAAACGCCTCGAGCGCGCGCAGCGCTTCGTGTGGTCCCTCATGGTGCCTGCGGGCGAGGTGCCGCTGATCCAGCCGCTGCTTCTCGGCAGCGATTGCGTGCCGACGCCCCGGCGCCTCGTGTTCGAGAACATCGGCGGCGAATCGCTGGCGCGGCTGCTGCCGGAGCAGATCATCCGGCCGGCGCCGGGCGTCGACTATGAAACACTGATGTTCGCCCCCGGCGACGGCAGCGTCACCAAGACCTCCCTGCTCTCGCGCCAGGATCTCGACCCCCGGGTTCCGAGTTCCGAGCAGGAAAGTCTCGAGACCGCTCGCAACTTTTTCGTTTGCGCCGGGCATGACGAGCTGACGAGCAACGAGGAGCTGCTCGACAGCCTCATCGAGCATCTGCTGGCGCCGGGGTCCTGATTCATCAGCCGGCAACGGAAGCACTGTTCACGTACACGCAGTACTCGCAGTTCTCGCCGGACTGCGGCGGGTTGGCGCCCTCGATCGTCGCGACCGCGCGCCGGAAGGCATCGAGCACCCAGGCGTCGTTGCTCTCATACGGCACCATCGACGTCGTGAAGCAGAGCTTGTCGCCGAATGCTCCCGCGCGGCCGTCGCCATTTGCATACACGAACCAGCCGCGATTGCTCACCTCGAATCCCTGGCGGCGGACGAGGAACTGATAGACATCCATCTGGCGACGGTACGAGGGGAACAGCCGCTCGGCGGTCGGCGGCTCTGCGCGTGCGGTCGCCTTGTAGTCCGCGACGATCAATTCGCCGGAAGGCGCTTGCCAGAGATCGTCGATTGCACCGTACAGCGTCCAGCCGGTTTCGTCGTCCTTCCAGCGCACGCCGGTGAAATTATGGCGCCAGCGGTCGAGATCCGGGTGCGCGAACGGCACGGCGTCGATACCTGCCGGCGCGAACAATGGGTGCGGTTCACCCGCTGCCCGGTAGCGGTCGAACTCGGCCTTCATCAACGAATCGACCGCATTGTTGAGCGTGAACGGCGGGCCGCTCGGCCGCTTGATGCCGCGCGCCACGTCGCGATACAGGCAGCGCGGACATTCGACGAAGAGATCGATCTTGGAGCGGCTCAACTGGCGGCGCTGCAACGAACGGCTGGTCATCGGAACCTCCTTCGTCAGCGCCGGGCCGGCACCAGCAGCACCGGCACTTTCGAGGCCCGCACGACGCCTTCCGAGACGCTGCCGACCAGCAGATCATAAACCGCGCCATGGCCGTGACTGCCGAGCACGATCAGGGCGGCCGGCAACTTTTCCGCTTCTGCCACGATGGTCGCAACCGTCGGACCCTGCAGCAGGAGCGGTGTCGTCTCGATGCCGCTCGAGCGCAGGCGCTCGGCCAGTTGCCGCAATTGCAGATGACGCGCGTGGTGCTCCGTGGCGACCTGGTCGCGCACGACGTCGGGACCGGCTTCGTAGCCGACAAAGGCCGGATCGGGCGGCGCCACGTGCACCAGCCAGACCGCTGCGGGAAACGTGGCCGCGAACTGCTTCAGCGTGTCCAGCATGGGCCCGGTCACCGGCGAAAAATCAACCGCCGCCAGGATGTTCATGCATCCGGCTCCGCGGGCGAGTCCGTCCGCAGCCACGGAAACTCGCGAACCAGCACGCTGACATAGGCGCGCGTGAAG
>JBOHZO010000105.1:0-4319 GCA_050738555.1 Steroidobacteraceae bacterium | reverse complement strand
GGCGGAACTCCCCCCGCGAGACCCGGTCAACCCGGCTACTTGCCATGCGTTCAAGTTCGAACTGGCGTAAACTTCCCGCCGCAGGGGACTGAGGCCAATAAGAATGGATCGACCGAGAATCGAGCCCGCGGTCTTCTCGTCCCCGCGCAACCGGCTCGTGAGCCTGATGCTCGGCTGGCCGCGCCAGACCAAGCGTCTCCTGATGGTGCTCGCCGATCTCACGGTCGTTCCGGCGGCGCTCTGGGCCGCGTTCGCTCTCAAGTTCGATTCCCTGTCCGAAGGATTCGAGCGCAATCCGTTGTTCTACCTGGGTGTCGCTGCCACGAGTACGCTGATCTTCGCGGGCAGCGGCCTCTATCGCGCGGTTGTCCGCTTCATCGGCGTGCGCGTGCTGCTTTCGATCCTGGCGGGCGTCACCGGCTCCGCCATCGTGCTTTGGATTCTGAGCGCGGCGATTCCGGTCATCCAGCCGATTCCGCTCTCGGTCGCCGTGATCTTCTGGCTGCTCGCTCTGGTCTGGGTCACGGCGACCCGCCTGCTCGCGCGCTGGCTCCTGACGCCGTTCGAGATCAACGGCACGCGCGTCGTGATCTACGGCGCGGGCGACGCGGGCGCGCAGCTCTCGATGGCGCTCGCCTCCGGCCGCCAGTTCGTGCTGCTCGCCTATGTGGACGAGAAGCGCGCGCTCCAGGGCAACCTGATGAACGGCGTACCCGTCATCTCGCCGGAGGACCTCGCGGAATTCGTCAGCCGCTACCGGGTCGAACGCATCCTGCTCGCCGTTCCTTCGGCCTCGCGCCGGCGCAAGGCGGAGATCCTGAGGCGGCTCGAGTCGCTCAACATCCACGTCCAGTCCGTGCCGGCCTTCAGCGACGTCCTCACGGGCCGCGCGCGCGTCGACGAGTTGCGGGAGATCGACGTCGCGGACCTGCTCGGCCGCGATCCGATTCCGCCGAACTCGGAGCTGCTCGACGCTTCCATCCGCGGAAAGTCCGTGATGGTCTCGGGCGCGGGCGGCTCGATCGGGTCGGAGCTCTGCCGGCAAATCGTGCTGCTGGCGCCGAAACAGATCGTCCTGTTCGAGAATTCCGAGATCGCTCTGTACAACATCGAGCGCGAGCTCCAGGCGATCGTCGATTCGCGCAAGTTCGACATGCAGATCTTTGCGCTGCTCGGCAACGCGCACCACAAGTACCGCGTCCGCGACGTGATGCAGTCATTCGGCGTGCAGACCGTCTATCACGCGGCCGCCTACAAGCACGTCCCGATCGTCGAGCAGAACCTGGTCGAGGGCGTGCACAACAACGTGTTCAGCACCTGGCACGCGGCGGAAGCGGCGCTCGAGGTCGGCGTCGAGACCTTCGTGCTCATCTCCACCGACAAGGCGGTCAACCCGACGAACGTCATGGGCGCGACCAAGCGGCTCGCGGAAGTCGTGCTGCAGTCGCTGCAGACGCAGACGACGCGCACGCGCTTCTGCATGGTGCGGTTCGGCAACGTGCTCGGCTCCTCGGGCTCGGTCGTGCCGCTGTTCCAGGAGCAGATCCGCCGCGGCGGCCCGGTGACCGTGACGCATCGCGAGGTGCGCCGCTACTTCATGACGATTCCGGAGGCCGCGCAGCTCGTGCTCCAGGCGGGATCGATGGGCACCGGGGGCGACGTCTTCGTGCTCGACATGGGGCAGCCGGTCGAGATCGACGAGCTCGCGCGTCGCATGATCAAGCTGACGGGCCTCTCGGTGCGCGACGACTCGAATCCGGAGGGCGACATCGAAATCGAGTACTCCGGACTGCGGCCGGGCGAGAAACTGTTCGAAGAACTCCTGATCGGCAGCAACGTCACGGGCACCGAGCACCCGATGATCATGCGCGCGATCGAGCCATCGCCCTCCTGGGAACACGCGCGCGATCTGCTCGTCGAGCTCGCGATCGCCGTCAATCGAATCGACTGCCGCCAGGTCATGGCGGTGCTCGAGAAAGCCGTTCGGGAATACCGCAGCTCGCCGGTCATTCACGATCTCGTGTTCGGGCAGCAGCCGGCCGAAGCGGCCCTGCCGCGGCCCGCGGACCCGAAGGTGGCGGTGCTGACGGCCCATCGCGCGCAGAAGCTGCCCACTTCCTCGAATTGAGCTCTGTCCTGGCCGGTTCACGCCAGCCGCAATGGCGCCACCCGCGCGATGGCTTCGAAATCCCGGTCGCGCGCCAGGATCGGCACGTTGAGCATCAGGCACTGCTGCGCCAGCAGGCAATCGATCGTCGAGCTCGGCGTGATTCCGCGCGTGCGGCAGGATCGGTAGAGCGCGGCGGCCTTCCGGTAGTCGTCGGTGTCGAGTTCAGGCGGCGCCGGAAACGCCGTCATCAAGTCGCCGATGCGCGCCGCGTCTGCCTCGGTCCGCAGGCCCTGAAGCACCTCGGTCAGGACGAGCGCCGGCACGAGGACCAGGTCGCCTTCCTGGATGGCTTCCGCCAGGCGATCGGCGATGGCTGTGCGATTGCCATTCAGCAGGTCAATCCAGGCCGACGTATCGGCAATCATCCAGGCGGAAACCGGCTGGCGCGCAACTTCCTGAGGTCGCCTTCCCACTTCACCTGGCCGCGCAGTGCCAGCAACTCCTGGCGCTTGCGCAAGTTGACGTAAGCGGCCAGCGCGGCATTGACGGCAGCCCGCTTCGTTTCGTGCCGGCCACGCCGCATGGCCTCTTTCAGCAGCCGCTCGTCGAGGATGTACAAGAAATGAGTATTCCCTGTACATTATTTGCGACGCTCGTTCCAACAGGTTAGTCTGCGCGTCGTTTTTGCACGATGAATCAGGGAACTAGATGCGCATCACGATCTTCGGCTCCGGCTACGTCGGTCTCGTCACCGGCGCCTGCCTGGCGGACGCCGGCAACGACGTGGTGTGCGTCGACATCGACGCCGCCAAGATCGCGCGCCTGAATGCGGGCGAGGTGCCGGTCCACGAGCCGGGCCTGGACGAGCTGATCGCGCGCAACCGCGAGAAGGGACGCCTCAGCTTCAGCACGGACGCGAAGGCCGCGGTCGCGCACGGCCTGTTCCAGATCATCGCGGTCGGCACGCCGCCGGACGAAGACGGCTCGGCCGATCTCCGCCACGTGCTCGCGGTCGCGCGCACGATCGGCGAGCACATGGACGACTACAAGGTGGTCATGACGAAGTCCACGGTCCCGGTCGGCACTTCCGACAAGGTCAAGGCGACGGTCGGCGCGACGCTCATCGCGCGCGGCGCGCAGGTCGATTTCGACGTCGTCTCGAACCCGGAATTCCTGAAGGAAGGCGCGGCGATCGCGGACTTCATGAAGCCCGACCGCGTCGTGGTCGGCACCGACAATCCGCGCACGGCCGAACTGCTGAAGGTCCTCTACGATCCGTTCACGCGCAATCACCAGCGCATGATCATCATGGACCTGCGCTCGGCGGAGCTGACGAAGTACGCGGCGAACGCCATGCTCGCGACCAAGATCAGCTTCATGAACGAGCTCGCGAACATCGCCGAGCGCCTCGGCGCCGACATCGAGAAGATCCGCACCGGCATCGGCTCCGACCCGCGCATCGGCTACTCCTTCATCTATCCGGGCGCCGGTTACGGCGGCTCCTGCTTTCCGAAGGACGTCAAGGCGCTCGGCCGCTCCGCGCGCGAAGCGGGCCACGAGGCGCAGGTGCTCGCCGCGGTCGAGGCGGTCAACGACCGGCAGAAGCACGTCCTGTTCAACAAGATCTCGCGTTTTCTCGGCGGCAAGCTCGCCGGGAGCACGATCGCGGTCTGGGGGCTCGCGTTCAAGCCCAACACCGACGATCTCCGCGAAGCGCCGAGCCGCGTGCTGATGGAGGAATTGTGGTCCGCGGGCGCCAGGGTGCGGGCGTATGACCCGGTGGCGATGCCCGAGGCACGGCGGATCTACGGGGCGCGGCCCGATTTCGCGCTCTGCGCGAGCGCCACGGAAGCCCTCGAGGGCGCCGACGTGCTCGCGATCTGCACCGAATGGCAGGAGTTCCGCAGCCCCGACTTCACGAAGTTCAAGACGGCGCTGAAGCAGCCGGTGGTATTCGACGGGCGCAATCTCTACGAACCGTCGCTCATGGCGCGGCAGGGAATCCGCTATTTCGCGATCGGAAGGGGAGAGCGGTTGCCGGGCTGAATCCGGGTGTTCACGCCGGATTGACCGAAAAGGCATTCGGGCTATTGGCAGGCTTGAAGACGATGCGCTTCTTACCGTCCATCGCGCGCTTGCCGTGTGTCTTGGATTTGCCTGAGCAGGGTCTCGCCAGGTCACTGAAACAGCGAAACCTGCGCGGCCCGCG
>JBOHZO010000104.1:0-5614 GCA_050738555.1 Steroidobacteraceae bacterium | reverse complement strand
ACCCGGGAACCTGCCGCAAGCTCGACGCCGCCGCGCGCGCGGAGCGCGTCGCCGCCGGCCGGCGGCCGGGGCTCCGATTCGCGATTCCAGGTCCGGAGATCGTGCGGTTCGACGACCTGGTGCGGGGACCGCAGGCCGTCGACGCGTCGACGCTCGGCGATTTCCTGGTGCGCCGCGCCGATGGCGGCGCCGTATTCTTCTTCTGCAACGCCGTGGACGATGCGCTGATGGGCGTGACGCAGGTGCTCCGCGGCGACGATCACCTGAGCAACACGCCGCGCCAGCTGCTGCTCCTGCGCGCGCTCGGCTTGCGCGCGCCGCGATACGGCCACTTGCCGCTCCTGCTCGATGCAAGCGGAACGCCGCAGTCGAAGCGGCGCGGCAGCGTCACGATCGCCGAATTGCGGGAGCAGGGTTACCTCGCTTCGGCCGTCTCGAACTACCTGCTGCGTCTCGGCCATCACGGCGCGCCGGACGAGTGTGTCGAGCCTGCGGAGTTCGCGAAGCATTTCCACGCGGACAAGCTCGGACGCGCGCCGGCGCACTTCGATCCCGTGCAGCTCGCCCATTGGCAGCGCGAGGCGGTGCGCCGCCTCGACGGCGACGCGGCTGCCGCCTGGCTCGCGCCGGTGTTTCCCGGGAACTGGCCGGCGAGCCGCCGCGCGGATGCCGCGCGGCTGCTGCTCGGAAACGTCCTCCTGCCGCGGGACGCGCGCGAGTGGCTCGCGGTGCTCGACGGCGAACTCGGGCCGCTCGCGGCCGACGCGCGTAGCGCGATCGCGGAAGCGGGCCCGGAATTCTTCAGCGCCGCGCTCGTCTCGTTTGCCGAAGCCGGCGCGGATCTCAAGGCGCTCGCCGCGGGGCTCGGAAAGCGCACCGGGCGCAAGGGCGCGGCGCTCTATCGGCCGCTTCGCTTCGCCCTGACCGGGCGTCACGACGGGCCTGAGCTCGCCGCGCTCCTCGCGGCGATACCGCAGCCGCTCGTCCGCGAGCGCCTCGCGGGCGCGGCACGCTTGGGCGGAAACTGAACGGCGTGCTGCAGATCCATAACTCGCTGACGGGCCGCAAGGAACCCTTCGTGCCGCTCGAACGCGGCCACGTCAGGATGTACGTCTGCGGCATCACGGTCTACGACTACATTCACGTGGGGCACGCGCGCTCGCAGATCGCCTTCGACGTCGTGTGCCGCTGGCTTCGCGCGAGCGGCTACCGCGTGACCTACGTGCGGAATATCACCGACATCGACGACAAGATCATCGATCGCGCGCGCGAGCGCGGCGAGCCTTACGAGGCGCTGACCGCGCGGTTCATCGCGGCGATGGAAGAGGATTTCGCCGCGCTCGGCATCGAGAAGCCCGAGCACGAGCCGCGCGCGACGGCCTACCTCCGCGAAATCATCGAGATGATCGGCCTGCTGCTGAAGCGCGAATTTGCCTATGCCGGCGCGAACGGGGACGTCTACTATTCGGTCGCGAAGTTCGGGGAATACGGCAAGCTCTCCGGCAAGAAGCTGGCCGACCTGCGCGCGGGCGCGCGCGTCGAGGTGGACGAGGCGAAGCGCGACCCGCTCGACTTCGTGCTGTGGAAACAGGCGAAGCCGGGCGAGCCGGCCTGGGATTCACCCTGGGGCAAGGGGCGGCCGGGCTGGCACATCGAGTGTTCCGCGATGGCGGTCGCGTTACTCGGCAGGGAATTCGACATCCACGGCGGCGGCATGGATCTCAAGTTTCCGCACCACGAGAATGAGATCGCGCAAACCTGCGCGGCCTGCGACGCGCCCTTCGCCAGGGTCTGGATGCACAACGGCTTCGTCCGCGTGGACGATGAGAAGATGTCGAAGTCCCTCGGGAATTTCTTCACGGTGCGCGAGGTGCTACCGCGGCTCCGGCCCGAGGTGCTGCGCGCTTTCCTGCTGTCGAGTCATTACCGCGCTCCGGTCAATTACAGCGACGACAACCTGCGCCAGGCGGATGCCGCGCTGCAGCGCCTCTATCTCGCCTTGCGCGACGTCGAAATTGGGGACGCTTCCCATTTTCACAGTGAAAAATCGGAAGCGTCCCCATTTTCGCGACAGTTCGGCGAGGCGATGGACGACGACTTCAACACGCCGGGCGCCTTCGCCGCGATGCAGTCGATCGCGCGCCAGCTCAACGTCGCCAAGACCGCGGGCGAGGAGCTGAAGGCCGCCGCGCTCGCCGCGGAACTTCGCCACCTCGGCAGTCTGTTGGGCGTCCTCGAGCATGCGCCGGACGCGTGGCTCGCGACCGGCTCGGCACTCGCGGGCAGCGGAAGCACGTTGGATGCCATCGACGTCGCTGCGGTCGACCGGCTGATCGCCGCGCGCCTGGAGGCGCGGCGGATTCGCAACTGGACCGAATCCGACCGGATACGCGACGAGCTGTCGGCGCAGGGGATCCTGCTCGAAGACGGCCCATCGGGCACGACCTGGCGCCGGAAATAGTAACGGGGCTCAGCCCCGCAACCGCCTCAATGCCGCCGCGAGCGTGTTTTTCATGAGTGCCACGATCGTCATCGGGCCGACGCCGCCGGGCACCGGCGTGATATAGCCGGCGCGCGCGGCCGCTTCCTCGAATTGCACGTCGCCGACCAGCCGGCCGTCCTCGAGCCGGTTGATGCCGACGTCGATGACGACCGCGCCCGGCCGGACCCAGGCGCCCGGGACGAAACCGGGCTTCCCGACTGCCGCGACCAGGATCTCCGCCTCGCCGACGTGGCGGGCGAGGTCGCGCGTCGCGCTGTGGCAAACGGTGATTGTCGCCGCCTTCATCAGGAGCTCGAGCGCCATGGGCCGGCCGACAATGTTGCTCTGGCCGAGAATGACGGCGTTCTTGCCGCGGACCTCGATGCCCGTGCGCTCGAGCATCAGCATGATGCCGTACGGCGTGCAGGGCCTTGCCACCGGCATGCGCTGGGCGAGCCGGCCGACGTTGTAGGGATGGAAACCGTCCACGTCCTTGGCCGGATCGATGTGTTCGAGCACGGCGACCGACGCGATTTGCTTCGGCAAGGGTAGCTGTACGAGAATTCCGTCGATCGCCTGGTCCGCGTTCAATTGCTCGATCAATGCGACCAGCTCGTCGTCCGACGTCGATTCCGGCAGGTCGTGTGCGACTGACACGATTCCGGTTTCCTGGCACGCGCGGCGCTTGTTGCGCACGTAGACCGCCGAGGCGGCATGATCGCCGACCACCACGACGGCGAGACCCGGCCGGCGCAGGCCGCGCCGCTCCAGGGCGTCGGTTCCGGCCCGCACCTCGCGTTTGAATTCCTCCGCGATCATCCGGCCGTCGATGATCCTTGCGCTCACGTGGCGGCCGCCCGGTTGAAATCACCGGAAGCCTCGACGAGCGCGGCGACGGCTTCGCGCTCGGCCGCCGTGAGATGTGGATTCCAGACGTCGATGATCAGGACGACGCGCGTCTGCGTCCCGCGGTTCCAGGCCTCGTGCTCGAACGTGTCGTCAAAGACGACGGCACGGCCTTCGCGCCAGCGGTGCATCTCGCCGCCAACGACGAGCGCGCAGTCGTCCGGTATGACGAGCGGCAGGTGGCAGACGATGCGCGTGTTCGTGACGCCCCGGTGCGGCAGGATATGCGTGCCCGGCGTCAGGACCGAGAACATCACTTCCGGCGCGTGCTCGCGGATGCGCACGAGCGGGAGCGCCTCGAGCGCCGCCGAGGTCCGCGGGCAGAGGGCGTGATTCTCGTCCCGCCTCTCGCCGTGGCGATAGAAATAGAACCCGGTCCAGGTCGGCGCACCCTGATCGTTTCCAAGCCCCTGGCGTTCGGCGGTGTCATCCGCGAAGACCCGTTCGCTGCGGTCCGCCTGCGGGAGCACGGCCGAAAGCTCCGCGCGGATCGCCTCAGTCTGCCGCTCGAGAGACTCGATCCAGGGGATATCCGGGCGCCCGAAATAGGCCGCGGTCGGCAGGCCGGGGAAATACAGAAAGGAAGGCTTCTGGCGCGGATCGACAGGCAGCGCGCGGCGCTCACCGACGTGCAGCGCGAGGCAATCCTCGAACCGGCGAAGCGCCGCGCTGCCGTGCCGCGCGAGCACGGGCGCGAGCACCATTTCGAATGCGCGGCGCCGGCCCGCTTTCACGTAGCGCATGGCGTGAGTGACGCGATCCAGGATGACCGGCGGAGTTGATGCCTTGTCGAGCCAGCGGCCCTGTTGCTGGGCGTCGGTGATGGCGCGGTAATACGCAAGGAGTGCTTCGCCGTGCTGCTCCATGCGCTCGAGCGCGTGGGCGAGATGCAGCCGCGCAACCGGCTCCCCGGGCTGGGCTGCGACGGCCTGCTGGTACGCGTCCCGCGCCGCCGGCCAGTCGCCGGCCGCCTCGCGCTGGCTCCCGCGATTCATGAGGATGCCGAGGTCGTCGGGTTGGCGCTGGTCCGGGACCGCATCCGCCATCTTGCTGTCTCCATCCTTGCGTGAGCGGCCGCGGCGACATTATATCCAGCGCCCCTCAAGCGCCCGCGCGGGTCGCGGGTCCGCCAAAGAAAAGCCCCCTTGCGGGGGCTTTTCTGGCTCGCCGGCGAGCGTCCTCAATTCTCGAACGAAGCCCTCAGGTACCAGAAACTGCCCGCGATCGGATAGATCGTTCCGTCGAGGCTGTTGAGGTCGCAGGAGAAGCAGATCGGCGGCTTCTCGTCGAACAGATTGTTGACGCCGAGCGCGAAACTCCACCCGCCGCCGAACAGATCCTCCGGTGCCCAGGCGACCTGCGCATCCGTGTAGAGCACGCTGTCGAGCTTGTTCGTGCCGATCTCGTTCAGGTCCGGACCGTTCGAACAGAACTCCGGTCCGAGGCCGAAATCGAACACCAGTCCGGCGCACTGCTCGGTCAGCGAACTCAGATACCGCAATGACAGCAGCCCGGACCAGGCGCCCCGCGACCAGTGCGTGTTCAGCGTGGCTTTCTCCTCGACGAAGCCGCGGGTCGGCGAACCCAGCTCGAAGCCGGCGCGATCGACGCGGTCGAAACCGCCCGCGGCGTTCACGAAGAGTTCGTCGTAGTCGAACATGACCGACGTCAGCAACTGGAATCTGAAGGCGCCGAGGCCGGTTTCCGCCAGGCTGAGATCGAGATTGACATCGACGCCCGAAGTCTCGATGCCGCCGATGTTGTTCAAAACGCCCGCGATGCTCGTGATCGTGCCACTCGGCTGGCGATTGACCTGGTTGCAGAAAAGCGGGTCGAGCGTGTCGATGCAGGCGTCGAGCAGGTCCTGGCCATCGGGTGCCTGCACGGCGTCTTCGATGTCGATATCGTAGTAGTTGGCCTCCACCAGGAACCGATCGATGGCGCCCCCGCCCAACGGCACGTCCCAGGTGAAGCCGAAGGTCAGCGTTTCCGAAGTCTCGGGCTGGAGGTCCTGGTTGCCGCCGGTATCGACCGAGATCTGCGGATTGAGCTGCTGGTAGTTCGCCGGCACGCCGAGCGCCGCGCAATTGTCGGCTGTCGGAGTTCCAGGAGTTACGTTTGAACAGCGATCCGAGATCGACGCGTCAAAGCGGGAGCCGAGGTTAAACAGCTCGCCGATGTTCGGCGCGCGGAAGCCTTCAGAGAAGCTCGCGCGGAGCATCAGGC
>JBOHZO010000103.1:0-32470 GCA_050738555.1 Steroidobacteraceae bacterium | reverse complement strand
GCCGTGGGCGCCGCACCGGGAGCTGCGCCTGGCGCCGCGCCTGCCGCCGCGCCTGCCGGCGACGCGAAGGCCGCCGGCGGCAAGGGCGCGAAGGAAGGCAAGGACGCGAAGAAGGGCGACGGCAAGAAGTAAGGTGTGGCGGGCCTTCCATTGCAACTGGTCGTCGGGCTCGGCAATCCGGGCGCCGAGCACGAGGACACGCGGCACAACGCGGGTTTCTGGTTCGTCGACGAACTGGCGAGCCGTCACGACGGGCGTCTGAAGCCGGAACGCCGCTACAACGCGGAAGCCGGCCGCGTCACGATCGCGGGCGTGGCGCTCTGGCTCCTGAAGCCGATGGGCTTCATGAACCGGAGCGGCCAGTCCGTGCGCGCGTTCTGCGACTACCTGCAGTTGCCGGCCGAGCAGGTGCTCGTCGTGCACGACGAGCTCGATCTGCCGGCCGGCGTCGCCCGCCTGAAGCAGGGCGGCGGTGCCGGCGGCCACAACGGCATGAAGGATGTCATCGCGCATCTCGGCGAGGACATCTGGCGCTTGCGCATCGGCATCGGCCACCCGGGCGACCGGGACCAGGTGATCGGCTACGTGCTCCAGCGCGCGAGCGCCGTGGACGAGCGCCTGATGCGCGAGGCGATCGAGCTCGCGATCGCCGAGTTTCCGCGCCTGCTGACGGAAGGCGCGGAGAAAATGATGAACCGGCTGCACACCTCGCCGCCCGACGCCTCCGCCTGATGGGAATCCGCTGCGGCATCGTCGGGCTGCCGAACGTCGGCAAGTCGACGCTATTCAATGCGCTGACACGGGCCGGCATCGCGGCCGAGAATTACCCGTTCTGCACCATCGATCCGAACATCGGCATCGTGCCGGTGCCAGATCCGCGCCTCGCGGCGCTCGCGGCCATCGCAAAACCCGAGAAGATCGTTCCGACCACGGTCGAGTTCGTGGACATCGCGGGGCTCGTCGCCGGCGCGTCGCAGGGGGAAGGGCTCGGCAACAAGTTCCTGTCGCACATCCGCGAAGTGGACGCGATCGCGCACGTCCTGCGCTGCTTCGAGGACCCTGACGTCGTGCACGTCTCCGGCCGCGTGGATCCGGCCGCCGACGTCGCGATCATCAACACGGAACTCGCGCTTGCCGATCTCGAGACCGTGGACCGGGCGCGCGCGCGCGCCGACAAGGCGGCGAAAGCCATGGACAAGGACGCGATGCGCTGGCGCGATTCGCTCGAGCGCATCCGTGCGCGGCTCGACCAGGGCGAGCCGGTGCGCGCGATGGCGCTCGATTCGTTCGAGCGCGAGCGGGTGCGCGAACTGCAGTTGCTGACGGCGAAGCCCGTGATGTACGTCGCGAACGTGAATGAAGGCGGGTTCACCGCCAATCCGCGTCTCGAGGCGCTTGGCCGCCTCGCCGCGGCCGAGGGCTCGGAAGTCGTCGCGGTCTGCGCCGCGATCGAGGCGGAGATCTCGGAACTCGACGAGTCCGATCGCGCCGCGTTCCTCGCCGATCTCGGGCTCGCGGAAGCGGGGCTCAATCGGATCGTCCGCGCCGGCTACCGCCTGCTGGGATTGCTGACATTCTTTACCGCGGGTCCGAAGGAAGTGCGCGCCTGGACCGTGCGCGCGGGCGCGACGACACCGCAGGCCGCGGGCGCGATTCACACCGATTTCGAGCGCGGCTTCATCCGGGCCGAGACGATTGCCTACGAGGATTACGTCGGCTTCAAGGGCGAGAATGGCGCGCGCGAAGCCGGCCGGCTGCGGCTGGAAGGCAGGGAGTACGTGGTGCAGGAAGGCGACGTCATGTACTTCCGCTTCAATATATAATCCCGCCTCCCCGAGGGTACCTTCCCGCCGCGTGGCTAGGTAGCTCAGCTGGTTAGAGCACGGGATTCATAACCCCGGGGTCGAGAGTTCGATTCTCTCCCTAGCCACCATTTATTTGAGACGAGAGGCCGGATTGCCGCGACGACAGGTGCTGCGCGCTCCCGCGCTTGCCACTAGTTTGACTGCTGCATTGGACCAGGAGATTCGAATGACCGCGTTCCTCGGAAGGCTTGCCGCCATGACCTGCGGCGCATTGATGCTGGGATTCGCCGCGATGACGGCCACTGCGCAGGAGCCGGCCGCCAGGGCGGCGACCGAGGACGAGCGTCTCGGCGCGTTCTTCGAGGAAGTGTTCCAGCGCAATCTCAAAGACAGTCCGATCTTCCAGGCCCAGCTCGGAATGAAGGGGCCGGACTACGGCAAGTGGAATGATTTCTCGGATGCCGAAGCGCAACGGCAGAACGAGCTGACGAAGAAGGACCTCGAGCGGCTGCGCGCGGAGTTCAAGTACGACGCGCTTTCGGAAGGCATGAAGGCCAGCTACCGGATCTTCGAGCTGCAGCAGGAAACGGCGCTCGAGAACTTCCCCTGGCGCTTTCACGGCTACGCCTTCCAGACGCAGACCAACCCGGTCACGGCGCTCGTAACCTTCATGCAAAACATTCACCGCGTCGACGACGTGTCGGATGCCGAGGCCTATGTCTCGCGACTGAAGGGCACCGAACTCGCGTACCGGCAGCTCAACGAGACGATGAACACCGCCGCCGCGCGCGGCATCGTTCCGACGTCCTTCTCATTTGATCCGGTGCTGACCGACTGCCGCGCGGTGCTCGCCGGCGCGCCGTTCGACGAGAGCGGCAAGGATTCGGCGATCCTCGCGGACTTCCGCGGCAAGGTGGAAAAGCTCCAGGTCACCGACGCGGAGAAGAAGCGGCTGCTCGACGAGGGAACCGCGGCCATGCGCGGCTCGATGAAAGCCGCGCTGAGCTCGACGATCGCGGGCATCGAGGCGCTGCGCTCGAAGTCGCCGGGGCCGCACGGCGTCTGGAAACTGCCGCAGGGCGACGCCTATTACAAGTCGCAGATCGAGTTCTGGACGACCGTCCCGGGGCTCACGGCCGAGCAGATCCACGACACCGGGCTCGCTGAAGTCGCCCGCATCCGCAGCGAGATGGAAGCGATCATGCGGAAGTCCGGATTCAAGGGCGATCTGCCGGCTTTCTTCGAGCACCTCCGCACCGATCCCGCGAACTTCTTCCCGAATACGGACGCGGGAAAGCAGGCCTACCTCGACCAGTCGAAGGCGTATATCGACGCGATCTACGCCGATGTCGGCAAGTACTTCAACGTGCTGCCAAAGGCGCCGCTCGAAGTGCGGCGCGTCGAAGAATGGCGCGAGGAAACGGCGCCGATCGCATTCTACAACCAGCCGACGCCGGACGGCAGCCGACCCGGCATCTATTACGTCAATCTCCACGACATGACCACGCGGCAGAAGCACGAAATGGAGACCGTCGCCTATCACGAAGGCGCCCCGGGCCACCATTTCCAGATCGCGATCCAACAGGAGCTCGAGGGCGTCCCGACCTTCCAGAAGTTCGCCTTTTTCGGCGCCTACATCGAAGGCTGGGGGCTGTACGCGGAGCGCCTCGCCAAGGAGCAGGGCCGATTCGCCGACCCGTTGCAGGATTTCGGCCGGCTGCAGAACGAGATGCTCCGCGCCGCGCGGCTCGTCGTCGACACCGGTGCGCACGCGAAGAAATGGACGCGCGAGCAGATGATCGAATACATGCTCGCGAACAATCCCATGACCGTCGAGGACGCCACCAAGGAAGTCGAGCGCTACATCGACAACCCCGGGCAGGCGCTGTCGTACAAGATCGGCATGCTGAAGATCCTGGAGCTGCGCGAGAAGGCGAAAGCCGCGCTCGGCGAACGCTTCGACATCCGCGAGTTCCACGACGTCGTGCTGAAGAACGGCGCCGTGCCGCTGCCGGTCCTTGAGAGGCTCGTGGACGACTATGTCGCCGCGAGAAAGGCCGCCTAGGCTCTAGCGGGCCGGCCGGAGTCGCGGCACCGTCTCATTGGCGTCGGACAAGAGGTCCGACGCCGCCTGCGCGAGCATCGCGAGCCCCTCGTCAACGATCGCATCCTCGGCCGTGATTGGCACGAGAATGCGCACTACGTTGCCGAAGATTCCGCAGGACAGCAGGATCAGCCCGAGCTCCCGCGCCCGGGCGGTGAATTTCTTCGTCAGTTCGGATGCCGGGCGGCGCGGATCTCCACCTTCGCCGAGCTCGAAGGCGACCATCGCGCCGAGCCGGCGCACGTCGACGATCTCGGCGTGACGCGTGGCGAGCGCGTCGAGCGCCTTGCCGAGTTTCTCGCCGAGCCGGTCCGCGCGCTCGAAAATGCGTTCCTGCTCGAAGACCTCGAGCACGGCGAGGGCGGCCGCGCAGGCGACGGGATTGCCAGCGTAGGTCCCGCCCAGGCCGCCGGGGCCGCAGGCGTCCATGACATCGGCGCGCCCGACCAGGGCCGACAATGGAAATCCCCCGCCAAGCGACTTCGCGAGCGTGTAGATGTCGGCGGCGATGCCATAGTGCTCCATCGCGAACATCCGGCCGGTGCGGCCCGCGCCGGACTGGATCTCGTCCGCGATCAGGAGGATGCCGTGGCCATCGCAAAGCTCGCGGAGCCGCGACACGAAGTCCTTCGGCGCGATGTAGAAGCCGCCTTCGCCCTGCACGGGCTCGAAGACGATTGCCGCCACGCGGTCCGGTGCGACGTCGCACTTGAAGATCGTCTCGAGTGAGCGCAGGGAATCATCTATCGATACGCCATGCAGCGCGTTTGGAAACGCCGCGTGATAGACCTCGGGCGGGTAGGGGCCGAACCCCGCCTTGTACGGTTCGACCTTGCCAGTCAGGGCGAGCGCCATGATGGTCCGGCCGTGAAAGCCGCCGGCGAAGGCGATCACCGCCGAGCGGCCGGTGCTCGCGCGCGCGATCTTGATCGCGTTCTCGATCGCCTCCGCGCCGGTCGTCATCAGGGCCGACTTGTTCGGCCCCTTGCCCGGCGCGAGGTCATTCAGCCGTTCGCACAGCGCGACATAAGGCTCATACGGGGTGATCTGGAAGCAGGTGTGGGTGACCTTGTCGAGCTGCGCGCGCACCGCCTCGAGCACGCGCCGATGGCGATGGCCCGTATTGAGCACGCCGATTCCGCCAGCGAAGTCGATGTAGCGGCGGCCGTCGCCATCCCACAGGAGGGCGTTCTCGGCGCGCTCGATGAAGACCGGGTGCACCATCGACAGGCCGCGCGCGACCGCCGCCTGGCGCCTCGCGACCAGCGATTCATTGCTTCCCACGCCTGTCTCCCGTCAGTGAATCTGGATCTCGTCCAGATCGTCGTCTTCGACGATCTGCTCCCAGGTCGTGGTCGCCGATTCGAGCGCATCCGCGGGATCCGCGGATTCGGAGAGGTCGGTATAGCCGAACTCGTCCGGTTCCATGTCGTCGAGCGGGCCGCCCCAGTCTTCCGGCTGCGCAGCCGTATCGACAAGGAGCGTCCGCCATTCGTCGAGGTCGAGCTCGTCGATTGCGCCGTCGAATTCCTGGATTTCGACCGTGCCTGCGACTTCGTCGAGCGCAACCACCTGGAACAGCTCGCCCTTGTCGCGGTGGCTGTACCAGTTTCCGACGATGGGCGGTAGACGGTTGCCCATGAATTGATCCTACGCCCGATTGCGGGCGCATGCCAGAGCTTACAATCGATAAAACGAGTGGACGGAGACGGCCATGACGACACCGGCAATCGTGGACTTCCGGCGCAATATGAAAGGCGAGGAATCGGCGCCGGCCGCCGACAAAGTGGTCAAGGGCGAGCCCAGGACGATCGTGAAAAACTACTTCAGCGATCCGTCCGGCCAGTTTTTCGCCGGCACCTGGGCGAGCAGCGTCGGCAAATGGAAAGTCCAGTACTCCGAGAACGAATTCTGTCACCTGCTCGAAGGACGCGTCGTCATCACGTCGGAGGAAGGAAAGCGCTGGCAATTCAATGCCGGCGACGCCTGGGTGATTCCCGCCGGCTTCAGCGGGACCTGGGAAACGGTGGAACCCGCGCGCAAGCGCTACGCGGTATTCGAGGCCGCGAAGCCCGCCAACTGAAGGTTACTCCCAGTCCTTTGAAAAAGTGACCCCGAGCGTCCGCGGCCTGGCCGGCCAGACCAGCTCGTTGAAGAGCCCGTAGCCGAACTGGTTGTTGATGTCCGCGTTTTCCCAGCCGCGCTCGTAATACTCGGAATCGAATGCGTTTTCCAGCCAGACCGTCACCGCCCAGTCGGCATTGCTGCGGTAGCCGAAGCGGAAATTGAACTCATCCCAGCTGTCGACTGCCGCATCCTCGATGTTGTCGGGTCCCCCGAACATCTCGGAGCGGTAGACATATTCGGTCGTAAAGAACATCTCGCCCGATTCTGTCGGGTTCCGGTAAGTGAGGATGGCGGAGCCGCTGACCTCGGGCGCGAACGGCAGATTGTTGCCGTCGCAGTCGCCGCAGGCGCCGAGCGCCTCGATCTCGGTCGCGTCCGTGATCTCGGTGTCGAGCAGCGACAGGCCGACGATCGCGTCAAAGCTCGCGCTCGGCGCCCATCGCAGGTCGACCTCGAGGCCCTGGCCGCGCGCCTCGCCCACATTGGCGACGAGCGAGGAGCCGGTGTCGAAATAGACGAGCTGCAGGTCGACGTAGTCGTAACGGAACACGGACGCGTTGAACTGGAGCGTGTTATCGAGTAGCCGCGTCTTGACGCCGAGCTCGTAACTGTCGACTTCCTCGGGGTCGAACACGACCGGCGTCGTGCCGGGCGGCGCGGCGCCTTCGTCCGTCACGTCCTCGCCATGCAGGTCGAAGCCGAAGGTCGCGAAGCCGCCGGACTTGTAGCCCTTCGAGGCGGTCGCGTAGAGCGTGACGTCGTCATTGAGATCGAAACTGATCGCGAGGCGCGGCGTGAAGTCGCTCCAGTCATCGCGGTTCGTGACGAACCCGTCGGTAAAGAACTCGTAGTTGAAGTTGTTGCCGAGCGCGCCGCCGCTGTCGAGCACGCGGCTCTCGATTTCCTTCTCGTCGTAGGTGTAGCGCGCACCCGCGGTCAGCTCGAGCCGGTCGGTCAGGCTCCAGGTGAAGTCGCCGTACACCGCCCAGCCCTTGCTGTCGACATTCACGTAGCTCTGCTCCGTCTTGCCCGTGAGCAGGTCGGCCGGGTCGATGTCGTCCTCCCAGTACTCCTCGAAGAACGGATCGTCGCATCCCAGGACCGGCCCACCGGAGAAATCGGGCGCCTCGGTGATGCCGATGGCGCGGCACAGGTCGTCCTCGTCGTAGATGAACTCGAAGTATCCGTCGATGCTCTCCTCGTACACGCTCGCGCCGGCGAACCAGGTCAGGCGGCCGTCGTCCGGCGAATTGAGACGCAGCTCCTGGCTCCAGTACTCGACGTCGTTGACCTGCCGGTAGTCGTTCACCCGGGCCGGGCCACCGTCGTAGTCCTCCAGGTAGTGGAAACCGAACTTCTTGTGGCCGGTGAGCGATGTCAGCGTGTAATCGCCCGGCATCGACCACTCGATGTTGGCCCGCGCCTCGAAAACGTCCGACTCGTCGATGCCATCGTCGCCGAGATCGATGTCGACCTGGTCGTAAGGCACGCCCGCCGCCGGGACCCAGTACACCGACGGATCCTGCTCGCGGTCCTCGTAGGCGAACGTCAGCGTCGCATCCATCACTTCGCCCAAGCGGCGAAGCGCGACCCGGCCGGCGCGCACGTCGTGGAATCCGAGTTCGTCGCCGCCCTGGAGGTTCTCGAGAAAGCCGTCGTTGGAGAGCGTGTAGCCGCTCGCGCGCAAGGCCCAGCCCTCGCCGAGGGGGAGGTTGACCGTGCCGGTCGCCTCGATGTGGTTGTAATCCGCGGCCGTCAGCTCCGCGCTCGCCCCGAAGGCATCCTCGGGCTTGTTGGTGATGATGCTGACCGCGCCAGCGATCGAATTGCGGCCGAACAGCGTTCCCTGCGGACCCTTTACCACCTCCGCGCGCTCAACGTCGAAGAGCGCCGTCATCACGCCGCCCGTGCGGCCCGACCAGATGCCGTCGACG
The DNA here is from genome assembly GCA_050738555.1 of Steroidobacteraceae bacterium. Lineage (GTDB taxonomy): Bacteria > Pseudomonadota > Gammaproteobacteria > Steroidobacterales > Steroidobacteraceae > SCUD01. Next base: position 24,500 of record JBOHZO010000103.1, on the reverse strand, counting down.
AACATTGCGACCGACGGGTCGCCACCGATGCCGAAGTCGTTCGTGGCGATGCCCCGCATCGCGAGCGCGTCGGTGAACCCATCCTCCGTCTTGCCGCTGAATCCCGGCGTGAAATCGACGATGCCGCGGATGTCGGCCATGCGGCTTTCCTTCAGCATGTCGCCGGAAAAGGCGGACACGGAAAGCGGCACATCCTGGACGGACTGCTGGCGTTTCTGGGAAGTGACGATCACCTCTTCCAGCCCGACGATCTCGGGGGCAAGCGGTTCGGTTTCCTGCGCCTGCAAAGCGAACGGGCACGACAATGCGGCAGCCAGTGCCACGCGGCACGCCGCCTTGCTAAGGCTGATCATGTTGACCCCCCACGGCAAAACCGTAGTCCCCTGGAACAGGATAGCACTCCGCCGGGTGGGCGTGGATTCAGTCTATGCCGTCGATGATTGCCACCAGCGTTTCGAAGACCCGGTCCACTTCTGCGCGCTCGATGATGAGCGGCGGCGACATCGCGATGGTGTCGCCGGTCGTGCGAATCAGGAGGCCCGCATTGAAGGCCGCGACCAGCGCATCGTAGCCGCGCCCGCCCGGCGCCCCGACACGAGGCTCGAGCTCGATGCCCGCGATCAGGCCATAAGCGCGCAGGTCCACGACATGGCGCCGGCCTTTCAGCGAATGCACGGCATCGCTCCAGTACGGCGCCAACGCGCGCGCCCGGTCGAACAGGCCCGCGCGATAGAGTTTCTGTGTCGCGAGCCCGGCGGCGCAGGCGACCGGGTGCGCCGAGTAGGTATAGCCGTGAAAGAGCTCGATCGCGGCCGGCGGCCCCGCCATGAACGTGTCGTGGATCTCGCGCCGCACCAGCACCGCACCCATCGGGATGGCGCCGTTCGTGAGTCCCTTGGCGCAGGTCATCATGTCCGGCACGACGTCGAACTCCTGCGCGGCGAAGGCGGACCCCGTGCGGCCGAATCCCGTGATGACCTCGTCGAAGACCAGGAGGATCCCGTGCTTCGTGCACAGTTCGCGGAGCCGCTTCAGGTAGCCCTTCGGCGGCAGGAGCACGCCGGTCGATCCCGCGATCGGCTCGACGATGACCGCGGCGATGGTCGAGGCATCGTGCAGCGCGACGAGGCGCTCGAGATCGTCGGCATACTCGGCGCCGTGCGCCGGCAGCCCGCGCGAAAAGAGGTTGCGCGACGGGTCGTGCGTGTGGCGCAGGTGATCGACGCCAGGCAGCAGCGCGCCGAAAAACTTGCGGTTGTTGACCATGCCGCCGACGGAGATCCCGCCGAAGCCGACGCCGTGATACCCGCGCTCGCGGCCGATCAGCCGCGTGCGCGCACCTTCGCCCCGAACACGGTGATAGGCGACTGCGATCTTGAGCGCGGTGTCGACCGATTCGGAGCCCGAGTTCGTGAAGAACACGCGGTCGATTCCCGGCGGCGTGATCTCGACGAGCGCGTTCGCGAGCTCGAAGGCGAGCGGATGACCCATCTGGAAGGGCGGCGCGTATTCCATCACCGCGATCTGCTTCGAGACGGCCTCGGTGATCTCGCGCCGGCAATGGCCCGCGTTGACGCACCAGAGGCCGGCCGCGGCGTCCAGCACCCGGCGACCATCCGGCGTCCAGTAGTACATCCCCTCGGCGCGCGAGAGCAGGCGCGGCGCGGCCTTGAACTGGCGGTTCGCCGTGAACGGCATCCAGAAAGCGTCGAGTTCGTTCCGCGCTGCGCTCATGATAATTGACACTTTCGGAGGGGAAACGCGATATTACGCGGGATCGTGTTTAATATCATAGACATCCGGAGAGTCCATGGGCAATGACGTCAGCACGCGGCTCAAGGCCGTGCGCCAGATGCACGGGCTCTCGCAGCGCGAACTCGCGAAGCGCGCGGGCGTCACGAACGGCATGATCTCGCTGATCGAGCAGGGGCGCGTGAGCCCCTCGGTCGCCTCGCTCAAGAAGGTCCTCGACGGATTGCCGATGGCGCTTGCCGAGTTCTTCACCATGGACCCGGCCGGCACGGCCCAGGTTTTCTACACCAGGGCCGAGCTCGTGGAGTTGGGCGAAGGCGAAGTGTCGCTCTGCCTGGTCGCGGCGCGCCGACCGGGCCGGCGTATGGCGATCCTGCGCGAAACCTACGAACCGGGCGCAGACACGGGCTCCGACATGCTGCGGCATGCCGGCGAAGAGGGCGGGGTCGTCGTGAGCGGCAAGGTGGAAGTGACGATCGGCGGCCAGACCCGGGTGCTGGGTCCCGGCGACGCCTATTATTTCGCGAGCGCGGTGCCGCACCGGTTCCGCAATCGCGGGCGTGAGCGCTGTGAGATCATCAGCGCTTCGAGCCCCCCGACCCTCTGAGGAGCAGACCGTGAACCGGGAGCAGAAAGCGGTCGACTGGCGCGCGAGGGCGGCCTCATTCGCGCCGCGCACGAACGCCTTCATCGACGGCAAATACCAGCCGGCGCTGTCCGGCGCAACCTTCGACAGCGTCAATCCGGCGAACGGCCAGGTGATGGCGCAGGTCGCATCCTGCGATGCGGCGGACGTGGACGCCGCGGTCGCAAGCGCGCGCCGCGCCTTCGACACCGGCCACTGGTCGCGGCGCGCGCCGGCCGCGCGCAAGAAAGTGATGCTCCGGTTCGCGGAACTCATCCGCAAGCACCGCGAGGAGCTTGCGCTCACCGAAACGATGGATATGGGCAAGCCGATCACGGATTCGCTCAAGATCGACATCCCGGCGGCGGCGAACTGCATTGCCTGGTACGCGGAGGCGATCGACAAAGTGTACGACGAGGTCGCGCCGACCCCGCACGATTCGCTCGCGCTCATCACGCGCGAGCCGGCGGGCGTCGTCGGCGCGATCGTGCCGTGGAATTTCCCGCTGCTGATGGCCACCTGGAAACTCGGCCCCGCGCTCGCGACCGGCAATTCCGTCGTGCTGAAGCCTTCCGAGAAGTCGCCGCTGACGGCGCTGCGAGTGGCGGAACTCGCGCTGGAGGCCGGCTTGCCCGAGGGCGTGCTAAACGTCGTGCCGGGATTCGGCTACACGGCGGGCGAAGCGCTCGCGATGCACATGGACGTCGATTGCGTCGCGTTCACGGGCTCGACCCGCGTCGGCAAGATGATGCTCGAATACTCGGGCCGGTCCAACATGAAACGCGTCTGGCTCGAATGCGGGGGCAAGGCGCCGAATGTCGTGCTGGGTGACGTGGCCGACATCGAGCGCGCCGCGAACGCGGCCGCCTTCGGCATCTTCTTCAACCAGGGCGAAATGTGCTCGGCGGCCTCGCGTCTCGTCGTGCACGAATCGGTCCGGGACGCGATGCTCGAGAAGATCGTCGAGATTGGCCGCAGCCTGGCGCCCGGCGATCCGCTCGATCCGAAGACGCGTCTCGGCGCGATCGTGGACCAGGTGCAGCTCAACACGGTCATGGGGTACATCGAGTCCGGCAAGAATGAAGGCGCCGAGGTCCGACTGGGGGGCAATCGGGCGCGACCGGAGAGTGGGGGGTACTTCGTCGAGCCGACGGTCTTCGCCAATGTGAATCCGCAGATGAAAATCGCGCGCGAGGAGATCTTCGGCCCGGTGCTCTCGACGATCACTTTCAAGGATGTCGACGAGGCGGTCAGGATTGCGAACGACGTGAGCTATGGCCTGACGGCCGCGGTCTGGAGCCGCGACATCACGACTGCGCACCGCGTGGCGAGATCATTGCGTGCCGGCACGGTCTATGTGAATTGCTACGACGCCGACGACATCACCGTGCCCTTTGGCGGCTTCAAGCAGTCCGGCAATGGGCGGGACAAGTCGCTGCACGCGATTGACAAGTACACGGAATTGAAGACCACCTGGATCGACCTGTCATGAAAGTGACGGTCGCGGCGACGCAGATGGCCTGCGGCTGGGACCGCGATGCGAACATCGCGAACGCCGAGCGGCTGATCCGGGAGGCGGCCGGCCGTGGCGCGAACATCGTCCTGATCCAGGAGCTGTTCGAGTCGCCGTACTTCTGCAAGGACCACCTGGCAAAGCACTTCGAGCTGGCGCTTCCCATCGCGGAAAATCCGGCTGTGAAGCGGCTTTCGAGGGTTGCGAAGGAGCTGTCGGTCGTGCTGCCGCTGTCCGTCTTCGAGCGCGCACAGAACGCGTATTTCAATTCGCTCGTCATGGTGGACTCCGACGGAAAAATACTCGGCGTCTATCGCAAGTCGCACATCCCGGAAAGTCCGGGCTATCACGAAAAGTTCTATTTCTCTCCGGGCGACACGGGATTCCGGGTCTGGCCGACCCGTTTCGGCGCGCACGGCGTCGCGGTGTGCTGGGACCAATGGTTCCCGGAAGCCGCGCGCGCGATGGCGCTTGCGGGAGCGGAGATTCTCTTTTATCCGACGGCCATCGGCTCGGAGCCGCAGGACGCGACGCTCGACTCGCGCTGGCACTGGCAGCGCACGATGCAGGGTCACGCCGCCGCGAACGTGATGCCGCTCGTCGCCTCGAACCGCATCGGCACCGAGCGCGGCGAGAAGGTCGAGATCACTTTCTATGGGCATTCGTTCATCGCGGATCACACGGGCGAGATCGTGGCGCAGGCCGACGACCACAGCGAGCAGGTCATCACCGCGAGTTTCGACCTCGACGATATCCGCCACTACCGCCATTCCTGGGGCGTGTTCCGAGACCGCCGGCCGGATCTCTACGGGCCGCTCATGAAGCTGGACGGTGTCCGCGACTGAGCAGGCGCTCGCAGGCAGGATCGCCTGCGTGGATCTCGAGACCACGGGCGGCCACGCCGCGCGCGACCGGGTCATCGAGGCGGGCATCGTCCTGCTGGTGGACGGAGAGGTCGTCGAAGAGTACTCGACGCTGGTCAATCCCGGCGTCCGCATCCCGTACGCCATCCAGCAGTTCACGGGCATCAACGAGGCGATGGTTGCGGACGCGCCGCCCTTCGAAGCGGTGGCCGACGCACTGGAGTCGCGTCTGGCGGGACGCCTCTTCGTCGCCCACAACGCGCGCTTCGACTACGGATTCCTGCGGAGCGAATACCGGCGCCTCGGACGGCGGTTCCGCGCGCCCGTCCTCTGCACCGTGCGCCTGTCGCGCGCGCTCACGCCGGGAGAGCACGGCCACAATCTCGATGCAGTGATGGAGCGGCACGGCATCGCCTGCGACGCACGGCACCGCGCGCTCGGCGATGCCCGCGTGCTGGCGGATTTCCTGCGGATCGCGCGCGCGCGTTGGTCTGCGGAGGAGCTGGCGACGATCGTGACGCGGTTGAGCGGCACGTCGCGACTTCCGCCGCAGCTCGACCCAACGCTCGCGGATGAACTGCCGGATAGCTCCGGCGTGTATCTTTTCTATGGCGAGGACGACGCGCTTCTGTACGTCGGCAAGGCGAAGAACCTTGCGAACCGCGTGCTCGCGCACTTTGCGGACCCGCATGCGAAGCTCGAGCAGCAGCTCACGCGGCTCGTGCGGCGCATCGAGTGGATCGAGACCGCGGGCGAGTTCGGCGCGCTCGTCGCGGAGGCGCGGCTCATCAAGTCGCGCAAACCCATCCTTAACCGCCGGCTGCGCGGGTCGTCGGAATTGTGGGCGATCTGCATTCGCGAAGACGCGGGCGCGCCAATGGCGTCGATTGCGATGCTCGATTCCGTGGACGACGCTGGCGAAACCTACGGAATGTTCCGTCGGCGCGTCGACGCCGAGCGCGCGCTCGAAGGCCTGGTGCGAGGGCATGGGCTTTGCGCGAAATGGCTCGGGCTCGAGCGTGCGGAAGGTTCCTGCATTGGATTTCAGCTGGGGCGCTGCCGCGGTGTCTGCGTCGGCAAGGAACCGCCGGCGTTGCACGCGGTGCGGGTCCGCCTTGCGCTCGCCGGCCTCAAACGCCGCGACTGGCCATTTCCCGGGCGCATCGGGATTCGCGAGCGCGACTGGCGCGGCGTGGAGGAAATCCATTACTTCGATCGCTGGTGCTATCAGGGCGAGGAGTTTGATCCGGATCTCTATCGCATTCTCGCCGGATTCCTCGACCGGCCCGTGTCCGGAGCGGAGCTGCTGACACTGGACAGGCAGTGAACTCGCCGTCGTTCTTCGTGACGGCCGCGACGGGCACCGCCGACCTGCTCGCCAAGGAACTCAGGGCGCTCGATATCGCTGGCGCGCGGGAAGTTCAGGGCGGCGTCGCCTGCGAGTCGGAGCTGGTGGACGCTTACAACGCCTGTCTCCGCTCGCGCGTCGGCTTGCGCGTGCTCTGGCAGATCGCCCGCTTTCCCGTCGCGGATGCGAACGATCTCTACACACGGTTGCGCGAGATTGACTGGAGCGAGCACCTGGATGCCGACGACACGCTCGCCGTCGATTTCTCCGGCAGCGTGCCCGGCATCACGCACACGCATTTCGGCGCGCAGCGCGTGAAGGACGCGATCGTCGATCAGTTCCGCGAGAAGGCCGGTTCGAGGCCATCGGTCGATCGCGCCGCGCCCGATTTGCGTATCAACGCGCACGCCGCGCGCAGTGGCGTGACCATCGCGATCGACCTCTCCGGCGACAGCCTGCACCGGCGCGGCTACCGCGGCGGGCAGGGCGCAGCGCCGCTCAAGGAGAATCTCGCGGCCGCCATCCTCCTGCGTGCCGGCTGGCCCGCGATCGCCGCCGCGGGCGGCCGTTTCGTCGATCCCATGTGCGGCTCGGGCACGCTCCCAATCGAGGCGGCCCTGATCGCGGCCGATTTCGCGCCCGGCCTCTTGCGCATGCGCTTCGGTTTCGAAGGCTGGAAGCGGCACGATGCGAAGGCCTGGCTCGCGCTCCGCGCGGCCGCGGAGGCCCAGAGCGATCTCGCGTCGCTGACCTCTGCGCGCATCGCGGGCTTCGATCGCGATCCACACGCGATCCGCGATGCCGAGGCGAATGCGGCGCGCGCGGGACTCGCCGGCCGCGTTCAGTTCCGGCGCTCGGGACTCGCCGAGCTTCCGGCAGCGTCGGCTACGAAAGGACTCGTGGCAGTCAACCCGCCGTACGGCGAGCGCATCGGCGAGACCGAGGAACTGCGATCGCTCTATGGACTGCTCGGCGAGCGCCTGCGCACAGGCTATCGCGGCTGGGAAGCGGCCGTGTTCACCGGCAATCCCGCGCTCGGCCGCGAGCTCGGCATCAATGCGCGTCGCTCGCACCGGATGATGAACGGGCCCATCGAATGCCGCCTGCTGCGGCTCGCGATCGAACCTTCGGAGTACGTGCAGGCTCGCGAGCCGGGCCGGCCGCCGGTCATCGACACGGAATCCGCCCGCGCGCGCCCGGGCGCGCAGATGTTCGCGAATCGCCTGCGCAAGAACATCGACAAACTCGCGTCCTGGGCGCGGCGCGAGGAAATCTCCAGCTATCGCGTGTACGACGCGGACATGCCCGAGTACGCCTTCGCGATCGATCTGTACCAGTCCGATCCGAAGGGCAGTACAGGCCGTTGGCTCTACGTGCAGGAATATGCGCCGCCCGCGACCGTCGACCGCGCCAAGGCCCGCGCGCGACGCGAGGAAGCGATCTCCGTGCTACCGGAGGCCGCGGGACTCCCGGCCGATGCGATCTATTGGCGCACGCGCCGGCCGCAGAAAGGCAGTTCGCAATACGAGGCGCTCGCGGAGAAGGACGAGCGTGTCGTCGTGGAGGAGGGCGGCCTCCGGTTCCTCGTCAATTTCACCGACTATCTCGACACCGGTCTCTTTCTGGATCAACGTCTGACACGCGCGCGCATCCGCGGGCTCGCGAAGGGCAAGCGCTTTCTCAATCTCTTCTGCTACACGGGGGCAGCAACCGTTTATGCCGCGGCGGGCGGCGCCGGCGCGACGACGAGCGTGGACATGTCCCGCACCTACCTCGACTGGGCGCGGCGTAACATGGCCGTCAACGTGCTCCAAGGCGCGACGCATCGTTTCGTCCAGGCCGACTGTCTTGCCTGGCTCGAGGAGGATGACGGCGCTCGCTACGACCTGATCTTCCTCGACCCGCCGACCTTTTCGAACTCCAAGCGCATGGAACGCGAGTTCGACGTGCAGCGCGACCACGCCGCGCTGATTCGAGCGACGCTCAAGCGACTCGCACCGGGCGGGTTGCTGCTGTTCTCGAACAATTTCCGCAAGTTCAGGCTCGACTCGGAAGCGCTGCGAGACCTCTCGATTGAAGACATAACGAAACGCACCATTCCCCAGGACTTCAGCCGGGACCCGAAGACCCACCATTGCTTCGAGATCCGCCGCGCTGATTGACGGGGCATTCACGCTTCCTGTACGATCGTTCAACAATGAATGCGCGCATTCAAGCAGAGGTCCCGGTCACTTCCATCCTGCGGGATGAGGAGGCCTTCAGCCTGCCTGCCTGGATCTATTGGGATCCCGAGTTCTTCGCGCTCGAGAAGCAGTCGATCTTCAAGAAGGCCTGGCAGCTCGTCTGTCACGAGAGCGACATCGCGAAGACGGGCGACTACCATACCTTCGATTTCCTCGGCGAGTCTGTGCTCGCGGTCCGCGGCGACGACGGTCGCGTCCGCAGCTTCCACAATGTCTGCCGCCACCGCGCCTCGCGGCTCGTCGACGGCACGCACGGCAACTGCGGCCGGCGCATCGTGTGCCCGTATCATGCCTGGACCTATGCGACCGATGGCCGGCTCGTCGGCGTGCCAATGCGCTCGGACTATCCGGGGCTCGAACCCGCGCAGTACGGGCTCGCGCCGCTCGAGCAGGAGATTTGGCACGGGTTCATCTTCGTGCGCTTTGCGCCGGGCCTGCCGAGCGTGCAGGACCAGATGGCGCCGTATGCGGCGGAGCTCGCGACTTGCCGGTTCGAAGAGATCAAGCCGCTCGGCAAAGTACGGCTCCGCTCACGCGCCGTGAACTGGAAGAACGTTGCCGACAATTATTCGGACGGTCTGCATATCCCGGTCGCGCATCCGGGGCTCACGCGAATCTTCGGCAAGAGCTACGGCATCGAAGCGAAGGAATGGGTCGACAGGATGTTCGGAACGCTCGTCGATTCGGCGTCACCGCGACTGTCCGAGCGCATGTACCAGAATCTGATGACTGAGCTCGCTCCGACAGCAGGTGGCGAGGCGCACATGTGGAACTACTACAAGCTCTGGCCCAATACTGCCTTCGAAATCTATCCGGACCAGATCGATTTCATGCAGTTCGTGCCGGTCTCGCCGACCGAGACGATTCTCCGCGAAATCGCCTATGCGCTGCCGGACGAGCGGCGCGAGATGCGCGCCGCGCGCTATCTCAACTGGCGCATCAACCGCCGCGTGAACCTGGAAGACAAGGCGCTGATCGAGCGCGTGCAGGCCGGCATGGCCTCCTCGAGCTACACCGTCGGACCGCTGGGCGAGGGCGAAGCCTGCCTGCGTGCCTTCGGCCGCCGCATGCGCGCGCTGTTTCCGGAATGCCGGCGGCCCGAACCGCCGGCCAGAGGCTGGAGCACGGCTCGCCGCCCGCAGCCGCGGTGAGTGCGAGAGCGCAGAAGCCGCGCTACAAACGCCGCGTCGCGAGCGAGCGGCGCGATTCCCTCGTCGAGGCGGCGATCGAAAGCCTCAAGCATCACGGCCACGAGGGGCTCTCGGTGCGGCGCATCGCGGCCGAGGCGGGCGTCTCGATCGGCCTGATTAACCACCACTTCCCGAACAAGGACACGCTGGTCGCCGAAAGCTACCGGACCTTCAGCCAACGGCTGACCGACAGCTTCGAGGCGGCGGTCGAGGCTGCGGGCGCCGACCCGCGCGCGCGGCTCCGCGCATTTTTCAGGGCCGTATTCTCGCGCCCCAACCTCGATCCGCAGGTACTGACGGTCTGGGTCGTGTTCTGGGGGCTGCTGCAGGTTTCGCCGGAGATGCGTGCCGTGCACGACGAAGAAGGTCGCGGCTATGGCGACCTGCTTGGCAAGCTCCTGAAAGATTTTGCGAAAGAATCCGGCCGCCTGCGTTTCGACGTGCGCCTCGCGACGATCGGGCTGACTGCATTGCTCGACGGTCTGTGGCTCGAATGGTGCCTCGATCCGCAGAACTTCCGCCCGGCGGAAGCGGCCGCGCTCTGCGAAGTCTGGATCGACAAGCTGACCCGCGCTTAGAACAACCCCGTAATCGTGCCGTCATCGGTGACGTCGATGGCCATTGCCGCCGGCACGGCGGGCAGGCCCGGCATCGTCATGATGTCGCCGCAGATCATCACCACGAATTCCGCGCCTGCCGCGAGGCGCACCTCGCGGACGTTTACGACATGGCCGTGCGGCGCGCCCCGGAGCTTCGGGTCCGTCGAAAAGGAGAACTGCGTCTTCGCCACGCAGATCGGATAGTGACCGTAACCCGAATCCTGCAGCTGCCTGATGTGTGCGCGGACCTTGCTGTCGGCCGTCACTTCCGAGGCGCCGTAGATCCGCGTTGCGACCGCCTTCATCTTGTCCCAGAGCGTCGCGCTCTCGTCGTAGGCGTACTTGAAGTAATTGGCGTGCTCGCAGAGCTCGACCACTTCCCGCGCGACCTCGACCGCACCTTTGCTGCCCTCGGCGTAGTGGCGCGCAACGATCGACTTGACGCCATGATGCGTGACGCGGTCCATCAGCCAGCGCAGCTCCGCCTCGCTGTCCTCGGCCCGGTGATTGATGGCGACGAGGCAAGGCAGCCCGAACACGTCGCGGACGTTGTCGATATGCCGGTCGAGGTTCGAGATGCCGACCTGGAGCGCTTTCAGGTTTTCCTTGCCAAGTTCCGGCACGTCAATGCCGCCGTGATACTTGATCGCGCGCACCGTCGCGACGATCACGGCAGCGTCCGGCTTGAACCCCGACTTCCGGCACTTGATGTCCACGAACTTCTCGGCGCCGAGATCCGCGCCGAAACCCGCTTCCGTCACGACGTAGTCCGCGAGCTTCAGCGCGGTTCGCGTCGCCATCACCGAGTTGCAGCCATGCGCGATGTTCGCGAACGGCCCGCCGTGGATGAACGCCAGGTTGTTCTCGAGCGTCTGCACGAGATTCGGCGCCAGCGCGTCCTTCAGCAAAGCCGCCATCGCGCCGTGCGCCTTGATTTCGCGCGCGAGAATCGGCTTGTGTTCGCGTGTGTAGCCCACGACGATCTTGCCGAGGCGCTCCTTAAGGTCCTTGAGGCTGGTCGCGAGACAGAAGATCGCCATCACTTCCGAGGCCACGACGCTGTCGAAACCGTCCTGGCGCGGGAAGCCGTTTCCCGGACCACCCAGGCCAATCGTGATATCGCGCAAGGACCGGTCGTTGACGTCCAGCACGCGGCGCCACGTGACGCGCCGGACGTCGAAGCCGGCGGGGTTGCCCTGGTAAATATGATTGTCGATCAGCGAGGCGAGCAGATTGTTGGCGAGCGCGATCGCGGAAAAATCACCCGTGAAGTGCAGATTGATGTCTTCCATCGGCACGACCTGCGCATAGCCGCCACCGGCTGCGCCGCCCTTCATGCCGAACACGGGACCGAGCGCCGGCTCGCGAAGACAGATGATCGCCTTCTTGCCGATGCGATTGAGTGCATCGCCCAGGCCCACCGTCATCGTCGTCTTGCCTTCGCCCGCGGGAGTAGGGGAGATGGCGGTGATCAGGATCAGCTTGCCGTTCTTGCGGTTGTCGAGGTGCGTGCAGTAATCGAGCGAAATTTTGGCCTTGTAGTGTCCGAAAGGCTGCAGATTTGATTCGGGAATGCCCAGCCGCTCAGCGGCGAGTGGAACGATGGGCTTCATCTTTGCGTGCTGGGCGATCTCGATGTTGCTGAGTGGGGCGCCCGCCTTCGGCGATGGCATGTTCAATGTTCTCCGCGCGTGAATAGGCGTGCGTAGGATGCCTGCAACGAGGGCAGGTTGCCACGGGTGCGTCAGCCGCAAATCCGAGCGCGGACCCGTTGTAACGGGTGTCTCGTTTCGGCTAATCCTGGACTTACGCTGCAGTATGTTAGATCTGATTCAGCGCAGCCCTGTCAAAGACTTACAGTGGCGCGGGATGATAAACGGACGGAAATGACGTAAAACAAGACGTCACTTTCATACCCAATTGTAGTTATAGATGTCATGAGGAACATACTCGCAGCGATCGTCGTATTGGCCTGCTCGAGCTGCGACGATCGTCCAGATACAGCCACACCGTTCGCGGGATTCAAGATCTCTCTGATTGAAGCCTATCGAAGTATCGCCGTGACACCCATCGATGCCGGTACCGTTTACATCAATCGATACGCGACCGGGCCCGGCGGCCCGCCTATCGGCGCTGCCGTCCTCGTGCTCCACCCCGGCATCGAGTCTCACACACCAGAGGCTCTGGATGTTGATGGAGACGGCTGCTGGGATGCCGTTCGATACATGGCCAAGAAAGACAATGCACTTGTGTGGGTTGAGGACAACGACGGCGACGGAGTCGTTGATTCGACGACTCCAATAACTGATCCACCAGAATCGATCTCGCTTCCAATACTTCAGTAGATGGCTCATGACTTCTAACTACGCGTTGGAGCGGCCCCGGTAGTTGCCCTGATAAAGTAGAAACTCTGGCCTAATGCTGGAGGAGATCTGCATGGCCAGGAGCAAGGGACCGCGGAAGGTCCGGCAGTACAGCGCCCAAGTGCCAACTTCCAATACACAGCGGCGCGTTGCTCAACGCGGGCGTCAGGCTTGATGTGGCGAGTTCGTAATGCGAGTGTCGCCCCTCAGATCCAGCGCTGGCATCTGCTCGCCGATTCCGGCGCGGAGCTATCCTTCCGGCAGGTTTTCTTGTACTGGAGAACTCACGAAAAGTTCAGGGCGTTCTGGGGCGCGAGCCTGCGCGAGGTTCCGTTTGATGCCTATTGCTGGGAATGTCCACCGGTGACCTCCCAGAATTTGGCACGCGCATTCGAGTGCGTATTCGTTTCGAGCCCCCTCCTGGTCGAGACACTGCCAGATCCTGAGCCATTTGCGGAGTATTTCCGCCCGGATTGCAGCGTCGTGACATTCGAAAGCTTGGGCAAGGATGCCTTGCTCGTGGTCCCATGTCCCGGAACGCAGGGCGGCAACTTCGCTCACCTATCTCAGTTCGTGGCCACGGCCTCTGCGGCGCGCATCGCCGCGCTCTGGAAGGACGTTGGAGAGGCTCTCGAGAGACGAGTCGGCGCAAGCCCTACCTGGCTCAGTACCGCCGGTCTTGGAGTAAGTTGGCTGCATGTTCGGCTGGATACTCGTCCCAAGTACTACCGCTTCGCGCCGTACAAGCGCGCCGAGTCCTAGGCGACAAACATGCCTCGCTTCGTGGCTCTCCTGCGCGGTGTCAACGTCGGTAAAGGCAAGCGTGTGCCGATGGCCAAGTTGCGGGGGCTGCTCGCCGCACTGGGGTACCGCGACGTCAGGACTCTCTTGAACAGCGGCAATGTCATCTTTGAGAGCAAAGCTCGATCGACGACAGCGCATGCGAATCGCATCCAGGCTGCCATTGGAGAATCCTTGAACGTCGAGGTGCCCGTGATCGTCAAATCATCTGAAGAGATGGCAGCGATCCAGGCGGAAAATGCGTTGGCTAAAGTTGCCACGGACCCTTCGCGCCTGTTGGCTGCGTTCACGGCCCGCGCAGAGGATCTTCGAGCCCTTGCAGCACTGGCGCCGCTGGCGCCTCTGCCTGAACAGTTCCTTCTCGGCGAGCATGCGGCCTATCTCTGGTGCCCAAGCGGAATACTGGAGAGTCGTGCCGCCGCGGCACTGCTCGGCAAGGCCGGTCGCGCGGCAACCACCAGGAATTGGGCGACGGTCGCCAAGATCTCTGCCCTGCTACACAAAGACGCTGCCTGATCCATGCCTCCGACTGTCATGATCGGGCGACTGGCGGCATATGCGTGGGCCACTCCCAATTCGTTGATCGGCCTGATTGCCGGGATTGTCATCCTGTGTTTTGGCGGCCGGATGCAGCGAGTGCGAGGAGCCATCGAGTTCTCCGGCGGCCTGATCGCTTCCTGGGTCACGTCGGAGGCCGTCGCTTGCCGCTACCACGCGATCACGCTCGGTCACGCCATTCTCGGCACCGACGAGACAGCATTATCCTGCGCGCGCGAACATGAGCATGTTCACGTGCGCCAGTACGAGCGCTGGGGTCCGTTCTTTCTGCCGGCCTACTTTGCGTCCAGCGCCTGGCAAATTATCCTTGGACGAAGTGGTTACCGGGACAACTGCTTTGAAAGGGAGGCCTTTGCCACCGAGGCCAGACGCAAGGAATGACCATGAGTAGACGCAAGCCCGAAAGCACGTTTCTTTCCGAAGTCGTCGCGCCAGCGCGCCGCGCACTCGAGAATGATGGCATCACGACACCTGAAAAGCTTGCGCGGTACAGCGAGCGTGAGATTCTTCACTTGCAAGGAATGGGCCCGAGCACGTTCCCCAGGCTGAGGAGAGCCCTGAAAGAGAAAGGGCTGAAGTTCAAGCTGAGGTAATTTACGTCATGAGCCTTACTACCGGCGGCTGTCTGTGTGGCGCGGTGCGCTACGAGGTTCGCGGTCCGCTCCGAGACGTCGTCAACTGTCACTGCAGCATGTGCCGGCGCCAGCATGGCAACTTTGGCCCGCACTCGAAGGCGCGAAAAGTGAACATCACGATCACGAGTGACGCGGGTCTTGCCTGGTACAAGACTTCGGAAGTCGCGCGACGCGGATTCTGCCGGACGTGTGGCTCGGGAATGTTCTGGGAACCGTTCGAGCTGGACGCGACCGGTATCATTGCGGGGACGCTCGATGGGCCGACAGGGTTGAAAACGATCGGCCACATTTTCGTCGGTGAGAAGGCAGACTTCTACGAAATAAGCGATGATCTGCCGCAGTTTGAGGGATCGTCCGATGGTGCGCTTGTGGACGACTATCAGTGAAAAATCACAAGGGGAGTGAATATGAACTGGTTTATCGCCGTGCTGAAAAAGTACGCGACTTTCTCGGGGCGCGCACAGCGCGCTGAGTACTGGTTTTTCGTTCTTTTCTACATCCTGATATTCATTGGGCTGACCATCATCGACAGCGTCACCGGCACGTTGAACCCGTGGTACGGGTTTGGGCTGCTGGGCGGACTTTTTGCGTTGAGCATGCTGATTCCGTCGATCGCTGTCGGTGTGCGCCGACTCCACGATACCGGCCGAAGCGGCTGGTGGATGCTGCTCGCGCTGGTCCCGTTGATTGGCGGCATCATTCTGTTGGTGTTTTTCTGCCTGGACAGCCAGCCAGGGGACAATGCCTATGGCCCGAACCCAAAGGCCGTCGCTGCATGACAGTTTCGCTTACGGGAGGAAATCCCTCAGCCGGAACCAGGTCATCGCGAGCACGAGCGTCGGCCGTCGCAGCAACATGCCGCCGGGAAAATCGTGATGACGGAGCCGCGCGAAGACGTCGAAGCGCTCCGCTTGTCCCGCGATGGTTTCGGCGACGATTTTTCCGCCAATGCTGGTCAATACCATCCCGTGGCCGGAAAAGCCCTGTAGATAGTAGATATTCGGCTCGAGTCGCCCGAAGTTCGGCGCGCGGTTCATCGTGATGTCGATGATGCCGCCCCAGGCGTATTCGATCTCCGTGTCCGCCAGCTGCGGGAAGACGCTCAGCATGCGCTGGCGGGTCGCGCGCGCGGTGCCAATCGGGTCGATACCGGAGTAGCTCACGCGGCCGCCGAACAGCAGCCGGTGGTCCGGCGAACGCCGGTAATAGTCGATGATCCAGTTGATGTCGGCGACGGCGATATTGTCGCGGAGGAGTGCCGCCGCGCGGTCGGCGCCGAGAGGGCGCGTCGCCACGATGTACGACGCGATGCCGATCGTCTTGCGCGCGAGCGCGGGAGCGAATGTGGCTTGCCCGATGTTGCCGCAGAGCGCCACGTGCTTCGCGCGCACGCTGCCGGTCGCCGTGCGGACGGTCACCGTGGAACCGCGATTGATCGCGACGACGCGACTGCCTTCGTGCAGGCTGACGCCGGCCGCAATCGCAGCCTGGCCCAGGCCAATCGTGTAGCGGAGCGGATGGAGATGCCCGGACCCGCTGTCGTATAGCCCTGCGATATAACGCTTGCTCGCGATCCACGACTCGACTTCGTCCCGTTCCAGGAATCGAAGCGAGCGGTAGCCGTAATCGTCTTCCTGTTCCCGCTGCCACTCTTTCAGCTCGTCGCGCTGGCGGGGCTTGATGCCGACGTGCATGTGACCCCAGGTCAAATCGCAGTCGATGCCGTGGCGCGCAACGAGATCGCGCGTCAAGCCGACACCCTCGACGCTGAAATCCCAAAGCCGCTGGGCGTCGGCCTTGCCGAGTTGCGCGGCAAGTCTTGCCTGGCCGCAGGCATAACCCGGGATGAGCTGGCCGCCCGATCGTCCGGACGCTCCGAAGCCGACGCGCTCCGCCTCGAGCAGCACGACGCGATAGCCGCGCTCCGCGAGGTACAAGGCGGTCGAGCAACCGGCGATGCCGCCGCCGACGACGCAGACGTCCGCCTCGACTTCCCCAACCAGCCCCGGCTGCGGAGGCCCGCGGAAGACCGTCGCCTCGTACCAGCTCTGTGCGGGCCGCTGGTTCATACGGGCTCCAGGTACCACGTGAAATCGAGAGACGACAATCGGGGATTGAAATCCTGCATTTCGCCGCGACGCGTCAGCTCATAGAGTCTCACGAATCGCGCGCCGAAGTACTCGCGTAGAAATGCGCTCGCGCCGAATCGCGCAAGCGCTGTCGGCCAGTCGCCGGGCAAGGGCGGCGCCGACAGTCTTTGCTGATACGCATTGCCTGCGAGCGGCGCCGGTGCGGTCAGCTTCTTCTCGATGCCGTGTAGCATCCCCGCGAGGACCACGGCCGCGACCAGGTACGGATTCGCGTCGGCGCCCGCCACGCGGTGCTCGATGCGCCGGTCGGCAGCGCCGGACACCGGCACGCGCACCGCGACGCCGCGGTTGTTGTAACTCCAGGTCGCATGCATCGGCACATAGAGCTCGGGCCGCAGCCGGCGGTAACTGTTGGCATTCGGCGCGAACACCGCCATGCCATCTGCCATCGTCTCGAGCAGTCCTGCCGCCGCCTGTTTCAGGAGATCGTTGCCGAGATTTTCGTCGGACGTGAAGATATTCCGGCCGGCGGCATCCTGCACGCTCGCATGCAGGTGCATGCCGCTGCCAGCCATTTCCGCATAGGGCTTCGCCATGAACGTGGCTTCGAAGCCATTGCGATGCGCCACGCCCTTGACGATGCGCTTGAACCGGATCGCCTGGTCGCAGGCGAGGAGCGCATCGGCCACGTGCCGCAAATTGACTTCCCACTGATTCGGGCCGTACTCGGCGAGTGCCGCGCCGGTCGGGACGTCCTGTTCCTCGCAGGTCGCGGCGATTTCCGACAGGAAGTCGGAAACCGATTCGAGATCCGACATCGAGTTGATCTGCGTGCGCGTTTCGCGCCGCCCGGTCTGACGGGAGCGGGGCGGCTGCGCGTGGCCCTTGGCGGTGCGCTCCGCATCGACGAAATAGAACTCAAGCTCGAGCGCGATGACCGGCGTCCAGCCGCGCGCGGCGTAACCCTCCAGCACGTTCCCCAGGAGATGCCGCGGATCTCCGTAGAATGGCGCGCCGTCGTGATCGAGCATCTGCACCTGGAGCTGCGCGACGGACGGCCCGAGCCAGGGCGAGGGGAACAGCGTTCCCGGAACTGGCAGACAGGCCCGGTCGGCATCGCCTTCGTCAAACCCGAGGCCGGTCGACTGGATCGTGCCGCCCAGGACATCGAGCGCAAACATGGAACCCGGCAAGAGCACACCGCGCTGGTACACGGTGGACAGGGCCGCGCGCTCGACGCGCTTGCCTCGCAGGACGCCGCAGAGATCGGGCAGCAACAGATCCACGACCCGGACTGCGGGGCGGGCAGTCAGGAATGCTTCGGCATTCGCAAAGTCGTCCCGAACGAGGGCCATCGCGCACCTGGCGTTTAAGATCTTGTATCGCGTACCGGAATGGCCGCAGGGCAGGATACCCATCGGCCCGGGCGCCGGGCAAGGATCATGCGGTGCAACATAATTCGGCCGAATACGCGAAACCGGCCTGACAGAACGAGGTATTCCCCACGGATCCTGCGGGGCGCCTCAACCCCCGTTTGTGAGACAATAGGCCCGTCGAACAGGCCTCCATACCGGGGGCCGTTCAAAATAATTAACAGATGCACATGCGGAAGCCAGTCATCGGAATTCCTGCCGATCGCCGCCTATTGGGCTCGCACTGGTTTCATTGCGTCGGCGAAAAGTACATCGCTGCGATCGTGCAGGCGGCCGATGCGGTGCCCGTTTTGGTACCGGCGCTGGGGAATCGCTACCTGCGCGAATGGCTCGGCTCTTTCGACGGCATCCTGTTCACCGGAAGCCCGTCGAATGTCGAGCCGCACCGGTACCTCGGTCCGAAATCGGCGTCGGGAACCCTGCACGACCCGGAGCGCGACGCGACGACGCTCCCCATGATCACGGGCGCGGTGGACGCAGGCCTCCCGATCTTCGGCATCTGCCGCGGCTTCCAGGAGATCAATGTCGCCTTCGGCGGCTCGCTCACGCAGAATCTCCAGGACCTGCCCGGCAATTTCGATCACCGCGAGAACTCGACTCAGCCGCTCGACGCGCAATACGCGCCGGCGCACGAGGTGGAGCTGGTAGAAGGCGGCCTGCTGCACAAGATTGCGGGCGAGCGCCGCATCAAGGTCAATTCGCTGCATTCGCAGGGCGTCGAACGGCTGGCGCCGCGGCTCGTGCCGGAAGCGAAGGCGGATGACGGCGTCATCGAGGCGTTTCGCATCGACGGCGCGCAGAGCTTTGCGCTCGCTGTGCAATGGCATCCGGAATGGAAAGTCATGGAGAACCCGTTTTCCCGCGCGTTATTCGCGGCCTTCGGCCAGGCCGGGCGCGAGCACGCGTCCAGGCGGATCCGATGAGCGAGATCCGGCAGTTCCTCAAGGATCATGCGATCACCGAGGTCGAGGCGATCGTGCCCGACATGGCGGGGGTTGCGCGCGGCAAGGTCATGCCCGCCGACAAGTACGCCGAAGACGAGGGCATGCGCCTGCCGGAATCGATCTTCCTCCAGACTGTCACCGGCGAGTATCCGGACGACGACAGCTCGATCCACCCGTCCGAGATCGACATCGACCTGACGGGCGATCCGAAGACGACACGCGTCGTGCCCTGGGCCGCGGAACCAACCGCGCAGGTGATCCACGATTGCTTCTACGACGACGGCCGGCCGGTGCCGATGGCGCCGCGTTACGTTCTGCGCCGCGTACTCGATCTGTATGCCGCGCGCGGTTGGCGGCCGGTGGTCGCGCCCGAGCTCGAGTTCTTCCTGGTCGAGCCGAATACCGATTCAGACTACCCGCTGAAGCCGCCGGTCGGCCGCTCCGGGAGGCCGGAAACCGGGCGCCAGGCCTACAGCATCGCGGCGGTGAACGAATTCGATCCGCTGTTCGACGACATTTACGCCTTCTGCGAGGCGCAGGACCTCGACATCGACACACTGATCCACGAGGCGGGCGCGGCTCAGATGGAGATCAACCTCAATCACGGCGACGCGCTCGATCTCGCTGACCAGGCGTTCCTCTTCAAGCGCACGGCGCGCGAGGCGGCGCACCGGCACAAGATGTACGCGACCTTCATGGCGAAACCGCTCCAGGGCGAGCCGGGGAGCGCCATGCACATCCACCAGAGCGTCGTGGATGCGAATACGGGCGACAACATCTTCAGCGACGCGGAAGGGAAGTCATCCGCGCTTTTCGAATCGCACATTGCCGGGCTGCAGAAGTACCTGCCGGCCTCGATGTCGCTGTTTGCGCCCAACGTCAACAGCTACCGTCGCATCACGCGCTACAACTCTGCGCCGATCAACGTTCAGTGGGGCTTCGACAACCGCACGGCGGGCCTGCGCGTGCCGGTTTCCGAGCCGCAGGCGCGCCGCATCGAAAATCGGCTCGGGGGCGCGGACGCGAATTCCTACCTGGCCATCGCGGCTTCGCTCGCCTGCGGCTACCTCGGCATGATGGAAGGCCTGAAGCCGACCGAGCCCATCACCGGCTCGGCCTACGACCTGCCGTTCTCCCTGCCGATGTCGCTCGCGGACGCGCTCGCGCTGCTCCGCGCCTCCAAACCGCTCGTCGAGCTGTTCGGCGAGCGCTTCGTCGCGGCATACTGCGCGGTGAAGGAAAACGAGTACGAAACCTTCTCGCGGGTCATCAGCTCGTGGGAGCGGGAACACCTGCTGCTGAACGTCTGACGGGCGGAGCCACATGAGCGCGAAACCACGTATCACGGGACGAACGACGCGCGACTGGCAGGAACTCGACGCCCGGCACTACCTGCATCCCTTCACCGATTTCCGGGCGCTCGCGGCCGAAGGCACGCGCGTCATCACGCGCGCCGAGGGCGTGTATCTCTACGATTCGGACGGCCTCGAGATCCTCGACGCGATGTCGGGGCTCTGGTGCGTGAATATCGGCTACGGCCGGCACGAGCTGGCCGATGCTGCCGCTCGCCAAATGCGGGAGCTGCCGTACTACAACAGTTTCTTCAAGAGCGCCCATCCGCCGGCGATCGAGTTGGCGCAGCTTCTCGGCGAGCTGACGCCGCGCCAGTTCAACCGGGTGTTTTTCACGAACTCGGGTTCCGAGGCGAACGACACGATCCTGCGCATGGCCCGGCGCTATTGGGACCTTCTCGGCGAGCCGAAGCGGAGCATCGTGATCAGCCGGCTCAATGCCTATCACGGCAGCACGGTCGCAGCCGCGAGCCTGGGCGGCATGTCGGCCATGCACGCCCAGGGCGGATTGCCGATTCCGGACATCGTGCACATCGAGCAGCCTTACTGGTACGAGAACGGCACTGACCTGAGCCCGGAGGACTATGGCTTGCGCGCCGCGCGGCGCCTTGCCGAGAAGATCGAGGAATTGGGGCCGGAACGCGTCGCCGCGTTCATCGGCGAGCCGATTCAGGGCGCCGGAGGCGTCATCATTCCGCCCGCGACCTATTGGCCCGAGATTCAGCGCATCTGCCGGGAGTACGGCATTCTTCTGATCGCGGACGAAGTGATCTGCGGCTTCGGTCGCACGGGAAACTGGTTCGGCTGCGAGCATTTCGGCTTCGAGCCGGATTTCATGACGATCGCGAAGGGCATTACTTCCGGCTACCAGCCGCTAGGCGGCGCGATGGTGTCGGATCGCGTGGCCGAGGTCCTGATCGGCCAGGGCGGCGAGTTCCACCACGGCTTCACCTGGTCCGGCCACCCGGTCGCCTGCGCGGTCGCGATGGAGAACCTCGGGATCCTGCGGCGGGAGAAGCTCGTCGAGCGTGTGCGTGACGAAATCGGGCCCTACCTCCAGCGGCGATTCCGGGAATTGGCGGATCACCCGCTGGTCGGCGAAGTGCGCGGGGTCGGCATGATCGGCGCGCTCGAGCTCGTCGCCCACAAGGGCACGCGGACGTTCTTCCGCAATCGCGGTGCGGTCGGGCTCATCTGCCGCGACCACTGCTTCAAGAGCGGGCTGATCATGCGCGCGGTCCGTGACACGATGATCATGGCGCCGCCGCTCGTGATGGAGCGCAAGCACGCGGATGAACTGGTGGAAAAGGCCCGGCGCTGCCTGGACTTGACGGCGAAAGACATCGGGGTCGACTGACGAGGGAGGCGGAGATGGGCAGGGGATTCCGGTTCGGGCTGCTGGCTGCGGCCGTCGCAATGTTGGCCGCCTGCGGCGGCGATCAGAAAGACAAGATCGCGGACGCGGCGGCGGCGCCGGAAGAGAAAGTCCTGTTCGTCTTCAACTGGTCCGACTATATCGGCGATGCCACGATCGCGGATTTCGAGAAGAAAACCGGTATCAAAGTCACCTACGACGTCTTCGATTCCAACGAGGTGCTCGAGACCAAGCTGCTCGCGGGCCGCACGGGATACGACGTCGTGGTGCCGACGGCGCCGTTCCTCGAGCGGCAGATCAAGGCCGGCGTGTTCCTGCAGCTCGACAAGTCGAAGCTGCCGAACCTGGTCAACATGGACGCGGACATCATGCATCGCGTCGCCGTGCACGATCCCGGCAACGAGCACTCAATTCCCTATCTGTGGGGCACGATCGGCATCGGCTACAACCCGGACATGCTCAAGAAGGCGCTGGGCACCGACAAGATCGAGAGCTGGAGCGCGATTTTCGAGCCAGCGAATGCGGCCAAGCTGGCCAGATGCGGCATCGCGATCCTGGACGCGCCGACCGACGTCTTCGGCTCGGTCGCGATCTACCTGGGCCTCGACCCGAACAGCGAAAAGCCGGAAGACCTGGCGATGGTCCAGGAAACGCTGATGAAGGTCCGCCCGCACCTAAAGTACTTCCACTCCTCGCAGTACATCAACGATCTCGCCGCGGGAGAGATTTGCGTCGCGCTCGGCTGGAGCGGCGACGTATTCCAGGCGCGCGACCGTGGCGCTGCCGCCGCATCCCCCGTCAAGGTTGCCTACGCGATTCCCAAGGAAGGCGCGATCATCTATTTCGACATGCTGGCGGTTCCCGCCGATGCGCCGCATCCGGGGAACGCTCACGAGTTCCTCAATTTCATGATGGTCCCTGAAGTGATTGCCGAGGTCACGGACAAGGTCCGGTTCGCGAACGGCAATGCCGCGGCGTTGCCGCTGGTGGACGAGGAGCTGCGCAACGATCCGGCCGTCTATCCGAGCGACGAGGTGAAGGCGAGGCTGCATCCCGACCTGTCGGAATCGCAGGCTTTCAGCCGCGAGCTGAATCGCGCCTGGACGCGTATCCGCACTGGTCAGTGACGGGCTGACGACGGGCCATGGCCAATGCGCGAGCGGAGAGCCCCGATCCGTACGTCCGGATCGAGAAGGTCACGAAGAAATTCGGCGAATTCGTCGCGGTCGACGACGTGTCGCTCGATATTCACCGTGGCGAAATCTTCTGCCTGCTCGGCGGTTCGGGTTGCGGCAAGACGACGCTGCTGCGCCTGATGGCGGGATTCGAGCCGCCGACCGCCGGCACGATCTCGATCGAAGGCGTGGACGTGACCGCGATGCCGCCCTACGAGCGTCCGGTCAACATGATGTTCCAGTCCTACGCGCTTTTTCCGCACATGTCCGTGCGGAAGAACGTCACCTTCGGCCTCCGGCAGGACCGGCTACCGAAGAGCGAGATCGACGCCCGCGTCGCCGAGATCCTGAAACTCGTCCGCATGGAGCAATACGCGGGCCGCGCGCCACACCAGCTTTCGGGCGGGCAGCGCCAGCGAGTCGCGCTCGCGCGCGCGCTCGTCAAGCGCCCGAAACTCCTGCTGCTCGACGAGCCGCTGGCTGCGCTCGACCGCAAGCTCCGCGAACACACGCAATTCGAGCTGCTGAACATCCAGGAAACGCTTGGCGTCACCTTCGTGGTGGTGACTCACGACCAGGAGGAGGCGATGACGCTGGCGACGCGGATCGGCGTGATGAACCACGGCGAGATCGTGCAGGTCGGCACGCCGAGCGACATCTACGAGTATCCGGTATCGCGTTTCGTCGCCGACTTCATCGGCTCCGTGAACATGTTCGAAGGCCGGCTGATCGAAGACGAGCCGGATTACGTGCGCGTCGCTTCTCCCGAGCTCGGCGGAACCTTTCACGTCGGTCACGGCGTCAGCGCGGCGCCCAACGCGACGGTCTGGGTGGCGCTCCGGCCCGAGAAGATCGTGGTCTCACGGGAGCGCCCGGCAGGCGGCGACGATAACCGCGTGGCGGGTGTCGTGGCGGAGATCGCGTATCGCGGCGACCAGTCGGTCTATCTCGTGCGGCTCGCCGGAGGACGGCAGGTGCGCGTGACCCAGCCGAATTCCCTGCGCCATGGCGCCGGGGATCGCATCCGCTGGGACGACAAGGTGTGGCTTAGCTGGGATTCCTCGAGCCCGGTGGTGGTGACGCAATGAACCTGCGGCGTTACCGCGGCAGAACGCTTGTCACGGCGGTCCCGTATATCTGGCTGATCCTGTTCTTCCTGGTGCCGTTCCTGATCGTGCTGAAGATCTCCGTGTCGGAGATCCGGCTCGCCATGCCGCCGTACGAGCCGCTGGTTACCTGGATCTCGTCGCAAGTCGTGGAGCTCAGGTTCAACTTCGCGAACTACGCCTTTCTCGTCAAGGACTCGCTCTATTTCAACGCCTACGTCAACTCGATCGTCACCGCGGCGATATCCACGGTGCTGTGCCTGCTGATCGGCTATCCCATGGCCTATGGCATCGCGCGCAGCAATCCAGCGTGGCGAAACCTCCTGCTGTTGCTCGTGATGCTGCCGTTCTGGACCTCGTTTCTGCTGCGGGTCTATGCGTGGATCGGAATCCTCAAGAACAACGGCGTGATCAACAACATCCTGCTTTCGCTCGGGATCATCGACGAGCCGATCGTGATGCTCCAGACGAATTTCGCGGTGTACGTCGGCATCGTGTATTCCTACCTGCCGTTCATGGTGCTGCCGCTCTACAC
>JBOHZO010000102.1:0-15820 GCA_050738555.1 Steroidobacteraceae bacterium | reverse complement strand
CCGAGTTTCGACGACACCGGCTTCGACCCACCCACGAACTGGAACGGCGTCTGCCAGGCCGGCGAAGGCTGGAACGCGAATGATTGCAACAACAAGCTGATCGGCGCGCGCTATTTCATCAGTGGCTTCGGGGCGGGCAACGTCGTCCCGAGCGAGTTCATATCGGCACGCGACTCCGACGGCCATGGCACCCACACGGCGACGACGGCTGCGGGCCGGGAAGTGACGGCCTCGCTGGCCGGCACGCCCCTCGCCCAGATCAGCGGCATGGCGCCGGATGCGTATGTCGCCATTTACAAGGTCTGCTGGACGGCGCCGAATCCGGACGACTCGGGCTGCTTCTTCTCCGACAGCGCCGCGGCGACTGATGCCGCAGTGGCGGACGGCGTGGATTCGCTCAGTTTTTCGGTCGGCACGGCCGCGGCGTTCAATGATCCGCAGGACATCGCGTTCCTGAATGCCGTCGACGCCGGCGTGTTCGTTTCGCGCTCGGCCGGCAACGAGGGCCCGGGTCCCGCGACGACGGCGGCGGGCGAGCCCTGGTCCATGAGTGTCGGTGCCTCGACGCACAGCGGCACTGCCTTCGCACTGGCGGCCCGCATCAATTCGCCGGCCTCGATTGCCGGCGACTATCCGGCGCTCGAGGGCGCGATCACGAAGCCATTGGTGGAAACAGGTCCGATCACCAACGATGTCGTGGCCGCAAATCCACTCGATGCCTGCGCGCCGATCGCGGCGATCGGCGGCAAGATCGCGCTGATCGCGCGTGGCACCTGCACGTTCGACGTGAAGCTGACGAATGCGGTGAACGCGGGCGCAGGGGCAGTGATCGTTTACACGTCACCCGCGACGAACCCGAAGGTCGTCATGGGCGGTAACCTGAGCTTCGATATTCCGGGCGTGATGATCGACAACGCTCCCGGCCTGGCGATACTTGCCGAACTGACCGGCGGTGCAACCGTCAATGCGACGCTGTCTGCCGGCGTATTCATCACCGAACAGTTGACCGGCAACATCATGGCCGGTTTCTCCTCGCGAGGTCCGTTCCCGACCGAAACCGACTGGCTCAAGCCGGACGTCACGGCGCCGGGCGTGCGCGTTCTCGCCGGTGCGACTCCCGAGCCGAATGACGGCTCGGCGGGAGACTTCTTCCAGTATCTCCAGGGCACGTCGATGTCGACGCCGCACGTCACGGGCGTCGCGGCGCTGCTCATCGAGGCGCATCCCGACTGGACGCCGGCGCAGATCAGGTCCGCGCTGATGACGACGGCGCGGCAGAACGTCGTCAAGGAGAACGGCACGACAGCGGCCGATCCGTTCGACTTCGGCGCGGGTCACATCGTTCCGAACAAGGCGATCGATCCCGGCCTCACTTACGACGCGGGTCTGTTCGATTACCTGGCGGCGAGCTGCGGAACGTCTACGCCGCTCGTCTCGCAGGCCGATTGCGGAACGCTGGAAGGCCTCGGCTTTTCGCTCGATCCGGCGAACCTCAACTTGCCATCCATCGGCGTCGGCGAGTTGGTGGGCACCCGAACGGTTCGCCGCACGGTGACCAACGTCGGGCCGACCGCGAAGTACCAGGTGGGCTTCAAGGCGCCACCGGGCTTCAAGGTCCAGGTCAATCCGAAGAGCTTCACGCTGGCTCAGGGCCAGTCCGCATCCTACGAGGTCTCGATCACGAATGACCGTGCGCCGCCGGATGTGTGGCGGTTCGGCCAGCTGGAATGGAAGGACAACAAGGGTCACGTCGTGCGCAGCCCGATCGCGGCGAACGCCAAGCTGATCGTCGCGCCTGCGGATATCGCCGGAACCGGCGCCGATGGCGCAACCTCCTTCGACGTCTCCTTTGGGTACAACGGCAGCTATACGCCCGGCGCGCATGGGCTCGAAAGTCCCGTCCTGAGCCAGCAATCGGTTGAGGATGATCCGGACAACACCTTCGATTTCCTCGGGCCCGGCGAGACCCTTGCCTATCTACAGGAGATTCCGGCAGGGACCGTCTACGCCCAGTGGTCGCTGTTCGACGCCTACACGGACGGAGACCATGACCTGGATGCATTCCTGTTCTACTGCCCGAACTTCGAATGCACACAGGTAGACGTCGGTGCAGGCCCAACCTCGGAAGAGCGCGTCGACGTGCAGTTCCCGTTGAATGATCCGGCAATCGACGATCCGTATGTGCTGATCGTCCACGGATTTGCCACCGAACGCAGCCGGACCGCGCAATTCGTGTTGTTCGACTGGACCGATCCGGGTGTCGGACCTGATCTGGGCAATATGACCGTGTCCGGACCGGCGACCGCGGTGATCGGCCAGAGCGGCACGGTCAATGTCAACTGGGCTGGGCTAGCGACGGGCCCGGGCGCCAAGCAGGTGGGCGCGGTTTCGCACAGCGATGCCGCTGCCATCAGGGGCCTGACCATCATCAACATCGCCAACGATCCCGGCAAAGGATTCGGCGACGTGACGGCCGGCAACTAGCCCGCTTGCACTGAATCAGGTGCGAAGGGCCGTTCGGTTGCGACTGGACGGCCCTTTTTTCACGGTCGCTGCGCTATTCGGCGGCAATCGGCGGACAGGCGATCGTGCGCTGCATGTCCGTGTGGTAGGTGTAGTCGCGACTGTCGTGCCGTAACGTCATCACCCAGCCGGTGACATTGACGGGCGGATAGCTCCTGCCCGGCTCCGGACAGCCGAGGCTTGCGTCGTTCCAGGTTCGCTCTTCGGCGGACATGGGTTTGATGTCGCTTTCCGGCACGCCCAGCTGCGCGGCCAGATCTTTCCGCGCAGCGATCATCTGAGGCCCGAACACGAGTTCCCGTTGCGGATTCACGCCGGCATACGCCTTGGTCTGGTGACAGACGAGCGCCCGGTTGTTGGCCTCGTGGACCACGTAAATGCGTCCATCGGCCCGGAGCGTGACCTTGTGGCCAGGCGTGATGACTTGCAGGTAAGCCCGGCCCGGCTTCGGGCAGCCGATGCTGCTGTCGGGCCAGTCGACCGCGCGAACGGTATCGACGGCGATCGTATCCTGCGGCACCCCGAGGTCTGCCGCCAGTGCATCGATCGCGAGCGTGGCAATGTCTTGCCGCTGCGGCGTCATATTTTCGGCGGGCCGTTGATCGGTTGCCGACGGGCCTTCGTCCGGGCCGGCCAGCTCCCCGGAAACGCTGTTGCAGGCGGCAAGCATCGCGCCAACCAGCAGCGCCAGCAGCAGGGAACGCTGTCTCATTTGAGCCTTCATCCGGTTTCGTGAATAGTAACAACATGCCGCAAGCCATTCGCATCCACGAGCATGGCGGCCCGGAAGCGCTGCGCCTCGAACCGGTCGATGCGGGACCACTGGGTGCGAAGCAGGTTCGCATCCGGCAAACCGCGATCGGCGTCAATTTCATCGATACCTACGAGCGCTCCGGCCTGTATCAGGTGCCGTTACCGGCCGTGCTCGGTCGCGAAGCCGCGGGTGTCGTCGTCGAAGCCGGCCGCAGCGTGACGTCATTCAAGACCGGCGATCGCGTCGCCTATGTCGGCAGCACTCCCGGCGCCTACGCGGAGGAGCGCGTCATGGATGCGGCCCGCGCAGTGCCGCTGCCGGCATCCATTTCGGACCAGCATGCCGCGGCACTGATGCTGAAGGGCCTGACGGCGTGGTTCCTGCTACGCCGTTGCCATCGCGTGCGCCGCAATGAGTCGATCTTGTTGCATGCGGCGGCGGGCGGCGTCGGCCTGATCGCCCTGCAATGGGCCGTGGCACTCGGCGCGAAAGTCATCGCGGTTGTAGGCAGCGATGAGAAAGCCGCGCTCGCACGCGCGCACGGCGCCGCCGAAGTCATCGTCAGCGCGCGGGAAGACATCGTCGAGCGAGTGCGCGCGTTGACCAAGAAACGTGGCGTGTCGGTCGTGTACGACGGCGTCGGCAAGGACACTTTCTTCGCCTCGCTCGATTGCCTGGCGACGCGCGGCCTGATGGTGAGCTATGGCAACGCCTCCGGCGCCGTGCCGCCGTTTTCGCCGCTCGAGTTGACCCGGCGCGGCTCGTTGTACCTGACCCGCCCGACGCTCTTTCACTACATCGCGAAGGCCTCGGAGCTCAACCGGAGCGCTCGCGAGCTGTTCGAAGTCGTTGCAAGCGGCCAGGTGAAGGTTCGAATCGGCCAGAGGTATCCGCTCTCGGATGCCGCGCAGGCCCATCGCGATCTCGAGGCGCGCCGCACGACGGGCAGCACGCTGCTGATACCCTGAATTCGTGAAGGTCCGGGTCCTGCCTTCAGGTAAGGAGTTCGCCGCGCGGGCGTGCGAGCCCGTTCTCGATTCCGCGCTCCGCGCCCATCTCAACCTGCCGCATAGCTGCAAGGGCGGATCCTGCGGCACCTGCCGGGTGCGCGTGCTGCGCGGCCGATTCGAGTATCCACATGGCCGGCCCATTGGCATCAGCGCGGAAGAGGAGGCCGCCGGTCACGCGCTGATCTGCCAGGCCCGTGCGCTCGACGACCTCGTCATCGAGATCCGGGAGATCCGCCACGTCACGGACGTGGAGATTCGCGAGCTGCCTTGCCGCATTGAGCGGATGCAGAAACTCGCGCCGGACGTCATGGGGCTGTGGTTGCGCCTGCCCGCGGTCGAGCCATTCACGTGGCAGTGCGGCCAGTACGTGGACATCATGCTGCCAGGCGAACGCCGCCGCAGTTTCTCGCTCGCCAATCCGCCGCATGACACGGCGCTTCTTGAGCTGCATGTACGACGCGCGCCTGGCGGGGAGTTCAGCGAACAGGTTTTTGGCGGACTGAATACGGGTTCGTTGCTGCGGATCGAGGGTCCGCTCGGACAATTCGTTTACCGGCCTGGCGACAGGCCATTGCTCCTTATCGGCGGCGGGACCGGTTATGCCCCGCTCAAAGCCATGATCCGTGAAGTGCTGGATTCGGAAACCCGGCGCGAGCTTGTGCTCTTCTGGGGCGCGCGCACAACGGTCGACCTGTACGACGATGGCTGGCTCCGCGCGCTCGCGGAGAAGCATGCGCGCTTTCACTACACGCCGGTGCTGTCGGAACAGGCGGCGAGTGACATGCATGAGTCGGGCCTCGTCCATGAAGCGGTGCTTAACCGGATCGCGGGACTCGCAGGTTTCGACATTTATGCCGCCGGCCCGCCGGCGATGATCGACGCGGTGCGAAGCGCACTGCCGCGCCAAGGCGCCGATCCGGATCGCATCTACATTGACTCTTTCGACTATGCGCCGATTTAGTGGCTGCTTACACGCCATCGGATCAGCGCGCCGGTGAGCGCGGCATCGTCCGGCGAATCGGCGAGCACAATCGGCGAACCGAGGCCGAGGCGGGTCGCGGCTTCGGCGACGCGAGGCGAGCCGGTCACGAGCGCCGTCGAATCCATCAGTTCGCGGCAGCGGAGCGTGACGATTCCGACCAGCGTCTCGAGCAACTCGACGCTGGTTGCGGCATAGGCGCGCAGTCCGCCCTGGCGCCACAGCTGCTCGATCTCGGCCTGCAACTCGGCCGAGGGACGCGCGGGCTCGCGCGTGTAGACCTCGGCGTATTGCACCGCTGCGCCGCGCGCAGTCAGGACTTCCGCGATCAGCTCACGGCCGCCGGAACCGCGCACGATCAGCACGCGCTGCCCGCTCATGTGCGCGAGTTGGGGCATGGCGAGCAACGATTCGCTGTCGGCGCCTTCCGCGGGCATCAGCGAAACCCGGTAGCCGGCCGCGTTCAGCGCGGCCGCCGTCGCCTGGCCGACGGCGGCAACCGGCGCGTCGCGCCGCTGGTCGAGAAAATCCGCGCCGAAGCGCGCGGCATTGGCGCTGACGAAGATGACGAGATCGTAGCGGTCGGCCGGCCCGATGGCCGCGCGTACCGCCGCGCGGTCGGGCCGGGGCTTGATCACGAGCGCGGGATAGCGCACGGCGGCGCCGCCTTCGGCCTCGATCAGCTGACACAGGTGATGGGCCTGGTGTTCGGGGCGCGTCACGAGCACGCCGATCCCCTTCAGCCGAGACATTTCAGCAGCTCCCTGGCGCCGGCTTCGAGCAGCCGGGTTGCGAGCGCGGTGCCGAGCGGGATCGCATCCCGCGCCGGACCCGAGATGCTGTCCGCAAAGATCGTCCTGCCGTCCGGCGAGCCGACGAGGCCGCGCAAATGCAGCGTGTCGCCGGCGAGGGTGGCGTAAGCGGCAATCGGCGACTGGCAGCTTCCGCCGAGGCGCGCGGTGAGCGCGCGCTCGGCCTCGAGCGTCGTCCGCGTCGCGGCGTGCTCGAGCGGACGAATCAGGCGGAGAATGTCTTCGCGATCCGCCGCGCACTCGATCCCGATGACGCCCTGGCCCGCGGCCGGCAACATCTGCTGCGGCGCAAGATGCTCGCGGATGCGCGCCTCGAGGCCGAGCCGCACGAGCCCGGCCGCGGCGAGCACGGTGGCGTCGCAGTCGCCGGAATCGAGCTTGCGAAGCCGTGTTTCGACGTTGCCACGCAGGACAACGATGTCAAAGTCTGGCCGTCGATGGAGGAGCTGGCTTTGGCGCCTGAGGCTCGAAGTGCCGATCGAGGCGCCGTGCGGCAGCGCCGCGAGCGAATCGTGACGGACCGAAACGAAGACATCGCGCGGGTCGGCGCGCTCGAGCGCCGCGCCGATTGCGAGGCCCGGCGCCAACTCGCCCGGCATGTCCTTCATCGAGTGCACTGCGATGTCGGCGAGTCCCGCGCGAATCGCGTTTTCGAGCTCCTTGATGAAGAGTCCCTTGCCGCCTACGCTGGCGAGACTCCGATCCTGGATCCGGTCGCCTTCGGTGACGATCGGCACCAGGCTGACCACGAGGCCGGCATGCAGGGCGGCAAGTCGGGCGGCGACGTGCTCCGCCTGCCAGATCGCAAGCCGGCTTCGTCTCGTGGCAATGCGGACCTGGCGGGGCATCCCCCATTTTGCCATGCAGCGCCGAAAGGCTAGGATTCGACCTATGAACAAGCTGATTGCCACTGTGATTCTTGGGATGGGCGTCCTCGGCACGGCTTTCGCCGATGACACGGCCCGCGCCTCGATTCGCGGCTCCGAGTTGATCGCGGGCGGCGAAGTGGTAATGGACGAGCCCGTCGACGGCAACGCGTTTGCCGCCGGCGGCCGCGTCGAGGTCCGCGGGCGGATCGAGAAAAGCGCCTATGTGAGCGGCGGGAACGTCACGGTGGCGGGATCTATCGGCCGCAACCTGTATGCCGCGGGCGGCGAACTGCGGCTCGAAGGCGAGGTGAATGGCAAGGCGCGGGTTGCGGGTGGAACCATCCATGTCGCGCCGGGCGCACGCATCGATGGAGACCTCCGCGCATATGGCGAAAAAATCGTCATCGATGGCAGCATCGGCGGCGACGTCGAAGCGGCGGGCGAGACCATTCGCATCGGCCCGGATGCGCGCATCACCGGGCGAATCGCCTATCGAAGCCGCGACGACATCGAGATCGATCCGGCGGCGCAGGTCGCCGGCATCGTCGCGGAGTCCCGCGATGACCGTGAGTGGCTTCGCAAGCTCGGGCGCGGCGCGACGATCGTCGGCGGCATCACCGTCTCGCTCGGCATGGTGCTGCTCGGCGCGATTCTCATCCTCGGCATGCCGCGCTTCAGCCGCGAGGCGGCGGCGACGATCCGGCGCAAGCCCTGGCAGAGCATCGGCCTCGGCTGCGTAATGCTGATCGCCGTCCCGTTCGCGATCGTCATCCTGATGATCACGCTGGTCGGTATTCCGCTCGCGCTCCTGCTCGCATTCGGCTACGTCGCGGTGCTCCTGCTCGGCTTCCTGGTCGCGGCGATTTTTCTCGGCGACCAGGCTCTCGAGCGGCTCGACGCCGCGAAGCTCGGCTCGGTCTGGTGGCGCGCGCTCTTTCTGCTGCTGGCTCTCGTCGCGATCGCGATCGTCAAGCAGGTGCCGGTCATCGGCGACCTCGCCTGGTGGCTGCTATTCCTCGCCGGCCTCGGCGCGTTCACGATGCGCAGCTGGCAGGGCTTCCGGCTGGAGGCCGACGGCGTCAGCCGCTGAAGATCGTCCAGATTGCGGCGATGATGAGAAGCAGAAGGATGCTGAGCGCCACGTCGCCGCGGCGCGAGACGCGCGCGCGCGCCTGCTCTGCCGGACTCGTCGGCTTCAGAGTCGCGATGGTGAGGTCCTGCAACCGCGCCCGATCGGGCGGGGCGGTGGCCAAGCTCACGACAACCAGCCCGACGACCGAAACTGCGAACAGCAGAACTGCGAAGTGAAGAAAGTTGATTTCGGCAAACAATGCCGCCGGACCCCAGGCAATCGGAGCGTTCAGTTCGAGTAACAACCGGCCGAAGCCGAGCACGAAGCCGAGTGCCAGCGCCGTGATGGCGCCTTTGGCATTGGCGCGCGGCCATAGCAGTCCCACGAGGAACACGGCGGCGATCGGCGGCGAAATATACGCCTGCACGCTCTGCAGATACGTGTAGATCTGGCCCGAGATGAGCTGCATGAAGGGAATCCAGGCCAGTCCGAACAATACGAGGATCACGGTCGCGATCTGACCCGTCACCACGAGCTGGTGTTCCGATGCCCGAGGACGCCAATGCTTGTAAAGGTCCATTGTCACCAGCGTCGCGCAGGAATTGAACACCGATGAGAGCGAGCTCATCAGCGCCGCCAGCAGGCCTGCCACGAGGATGCCGCGCAGCCCCGCGGGGAGCAGTTCGGCAGCCAACGCCGACAGCGCGTGATCGGGTCGATCGAGTTGCAACTGACCGGTCTGCGCGAGCGCATATGCGATGACCCCGGGCAGGACGAACAGAAAAAGCGGCGTCTGCTTGAGAAAACCGGCAAAAATCGTGGCACGACGCGCCTGGACCAGGTCGCGTGCCGCGAGCACCCGTTGCACGATGAACTGATCGGTGCACCAGTACCAGACGCCGAGAATCGGCGCGCCGAACAGGATGCCGGTCCACGGGAAATCCGGATGTGACGACGGCTGCCAGAGGTCGAAGCGCTCGCTGCCGACGGTCGCGACCAGCGCGTCCCAGCCGCCGATCGCGTTGAGGCCGAGCACGGTCACGACAAGCGCGCCAAGAACCAGAACGAACATCTGCATCGCATCGGTATACAACACCGCCCTCAGGCCACCGAACAGCGTGTAGACGCCGGTGGCGAGCACGACGATGGTGGCGCCGGTCCAGAAGTTGATGCCCATCAGGGCTTCGAACACGATTCCGCCCGCCGCGACCGTCACCGAGATCTTGGTCAGCACGTAACTCACGACCGACACGATCGCGAGATACATGCGCGGCCCGGATGAATAACGGCGCTCGAGGAATTCCGGCATGGTGAACACGCCGCTGCGCAGGTAGAATGGCACGAAAAACCATCCGAGCAGCAGCAACACGAGTCCCGCCATGATCTCGAACTGCGCGACGGCGACGCCGGACGCAGCCCCGGTGCCGGCGAGCCCGACCAGGTGCTCGGCGCCGATGTTCGATGCGAACAGCGACGCTCCCACGACGAACCAGCCAGTGTTGCGGCCCGCGAGGAAGAAGCCGTCCGTGCTCTCGGTGGACTTGGAGCGCCTGGTCGCGACGATCGCGACGACGAAAACCACCACGAAGTACAGCGCGACGACCGCCCAGTCGAGTGTGGTCATTGCATCGCCCCTTCTGCAAACACCGCCGGCTCGCGCGCCCGCGCTTCCGGGTAGAGTGCCAGCAATCGCCGCAAGACGCCGTTGGTCCAGCCGAAGCCGTCCTGGAGCGGGTACTCGCCGCCCTTCGCCGCGGCATCGCCGCTCACGTCGTATTTTTCGACCAGCTTGCCGGTCGCAGCGTAGGACTCCAGGTTCTCGCGGATCCAGCGGTGCGCGATTCTCCGCGCGAGCGATCGGTGGCCGTAGCGGTTGAGGCCCTCGATCGCGATCCACTGCAACGGCGCCCATCCGTTCGGCGCATCCCACTGCTGTCCGGTCCGCTGCGTCGTCGTCGCGAGGCCGTCCGGCTCGAGCAGCTCGCGCTCGATCACCTTCGAGACGTCGTCCGCCTGCGCGGCCGTGGCGACTCCGACGAAGAGCGGATAGAGCGTCGCGGCGGTGACGTGGCCGCTGCGGCGCCCATCGCCCCAGGCATAGTCCTCGAACACGCCTGAGCGCGGATTCCACAGATAGCGGTGAATGGCGCGGCGCCGCTCGAGGGCGCGCTCGGTGAATCGGGTCGCTTCCGCCGGCCGCGCATTGGCGCGATAGGCGCGCGCGAGGGTCCGTTCCAGCGAGTACAGGAGGCTGTTCAGGTCGATCGGCAGCAGCTCGACCGTGCGGATCGTCGCCAGATTGCGCCGGTCGCCGAACCAGCGCGTGCTGAAGTCCCAGCCGCTCTCGGCCGCGGCGCGCAGGTTCCGGTACACCTCGGCCGGCGGCCGGTTCGAGGCCCGCGCGGTTTCCACATCTTCGCGCCAGGACTCCTCGCGCGGCGTCTCCCGGTCGTCCCAGTAGCGGTTGAGCAGGGTGCCGTCCTGCAATCGCACGACGCGCCGATGGGCATTCCCGGGAGCGAGCGAGGCCTCGCCGTCCATCCAGAAGTCGTATTCGCGACGGAGCTGCGGCAGGAACTTGCCAAACACGTCGCTGCCATCGCGCGCGGCGACGAGCTCCACCATGGACGAGAAGAACGGCGGCTGCGAACGGCTCAGGTAGTAGCTGCGGTTGCCGTTCGGCACGTGGCCGTAGCGGTCGATGAGCCAGGCGAAGTTCTTCACCATGTCGACGGCGAGGTCGTGTCGGCCGCTTTCCTCGAGTCCAAGCATCGTGAAATAGGAATCCCAGTAGTAGATCTCGCGGAATCGCCCGCCCGGCACGACGTATCGGTGCGGCAACGCCAGCAGCGACGAGCCCGGCTTCGGCTCGTCGGGTGCACGCTCGAGAACGGACCATAACGCGTCGATGTGCGCCACGACATCCCGGCCGGGGCTCGACTC
This sequence comes from Steroidobacteraceae bacterium, assembly GCA_050738555.1. Classification (GTDB taxonomy): domain Bacteria; phylum Pseudomonadota; class Gammaproteobacteria; order Steroidobacterales; family Steroidobacteraceae; genus SCUD01. The sequence goes on along the minus strand of JBOHZO010000102.1, from coordinate 4,858 downwards.
GAATCTCCGCCCGGGAGATTCCGGAGGCGTGAAGCGGGACGTCACGAACGACCGCAGGTCGAAGCCTGGGTCGTCGCGCATCGTCTCGTATTCCTTCAGGATCTGCGCCGGCTCCTTGCGCGGCAGCGCGTCGACGAAGGTCTTGCCGTCCTCGTAGACGCGCTCGAGCTGCACCCGCTCGAACAGGCCGGGATACAGCTCAACGGGCGTCGGCGGCGCAGCGGCGCCCGATGCGCCCGCCGCGCCGGCGACCAGCCAGAGCAGCAGGCCGGCGGCGCGGCGCACCAAGCCGCGCGACGCCTGGATCAGAACTCGTAGCCCACGCTGAACCGGATGTTCCGCGGCATGATGAAGCGGCCGTTCGGCGCCGTGAACGTGCGGGGGTCGCTCTCGGTCAGGGCCTCCTCGTCGGTGACGTTGTCGGCCGCGACCTGCACGATGAACGATTCGTTGACCCGCATGATGATGCCGAGGTCCAGTTCGTCGTAGCCTTCCAGGACATTGATGTTCAGCGCCTCGCCCCAGCGGTCGTCTACCGTGGTGTAAGTGGCGTACACGCTGCCCTCCATGTTGCCGAGGTTGAAGTCGTAGGCCGGCGTCAGGCGCAGCTGCCAGCCGGGCTGCCGCTCCGTCTCGTTCCCGTCTATCGTCGGGTCAGTGCTCTTGATGTCGCTCTCCAGCCAGGTCGCGTTGATCGCTACCGAGAAGCCGCCGTTGGTCCGCCAGATGCCGTCGAGCTCTATGCCCTGGGATTCCTGGGTCGTGAGAATGGCGTCCCCGCCGAACACGAAGATGACGGCCCGCGGATCGACCTCGGTGGCGAAGGCTGTCGCATACAGGTTCAAGTTGTCCGTCGCCCACTTGAAGCCGGCTTCGTACTGCTCGATTTCCTGGACCAGGTCATTGCCGCTCGCGAGAGCCGCGCGGCCATCCCGATAAGTGTCGAACTGCGGCATCAGGTGACCCCGGTTGATGCGCCCGAAGACGCCCATCCGATCCGTGAACTGGTAATTGAGGGCGGCCGTCCAGGAGGTCTCGGACAGGTCGTTCGAAGCTGCAAAATCGATGGTGCCCGCCCTGCCTTCGTCGAGCGTGTAATCGATCCTGAAATCCTCGAAGCGAACGCCGACATCCGCCCGCAACGCGTCGGTGATGTCGAACGTGGTCGCCGCGTACAACGCGTTGGTCGTGGCGTCGCCGCGCCCGTCGATGTCGTAGTTGAAGCCGCAGCTATCGACCGCCGGATCGTTGCAGGCGATGCCGGTGACGATCTCGCCTCCCTGCTCGACGACCTGGTACTCGGAATTGCCCAGCGCCCAGAGGTCGTTGCTCGAGACGCTCGACGCGAAGTAGCCGAACGTCGCCGATCCCCGGTCGAAGTCCCATGTCAGGCTGATGTCGTTCGTGAAGGCTTCGACATCCTTCAGGACTTCCCAGGCGCCGAACTGCTGGATGAACTCGTCTGCGCCGATCGCGCGCCCCGTCACGGCGCCCGTGATCGGGCCGGTGACCACCGCGCGCGCATCGACGGCCGGATCGGCGAGCAGCGCGCCGACCTGCACGGCGCCGCCGTCCGGAACGAGGCCGGTCGTGTTGGCGTCTCCGCTCGTGAGGCTGAAGCGATCTGTGAGCGTCCAGGCATCGGAGATGTCCAGCACGACGGAGCCGCCCGTCACGCTGCCCTTCCACCCGCGGCCCTCGTCGAGGTCGAGCCGCTTGATCGTCGGGTCGGGCGCCGCCGGATCGCCGCCATTTGCGAAGTCCGGACCCGAATTGGTCGTGATGATCTCCTGAATCCGGTTCCGGCTGCCAAGCTGGTTGTACCCGGCGTCCACGCCCGGCACGTTGAGCGCCACCGGCAGGTACCACTGGCCGTAGTCGTCGGTCTGCCGGTGATAGACGTTGATCTTGCCCTTGTCGAGCACGCGGGTGAGGTTGATCGTGAGCTGGTTGCCCTCGTCCGAGTTGTAGCCGGCATCGCGCAGGCCGGGCGAGCTCGTGATGTAGCCGCCGACCATGTAGTAGAAATCCTCGGCGATCGGGCCGCTGATGTAGGCGTCGAAGCGCCGGAGGTCATAGTCCGAAGTCGTGTACTTGACCAGGCCCTCGGTATCCTCGCCGCCCTCGCGCAGGATGAAGTTCGTCGTCAGGCCCGACTGGCCGTTCGAGAACACCGGGTTCGGTCCGCCGCGCAGCGCCTCGACCCGCTCCACGGTCTCGTCGATGCGGAACATCGTCGTGTTCTCGAGGAACGACAGGGTCGAGATCGCATAGACCGGGGCACCGTTCAACTGGACCGTCAAGTAAGGCGCGTCGCCGCCGCCCGGGAATCCGCGCACCATGACGTTCGCGCCCGAGACGCCGCCGGTGCTTTCCGACCAGACGCCCGGCACGAGTCTCAACAGGTCCGCGGTGCTCTGCGGCGCGTATTCCGTGATGGCGGTGTCGTCCAGGGTGGTGATCGCGAAGCTCGCCTCGAGCTTGCGGACCTCGGCGCCGGCGGCCGTGCCGGTTACGACGACTTCCTCCAGTTCGGTGCCTTGCCCGGTCGCAGCCTGCTGCGCCGATGCCGGCGCGGCCATCAGGGCGGCGACGCCGATCGCATGCGCAGGAATGTGTCGCATCTTCATTGGATTCCCCTTTCTCGAAAACCCGCTATGGGAATTGTTGACAGCGCTGTCTCTGTACCACCCTGACATATTTGCTGTCAAACAGGACTGTTGGGTGCGCTGCAAGACAGCGCTATCATCCCCCGCCTATGGGGAAGTCCAGACTAGGGCCGGCGCGCGCCAGGACGATCGACGACGTCGCCGCGCGCGCCGGCGTCTCGATCAAGACCGTGTCGCGGGTCTTCAATCGGGAGGCGAACGTGCGCCCGGATACGGCGCGGCGCGTCCACGAGGCGATCCGCGAGCTGAGGTACCGTCCGAACCTCGCGGCGCGGAACCTCGCGAGCCCGCAGGCCTACCTGGTCAACGTCCTCTATGACAACCCGAGCGACAGCTACATGGTCGGCGTGCTCAACGGCGTGCTCGCCGCCTGCGAGATCGCCCACTACGGCATGCTGCTGACGCATTGCGACATCACGAGCCCGCGGCTGCTCGATCACGTCCATGAGACCGTGACGCAGCACCGCGCGAGCGGGCTCGTGCTGACGCCGCCGCTGTGCGATTACCCGCCGCTCGTCGCGGCACTCGACACCGACGGTATCGACTACGTCTCGATAGACCCGCGCGACCAGCGGGACGACCGCCCGTTCGTCGCGATCGACGACCGTCGCGCCAGCCGCGAGCTCACCGACCACCTGCTCGGGCGCGGCCACCGCCGGATCGGCTTCATCCGCGGACACCCCCTGCATGGCGCCGCGGCGCGAAGGTTCGAGGGCTTTCGCGACGCGCACCGCGAGCACGGCGTTCCCGTGGACGAGCGCCTGGTGGTCGGCGGCCTGTTCTCGTTCGAGTCGGGCATTGAGTGCGGCAGGCAGCTCCTGCACCTGCGCGAGCGCCCGACGGCCATCTTCGCGAGCAACGACGATATGGCCGCGGGCGTCCTGCACGTGGCGCACGAGATGGGCATCGACGTGCCCGGCAAGCTCTCCGTCGCGGGCTTCGACGACACCCCGGTTGCGCGCTATGTCTACCCGAGCCTCACCACCATTCGCCAGCCGATCCGGGCGATGGCGCAGGGCGCAGTCGATTGCCTGATCCGGCGCATCCGCAGCCGCTCGGGCATGGCGGTCGAAGGGCCGGTCTCGCAGCGCTTCGACTACGAGCTGGTGATCCGCCACTCGGTCGCCGCGCCGGCGTGATCCTCTCCCGACTCGCACTCGTGCTGCATCTCGCGACGGCAGCCGCCGTTGCAGAGCCGCTCCGGTTCTCCCTGCCGGAAGGCGGCATGCAGAACGAGTTCTACCGCGACGGCCTCGTCGCAGCACACATCGTGCTGCGGCCGGGGCCGGAACCCCGCGTCGTCGTCGCCTTCCCCGCCGGCAACAGCGGCGCAGCGGTCTGGTTCGACGCCGAGGGCGAACCCTTTGCATGGAAACCCGACGTTGCGATCGAGCCCGCGTCGCGCGCAGTGGAAGGCGGGACCTTGCGCGGAGTCAGCGCCGTGCTGCGCGCCGCGGGCGGCGCCGTTACGGTCCGCGACGTGGTCACTGGCAGCATCCGCGTGATCCGCGAGGCCGATGACGGCCTGGAGCCGCCGCCAGCGACTTCGGCGGAGCCGTGCCGCGCCGATCGCGGGGTCACCTGGCTGCGCCGGCGAATCGACGGGGCGCCGGGCTACCTGCTCTCGATCGACGTCCTGCATGGGCGCATGACAGGCGGCGGCCCCGAAGCGGTCACGCTGCATCCGGACGCGCGGGGAGATATTGAGCTTCGGGTGACTGCGCTGACGGGCGAGCCGCCGCTCACGCCCCTTTCCGCGGACGAGCTGGTGGACGAAGGCGCGTTACCGGACCTGCGCCTGCGGCGGATCCTCGCCTACCTAAGCTATCGCGAGAAGCTGCTCGCGGGCTCCTGGCAATTCGCCACATACTTCGGCCGCGACACGCTGATGTCGCTCGCGCTGCTCGCGGCGGTTGCTGAGCCTGAGCTGGTCGAGGCTGGACTCGGCGCAGTGCTCGAGCGCCTGAACGCCGCGGGCGAGGTCGCGCACGAAGAGGCGATCGGCGAGTTCGCCCTGCTCGGCCGTGGGCCTGCGCTCGACTACAAGATGATCGACGACGATTTCATGCTCGCAGCGGTCGCGGCGCGGCTGTTGCTCGCGCCGGGCGCGGACCGGGCGCGCGCGGCGGCCTTTCTTGCGCGCAAGGCCGGAAACGGCGGCACGCTGGGCGGCGGTCTCGTGCGCAACC
>JBOHZO010000101.1:0-20005 GCA_050738555.1 Steroidobacteraceae bacterium | reverse complement strand
ACGTCGGGGTCGTTCTCGCGGTCGTGCGAGAGGACCGTCGCGATGACCTGCGTTTCGCAGCGGAAGCCGCTCGGGAAGAGCGGCCGGAGAGGTCTGTCGATCAACCGAGATGTCAGCGTCTCCTTTTCGGCGGGGCGACCCTCGCGCTTGAAGAATCCGCCGGGAATCTTGCCGGCGGCGTAAGTCTTTTCGACGTAATTGACGGTCAGCGGAAAGAAGTCGCGGCCCGCGACTGCCTCGCGACGGCCGACCGCGGTGACGAGCACCACGGTGTCCCCCATCGTGACGACGACGGCGCCGTCCGATTGGCGGGCCAGGCGGCCGGTTTCGATCGTGACCGGATGCGCGCCGAAGTTGAAAGTCTGCGTGGAAACGCTCAAGCGGGTCCCCTTTGATTACCAGTACGGACGGGGCGCCTCGCGTGCGCCCGCAGCGCCTTAGCGGCGCAGGCCAAGTTCGTTGACGACCTTGGTGTACCGCTCGGGGGCGTTGGCCTTGAGGTAATCCAGGAGCCGCCGGCGTTGTGCCACCATCTTCAGCAGGCCACGCCGCGAAGCGTGGTCGCTCTTGTGTGTGGTGAAGTGCTCGGTCAGCCCGTTGATTCGTTCGGACAGCAATGCAATCTGCACTTCAGGCGAGCCGGTATCCGCCGGGGCACGGCGGAACTTGCCGACGACCTCCGCCTTGCGTGCATTCGTGAGTGGCATCTCGTTCACTTAACCCTTTAGAAAGCCGCGCATTGTAGCCGCGGCCCGACATTCCCTCAAGCGCGCGGGGTCTGCCCGCCCGACAAGTCGATCATGATCCGTTCCGGCGCCAACCGGCGTCCTTCGGCACTCATGCGGCCGACGCCCAGGAATCGCCCGTCGACCCCGTACATGCGCACGCGCGCAGCGGCCGGACCCGTCGTGGCAACCGGTTGCCCGTGCAAGACACTGGCCTCTTCCGCGGCGCCGAGCCGGATGGCAGGCAAGCCCGGCAAGGCTTCGTCGGCGCGGAGCAGCATCGAGTCGAGCACTTCGGGCCTAGGCGCCGCTTGTTCGATGGTCTCGAGCGTCCTCATTGCGGGACTCCCAAACGGCCCGAGCGCGAGGCGACGAAGACTCGCCACGTGACCGACGGTGCCGCAGGCGCGCGCGATGTCTTCCGCGAGGCTGCGGACATAAGTGCCCTTGCTGCACACGATCTCGAACTCGAGCCATTCCGGTCCGATCTGGAGGACATCCAGGCGGTGAATGATCACGCGACGCGGCGGGCGTTCGACCTCGATACCCTGCCGCGCCAGGCGATACAGGCGCTCGCCGCGATGCTTGAGGGCCGAGAACATCGGCGGCACCTGCGTCGACTCGCCGAGGAAATTTGCGGCCAACTGCCGCACCGCCTCGGTGGACAATGCCGGCACAGGGGCGGTCTCCGCGATTTCGCCCGCGCGGTCACCGGTCGTCGTGCGCGCCCCGAGCGCAATGCGGACGCGATACGTCTTGTCCGCGTCGAGGAGCAGGCCGCTCGCCTTGGTGGCCTGGCCCAGGCAGATCGGCAGCAGGCCGCTCGCCAGCGGATCGAGGCTCCCGGTGTGACCCGCCTTGCGCGCACGAAACGCTCGCCGGACGCGCTGCAACGCGGCGTTCGACGTCAGGCCTTCCGGCTTGTCGAGCAGCATGACGCCGTCCACGTCCCGCCAGCGATCGACGGTCGCGTCGGCAGCCGGCGATGCGCCGCTCATTCCTCTTCCGGATCGGTCTCGACGTGCCGGACCCGGTCGCTCTCGACGGCATCGTGAATGAGCGCCGACAGCCGCGCGCCGCGCTCGACCGAGTCGTCGATATGGAACACGAGCTCCGGGGCGACGCGCAGCCGCATGAGGTTTCGCACCTGGTGGCGTAGGAAGCCGGACGCGTGGCGCAAGGCTTCGAGCGCGGCCTCGGCATCGCCGGCGCCGGCGAACGGCGTGAAATACACGTTGGCGTGCGTCAGGTCGCTCGAGACTTCCGCCGAGGTGATCGTGATCAGTCCGACGCGCGGATCCTTGACGTCGCGGCGCACGAGCTCGGCGAGCAGCCGCTTGAGCTGCTCCTCGATCCGCCGGGCCCTCGGATACTCCCGCGGCATGCCCGAACCTCCGTTCCTAGAGCTGGCGCGCGACTTCGACGCGCTCGAAGCACTCGATCTGGTCCTTGACCTTCACGTCGTTGTAGCCCTTGACGCCGATGCCGCACTCGGTGCCGGCACGGACCTCCGAGGCGTCATCCTTGAAACGCTTCAGCGATTCGAGCTCGCCCTGGAAGATCACGACATTGTCGCGCAGCACGCGGATCGGGTTGTTGCGGCGCACGTAGCCTTCCACCACGAGGCAGCCTGCCACCGTGCCGAATTTGCTCGAGCGGAACACTTCGCGCACTTCCGCAAGGCCGACGATCTGCTCCTTGACCTCCGGCGCGAGCATGCCGGTGAGCGCGGCGCGGATGTCGTCGATCGCCTCGTAGATGACGCTGTAATAGCGCACCTCGACGTTCTGGTCCCGCATGGCTTCGCGCGCCGCTGCATCGGCGCGGATGTTGAACGCAACGATCTGCGCCTTCGACGCCGCGGCCAGCATCACGTCGGACTCGGTCAGTCCGCCGACGCCGCTCGAAATCACCTTGACGGAAACTTCATCGGTCGACAGCTTGATCAGCGCCTCGCGCAATGCCTCGGCCGAACCCTGCACGTCCGCCTTGATGAGCAGGTTGACCGTGCCCTTCGCGTCTTCGCCCATCTGCTGGAAGACGTCCTCGGACTTCTGTCCGGCCTGGCGTGCGAGCCGCACGTCGCGGAATTTGCCCTGGCGGTAGAGCGCGACTTCACGCGCCTTGCGTTCGCTGTCGACGACGAGCAGCTCGTCGCCGGCATTCGGCGGGCTCGAAAGCCCCAGCATCTGCGCCGGTATCGAGGGGCCCGCGGAGACGATTTCCTCGCCGCGCTCGTCGAACAGCGCGCGGACGCGGCCGAACTGCTCGCCGGCGACGACCGAGTCGCCGACCTTCAGCGTGCCCCGCTTGACGAGCACGGTCGCGACCGCGCCACGGCCCCGCTCGACGCTCGCTTCGAGCACGACGCCGAGCGCCGGCGCGTCCTGCACGGCCTTCAGCTCGAGCACTTCCGCCTGCAGCAGGATCGATTCCAGCAGGCGGTCGATGCCATCGCCGGTCTTGGCGGAAACCGGCACGAAAATGTTCTCGCCGCCCCACTCTTCCGCAATGACGCCTTCCTGCGACAGCTCGTTGCGGACTTTTTCCGGATCGGCACCGTGCTTGTCGATCTTGTTGACTGCAACGACGATCGGGACGCCGGCCGCCTTGGCATGCTGGATGGCCTCCTTCGTCTGCGGCATCACGCCGTCGTCCGCGGCGACCACCAGCACGACGATGTCCGTGACCTGCGCACCGCGCGCGCGCATGGCCGTGAACGCGGCATGCCCCGGCGTGTCGAGGAACGTGATGACGCCGCGCGGGGTCTCAACGTGGTAGGCGCCGATGTGCTGGGTGATCCCGCCCGCCTCGCCCGCCGCCACTTTCGTGCGGCGGATGTAGTCGAGCAACGACGTCTTGCCGTGGTCGACGTGCCCCATGATCGTGACGACTGGCGGCCGTGGCAATGCTTCGTCGGACGTGGGCATCCCGGCCTGCAGCGCCACTTCCATCTGGTCGGCTTTCAGCACCTTCGCGAAGTGACCCATTTCCTCGATCACGAGCACGGCGGTGTCCTGGTCGACCGGCTGATTAATCGTCGCGATGACGCCCATGTTGAGCATCGTCTTCATGACTTCGCTCGACTTCACCGCCATGCGCTGCGCGAGTTCGGCCACGGTGATCGTCTCACCGACGGCCACTTCGTGCTGCATCGGCTGCGTCGGCAGCTCGAAACCGTGCTTGCGTTCCGCGCTGACGTTCGCAGCGCGGCGTCGCGACTCGGGGCGGGCACGGCCTTTCTTGTGCCGCGCGGACAGTCCGCCCGCGATGTGCAGCTCCTGGCGGCCATAACGCGTGCTCTTGTCGTCGTCCGGGGCCTTGCGGGCCTTTTCCTCGCGCTGGCGGCGGTCCTTCTCGGCCTGCTCGCGGGCCCGCTGCTCCGCTTCGCGCCGCGCCTGCTCTTCGGCCTGGCGCTTGGACGCTTCCTCGGCGGTGCGGCGCTCGGATTCCTCGCGCTCGCGACGCTGCTGATCGCGCTGCTCGACCTCGCGGCGAAGCAGCTGCTCGGCTGCCACCCGTTCGGCGTCCTCGACCTCGCGCTGCTGGTCCAGCGCCTCCTGCGCGACCCGGGCCTGTTCCTCGAGGACATCGCGCTTGATGTATGTGCGCTTGCGGCGCACTTCCACGCTGACGGTGCGGGCCTTGCCGAGCGGCGCCGCGACCCGGATCTCGCTCTGCGCCTTGCGGCGCAAGGTGATCTTCCGCGGCGCGCTGCCGTCCTCGGCCTTGCCGTGCGCCTTGCGAAGGTGCGTCAGGAGCTCGTGCTTCGCATCCTCGCTGATGCGGTCCTTGGGCCCGAGCGACCGGATCCCGGCCTCTTCGAGCTGCGACAGCAGCTTGTCGACCGTGACCTTCAGCACTTCCGCGAATTGTTCGACCGTGACGTCGGACATGCCAAATTACCTCCGTCCGGCCTCAGGCCTGGCCCGCGTTTTCAAACAGGTGCGCGCGCGCTGCCATGATGAGCTGCCCGGCGCGCTCCTGGTCGAGGCCCGGCACCGATTCGAGTTCGTCGAGCGATTGATCCGCCAACTCGTCGCGCGTGCGGATGCCACGCGATGCGAGCTCATAGGCGAGCTCCTTGTCCATGCCCTCGATCGCGAGCAAGTCCTCCGCCGGTCCCGACTCGTCGATTTTTTCCTCGCTCGCGATCGCCTGCGTCAGCAGCACGTCGCGCGCGCGATTCCGAAGTTCCTCGACCATCTCCTCGTCGAATTCCTCGATGCCGAGCAACTCGCTGGTCGGCACGTAGGCGACTTCCTCGATCGTCGAGAAGCCCTCCTGGACCAGCACATTGGCGACGTCCTCGTCCACGTCGAGCTGGGTCTTGAACATTTCGCGCAATTGCCCGGCTTCCTCGTCGCTGCGCTCCGTGGCCTGCTGCTCAGACATCACGTTGAGCCGCCAGCCGGTCAACTCGCTCGCGAGACGCACGTTCTGGCCGCCGCGCCCGATTGCCTGCGACAGGCGGTCCTCGGTCACGGCGATGTCCATCGAGTGAGCGTCCTCGTCCATGACGATCGAGGTCACTTCAGCCGGCTGCATGGCGTTGATGACGAACTGCGCCGGATTGTCGACCCACGGGATGATGTCCACGCGCTCGCCCGCGATCTCGTTCGAGACCGCCTGCACGCGCGAGCCGCGCATGCCGACGCAGGCGCCGACCGGATCGATGCGCGGATCGAGGCTCTTGACCGCGATCTTGGCGCGCGCGCCCGGGTCGCGGGCCGCGCCCAGGATCTGGATCAGGCCCTGTCCTACTTCCGGTACTTCGAGCTTGAACAGCTCGACCAGGAAATCCGGCGAGGTCCGCGACAGGAAGAGCTGGGGGCCGCGGGCTTCGGAGCGCACCTCGCGAAGCAGCGCCTTCAGCCGGTCCTGCGGCCGCACCATCTCGCGCGGGATCATGTGCTCGCGCGGAACGAAGCCTTCGGCGTTGCCGCCGAGATCGACATAGACGCCATGCCGGTCGACGCGCTTGACGATGCCCGAGACGAGCGACCCGACGCGGTCCTTGTATTCGTCGACGACCTGCGCGCGCTCGGCCTCACGCACCTTCTGCACGATGACCTGCTTTGCGGTCTGCGCGGCAATGCGGCCGAATGCAACTGAATCCATGGGCACTTCGACGAAACCGCCCACCTCAGCATTCGGGTCGACGTCCCTGGCGTCGTCAAGGCGCAATTCGCGCTCCGGGAATTCGAGTTCGGTGGAGTCGTCCGCGAACACCTTCCAGCGCCGGAACGTCTTGTACTCGCCGGTCTTGCGGTCGATCTCGACCCGCACGTCGATGTCGTCGCCATGCTTGCGCCGGGTCGCCGAAGCGAGCGCAGCCTCCAGCGCCTCGAAAATGATCTCGCGCGCGACGCCCTTCTCGTTGGAGACGGCCTCGACGACTTCCAGGATCTGCTTGTTCATGATCAACCCACCAATCGTGCCTTGCTGATTCCGGCGAGCGGAAGCTTCCATTCCCGCCGCTCCACCTCGATCGTCACTTTCCCGTCCTCGACCGGCCCGAGCCGGCCCCGGAAGCGGCGACGTCCCTCGATCGGCGCCGCGAGCTCGATGCGCGCCTCGCTTCCCGTAAAGCGCGCAAAATGCGCCGCGGTCCGGAGCGGCCGGTCGAACCCGGGCGACGAGACCTCCAGCCGGTACTCGTGCGCAATCGGGTTCTCCGCTTCGAGCACCGCGCCGACCGCGCGGCTCACCCGCTCGCAATCGTCGAGAGTGACGGCGGAACTGTCGGTGTGATCGATATACACGCGCACCACCGAACTGCGCCCGGCCGAACTGAATTCGATCTCGATCAGTTCATAGCCGAGCCCTGCCGCAACCGGCTCGAGCAGGCCGAACAATCGGCTTCTCATCCGGCCTCCAGGGGTCTCCGGACACAAAAAATGGGCACGAGGCCCATTTCCGGAGACCCGATCGCAACAAAAAGGCCCCGCGAGGGGGCCTCCTGATCGACCTTTCGGTTCCAGGGGACCGCGACCAGGCCTCGCTGCCAGGATCGCGGTGGCTGGCGCCCAGCCCCCGACCGGCGCAAATGATACCGCAGGCTGCCCGGCCGCCTCAACCAATTGTTCGGCGTCAATTTTCGAGGGAGTGGCTGCGCTAGACTCCGGCGAACCTCGGGAGAGCCCGATGAGAATTGTCCTGTTGTTGGTTTCGTTGCTCTGGGTCGCGGCCGATGCCGCGCGTGCCGACGTGACGGCGGCCGAACTCGACTCAGCCGCTGCGGCGCTGGAGGCGCGGGTCGTCGAATGGCGCCGGGATCTTCACGAGCATCCGGAACTCGCGAATCGCGAGACTCGAACGGCCGGCAAAGTGGCGGAGCATCTGCGCGCGCTCGGGCTCGAAGTCAGGACCGGCATGGCGCATACCGGCGTCGTGGCGGTGATCGAGGGCGGCCGTCCGGGTCCCACGATCCTGCTGCGAGCCGACATGGATGCGTTGCCGGTGACCGAAAAGACCGACGTGCCGTTCCGCTCGACCGCGACCGGTGAATACCGGGGGCGAACGGTCGGCGTCATGCACGCCTGCGGTCACGACGCCCACACGGCAATACTCATGGGCGCTGCCGAGGTGCTCGTGCAGCTGCGCGAAAAGCTGCCGGGAAAAATCCTGCTCATGTTCCAGCCGGCGGAGGAAGGCGCGCCGGAGGGCGAGCGCGGCGGCGCACCGCTCATGCTCGAGGAGGGGCTGTTCGAGGTCGCGCCGCCCGAAGCGGCCTTTGCGCTGCACGTCATCTCGACCCTGAATGCCGGAACCGTCGGCCTGCGCCCCGGCCCGTTCATGGCGGGATCGGATTTTTTCCGCATCGTAGTCACCGGAAAGCAGAGTCACGGCGCGCGCCCCTGGGCGGGCGTCGATCCGATCGTGGCATCCGCGCAGATCGTCAACGCGCTGCAGACCGTCGTCAGCCGCCGGACCGACATTTCGGCGCTGCCCGCGGTCGTCACCGTCGGCGCGATCAATGGCGGTACCCGCCACAACATCATTCCGCAAACCGTCGAGATGCTCGGCACGATGCGCAGCTTGAGCCCGGCCATGCGCCAGGAAATCATCGATCGGATCGGGATTCTTGCGACGAATATCGCGGAGGCCAATGGCGCGACTGCGACGCTCGAAATGATGCCGGCACCGAACCCGGTGCTCGAGAATGATCCCGAATTGAGCGCGCGCGCCACGGAGTCGTTGCGATCCGTGGTCGGCGCGACGAATGTCAAGGCCCTGGGCCTGCAAATGATTGCCGAGGATTTTGCGTACGTCTCGCGGCAAGTGCCGAGCGTCTATTTCTGGGTCGGCATCACGCCGGCTGCCCAGGATGCCGCCAAGGCACCGGACAATCATTCGGACTATTTTTTCGTGGACGAAAGCGGCCTCGCCGTCGGGCTGAGATCGCTCCTGCGCGTTTCCGTCGACTACCTCCAGGCGGCGCCCGCCGGCGGTTGATGCGAGCCGGCCCGAGCCGACGGCTTCATTTACAATCTACAAACGGACGGGAATCCGCCTGTCCAGCAAGGGAGATTGAACATGAAGTGTTTTTCGATTGCAGCATCCGCTGCGGCATTGGCGTTCGCTGCGAACGCACAGGCCTACGAGGTCTACACCGACTATGCTCCTTCCAAAGAGGTCTGGAATGTCACGATGGTGAACGTGAATCCAAACCGCATCGACGATTACCTGGAAGGTCTCGAGCAAACCTGGTGGAGCGGCTGCGAAATCGGCAAGAAGCTCGGCACCGTGGTCGAGTGCGGAATCTACATGAGCGAGACCGCGGCAAATCGAGATTTCAACCTGTTGCTCGTGACGAAGTTTCCGGACGCAGCCAGCGGCGATCCCAATCCGGAGATGTTCAAGAAGTTTCAGACGGAAATGCGCGCCCAGCTCGAAGAAGCAAAACAGGACAAGCTCGTCGAGGGCTACGAGGAGCTTCGCACGTTCTTCGGTGAGCAGAACTTCCGTCGAATCGAGTTCAAATAGCGCGAAGCGCTAGTTCGGGTGCTGGCGGCCCGAGCCGCTCAGCAGGTAAACCGCAAAACTGCCGAGCCAGTGCCCACCTTCGTAGTGTTCACCAGTCACGGCGGGTAGTGCGGCTTCGCCATGCCGTGCGGCGGCGTTTTCCAGCGCCGCACGGCGTGGATCTCCTGCCGGCAGCGCCGCTGCTATACCGCGCAGCATCCAGGCGCGGCTCAGATTCAAGCCGTCGATGTGCGCGAGCTTCGGATCCGCGCGGTCGGTCACCATGCCGGGCTCGAGCCAGTCGCTGCTTCCGTTGCGCGGAATCCGCGGGAGAAAGCCTCCGAGCCACGCGGAGAATTCCCCGGGCGACAACACGCGTCGCATGAGGTCCGCCTCGGCCAGGCAAGGTGACAGGAAATCCTCGCCCGACGGCTCGTACTCGAGCCGGCAGTCGACGTCCGACAGGTAGTAGCGCCGGCTGCGCTCGTCGATGAGCTCGCGCATCGCACCATCCCCGGCAAGGAGCGACCAGTCGCGGATCAGGCCGAATGCGAATGCGGTCTGCGAGTGCTCACCCACGCGAATCGGGTAATGCAGCTTCGGCAGCCAGTCGCGAATGCGCGCCGCCGCCTCGCTCTCGAGGGGCCGGAGCGTCCCCGCCCAATGTCGCGCGCCGGGATCCGGCCAGCTCCGCAGCTCCGCAGTCAATTGCAGGATCCAGGCGAGTCCATAGGGTCGTTCGAACGAAATCCGGCCGGCGCCTTTCAGGTAGGCCGATTCCTTCGCGACTTTCGCCTCGGTAAAACTGATCGCGAGCGCCGCGCGCGCCGCGCCGGCGAACTCAGCTTCCGGATGGAGCCGGGCGAGGCGCGCCAGCAGCCAATGGCCATGAACGGAGGAATGCCAGTCGTAACAGCCGAAGAAAACCGGCGTGAGTTCGCGCGGCGGCCGGACGTCGGCATCGCTGCCCAGCACGTGCGCAATCTTGTTGGGATACTCCCGGTGCACGCAGGCAAGCGCAAGCCGCGCGAACCGGCCGGCAGCCGCGGCATCGAGCGTCGCGGCGGCCGGCGCCGCAGGCGAAATTGCCGCGAGTGCCGCGATCAGCGATACGGCCCGCATCGACTTGCGCATCAGGCGTCACTCTAGCTCAAGCGGCCTGCTAGGATCGAACGGTGGCAGGATCGAATGCGGCTGGCGCGCTTGCCTTGCTCGCGCGCATCGCCAGGCACTACGCGCCGGGTCTGGGCACGCGCAAGCTGCCGTTGCTCCGGTTGCTTTCCCGCGCGAATCTCCCGACCGCCCGGCAGGTTCTGCGGCTGCACGAACTACTCTGCTTTCTCGATGCGTATGCCGACGATCGCCGCGTTCGAATACTCGTCAGGAGGATGCTGAACGGTTTTCGGAATCGCCCGGACCTGCGAAGACACCGCGTTTCTTTGGCTGGTACCGGCATCGCGGGCACGGACACGCGGTATCGCTTCTTCTGGCCGACGGCGCGCTGGATCTCGCAGAACTGGCCGGGGGCCCTGGTGCTCGATCGCGAGGATCCGGATCACGAGCAGGCCATCCTGGAAGCACTTCCGCAACTGCTCGAGCCGATACACGCGGAGTATCTTCGGAAACAGGCGGCACCTACGCTCGAGATCCTCGATCGTCTCCGGCCGCAAGCCATCACCGACGCCGATTACTTCATCGGCCTCGTCGCGGCGATGCCGGGCGACGACATCACCCGCGAAGCGTTCTTCGATCGGGTCGACCCGCCGTTGATCCTCCGCGCCGGTCGCACAACGCCGGAACGGACGACGGCGCGATTCGACCGGTTAGCGGTCCACTATCGCAGCGCGCCCCTCAAGATTCCGCGCCCCGACCTGCGGCAGGAGGCCGAGCACCCGCCGCGCAGAATCCTTCCACTGCGCGACCGCGATGCCGAGGCCGCGATCCGGCTGGCGCGGATTTCGATGATTACGCGCGAGCGCGACCTCGCGGTCTTTCAGTTCGCGAATCCGCGGGACGCGTTTCTCGTCGACGACGGCCAGAGCCTGGCATTCGCCATGATGGGAACGCTGCCCGAGCGCCGCGCGTTGCTGCCCGCCATCTATGGCGGACTGACACTGCAGAACGGCGTGCCCATTGGCTACGTGCAGGTCGACGTTCTCGGGCGGCACGCAGAGCTTTCCTTCAACACCTTCGAAACTTTCCGCAACGGCGAGGCGGCGCGCGTGTTCGCGCGCCTGGTCGCGGCGGTCCATCACGTGTTCCATTGCGACAGCTTCAGCGTCGAGCCGTACCAGCTCGGGGCCGGAAACGAGGAAGGCATCGAGTCAGGCGCCTGGTGGTTTTACCATCGCTTCGGTTTTCGGCCGCGGGCGGCGGCCGCGCGCCGCCTCGCCGCCAGCGAGATTCGGCGCATCGCCCGGGATCGCAGGCACCGCAGCTCGCGACGCACGCTGCGCGTCCTGGCCAGGGCACATCTTTACTATTCACTCGCGCCGGCGCGCCGAGCATCCTTGCCGCGAATCCACGCGTTGCACGAAGCGGGCACGCGCGAGCTGCGGCGTTTTGGGCAAGCGGACGCTGTCGAACGACGGGCCGCGGCAGTGACGGCGGCGAAACGGCGCCTCGCGGCAAGCGAGTCCTATCGTCCCGGCAAAGACACGCTCCGCATGCTGGGTCGGTGGGCCGGAATCGTGCTTGCCCTGACCGCGCGCGGGCGGTGGAGCGCGGGAGAGCGCCGTCAGCTTCTACGCCTTATCGAGGCAAAGTCTGACACGGACGAGAGACGTTATCTGCGGCGCCTATTGCGGCTGCAACGGCTTCGGTGCTATCTGGATTGTTGAATCGCGCGGCTGTCTCATAAGCCTTGTGTCACTTTGAGCAGGCCAATGACCACCAGGCCGCCATAGGTTCCGAGCACATAGCCCAGCACCGCGAGCAGCACTCCGACCGGCGCGAGACTCGGATGAAACGCCGACGCCACGATGGGAGCGCTTGCCGCGCCGCCGATGTTCGCCTGCGATCCGACCGCAAGGAAGAAGACCGGCGCCCTGATAAGCCACGCGACACCGATCATGATCGCAACGTGGCATAGCATCCAGACCGCGCCAACCGCGACGAGGATCGGGGCTTCCTTCATCTGGCTGAAATCCGCGTGCGCGCCGATGCTGGCGACCAAGAGATAGAGCATCAACGTGCCAATCCGCGAGGCGCCGGCACCCTCGAGCGCGCGCGCCGGTGTGAACGAGACGGCGACCGCAAGCGCCGTCACGATGATGAACTTCCACACGGTCGCGTCGAAGATCTGCGCGCCGGCGCCCAGGACCCGGCCCGCGAGAGTCGCGAGCCACATCCCGCCGAAGCCGATCGCCACGATCAGCAGAAGGTCCTTGAGGCTCGCGGGGCGCGTCGTCTTCGCCGTGAACTCCGCAACGCGCCGTTTCAGTTCCTCGATCGCGGAAGTGTCCGCTCCCGTGTAACGGTCTATTCGCTGCTGCTGGCCCGCGAGATAGAGCAGCACGCCCATCCAGATATTGGCGATCGAGACGTCGACGATCACCATCATCGCGAACATGGCGTCTGGCGTTCCGACCATCTCCGCGAGCGCGACCATGTTGGCGCCACCGCCGATCCAGCTGCCCGCGAGCGCCGTCATGCCGAGCCAGGCGTCGGCCGGCACCCAGGACGAAAAGATCCAGAGCGCAATCGGCGCGCCGACAATGACGCCGGCGGTTCCGGCCAGCATCATGATGAGCGCCTTTGGTCCGAGTCGGACCAGGCCCGGAACATCCAATGCGAGAATGAGGAGCATGAGGCTCGCGGGCAGCAGGTAGACCTTGATCCAGTCGTACAGCGGCGATTCCGCGGGCAGCACGCCGAATGTGGTCAGCGTGGTCGGAACGAAATAGCAGAAGACGAGGCTCGGCACGACGCTGAACAGGCGTCTGCCCGCCGCCGTTTCGGCGAACCAGAAAATCGCCGCGAGAATGGCCAGAAGGACGACCAAGATCGCAACCGGATCGCTCACCATCGCGGCGCCACTCCCCATGAGGCCGCATGGAATCACGAACCCTTCGGGATCGTCCAGTAGGCGCGATTTCCACGTCGCCTTTCAGCGACGCTCTCCGCTAACGCGCTGTTCGCGCGAGTCGTTATCAATGTCGCGTACATGGCACGCGGCGGGTGAAGACCGCCAAGGAGTCAGAAGATGAACAACAGTTTATTGGCCGGGCTCATCGTCGGCGCGGTAGTCGTGACGGCGGTCGGCGCAGTGGCGGCCAACAGTGGATTCAATCCATTGCAGAAATACGCGAAAGTCGTGTCGGTGGAGCCCGCGTTCGAGACGAACCGCATTCCGCGCCAGGTTTGCGGCGACCAAACGACGCTCGAGCAAGCGCCCGTGAAGGACGAGAAGCGCATCGCGGGCAGCGCGATCGGCGCGGTGGTCGGCGGGGTGCTCGGTAGCCAGGTCGGAAGCGGAAGCGGCCGCGATGCCGCGACCGTTGCTGGCGCAGCGGCCGGCGGTTATGCGGGCAGCAAGATCCAGAAGCGCATGCAACAGGGCAATGTCCAGGAGACAACCGAAGAGCAGTGCGTGACGGTCTACGACACCGAGTCGGTCCAGGCCGGATACGACGTCACCTATGAGTTGGACGGCGTTCAAGAGGTGGTCCGCATGGACAAGGACCCCGGCAAACGCATTCCGGTCGAGGACGGCGAACTGGTCCTGAGCAAATCGTAAGCGACGGTGCTTTGCTTCGCCCGTCCTCGCGGCGCCTGCCGCGGGGACGGGCGTCGCTTTATGGGTCGATCACGCGCGCCGAAGCCAGCGCCACCCGGTACTGTTCGGCGCTCTGGAATGGCCCCAATCCCGTCGCGAATTGCAGCTGCTGGCCGGGGGCAAGCGTGCCATTGACGTTGCGGCGAAGCTGGCGCATGTGGCCATTGGCATCCACGTACTGGATCGCGACGGCAAGCCCGGTAACCGGAACCTGCGTGGGATTGCCGATGGCGACCACGAGCATTCTGCGCGGGTCGAGCGCGGCCTGCGCACGGAGGTACTTTCCCGGATTCTGCGGGAGGTCGAGTCGCATGAGCGCCTGCGTCGCTGCCTGGCCGATTTCACCCTGGGATCCGGACGCGGCCGCGTAGTACTGCTTCGCTGCCTCGACATTGCGCGCGCGCGTGGCGATGTTCCCGAGCGCGTAGTAGGCAGCGCCCGTCGGCAAGAGCTTGAGACTCGTCTCGAGGTCGCGGCGCGCGGCGTCGTCCTGGCGCTGCCGTTCCGCGATCAGGCCGCGCTGCAGGTGGTAATAGAAGAATCCGTCGTTGCGCGCGATCGCATCCGTGTAGGCCTGCGTTGCGGCCGGATATTGCTTTTGAATGAGGTAGGCGTCGCCCTTGAGCGCGTGGAAGTGGCCCTCGCCTGGCACGAGCTTGATCGCCTGCTCGGCTCTCGCGAGCGCGGTGTCGCCCTGCTTCTTTGAGAGCGCCTTGCGACCTTCGTCGTAGGCATCGTAGGCCGGCTTGGTTTTCATCGTTTGCGCCATGGCCGCCGTGTACGCTTCCACGCCCATCTCGCCGCCCGGCGGAAGCTGCGCTGCCTGCTTGCGGTTCGCTTCGAGTCGCTCCTGCGAAGGCGGATGGCTGGCGAACAAGCCGGCGAGCCAGCCGCTGTCCTTGCGCTCGTTCATGCGCACGAATGTCTCCTGGAGGGTGACCGCCCCCTGCGCGTCATAGCCGGCGCGCTTCATGTACTCGATGCCATAGCGGTCGGACTCGAGCTCCGCTTCCCGGCCGTAGCGCTGCATTGCGAGTTGCGCCGCGAGGCCCGCTCCTGCCATGTAGAGATTCCCGTAATCGCTGTCGCTCGCCGCGACCTGGGCCGCGAGCAGCCCGCCCTGCATCAGCATGCCGCGGCTCATCTGCTGCGCCGAATGCCTCGCCGCCGCGTGGACGATTTCATGCCCCAGCACCGCCGCCAGCTCGGACTCGGACTTCAGTTGCGTCAGCAGGCCGCGATTCACGGCGATCTTGCCGCCTGGCAGCGCCCAGGCATTCGGGATCGTGTTGTTCAACACGACGAATTCGTACGGCAGCTTGCGGTCGCTGACGGCAGCGAGTCGGCCGCCGACGCGCTGCACGTAGCTCTGCAACGATGGATCCAGGGCGTAGTCGCCTCCCTCGGCCTGGCGCATCGGCGCGTAGTTTTTCTGGCCGATCGAGAGCTCCGTGCCCTCGCCGACGAGCATCAGCTCCTTTTCGCCCGTGACCGGATTCGTCGAACAGGCCGCGAGCGACGCGGCCAGGGCGACGGCCGGAAAAAATCGCCATTTACTTTTTTCCATCTCAATACCTCCAGCTATCTACATCAGCGTCCGGCGGCGCAGTGTCCAGAATGCGTTCGACGACCCAGGGCAGGACCATCTGCGGATAGCGCAGGCGCGAGTAAGCGTTCGCGCGCGTATGGTCGCCGTTCCAGCAATGCTCATGACGATCGCCGTACTCGACCACGGCCTCCGCAGGCGGATCGGCGTTCTTCAGCAATTCCTCAACGCCGTAGACGGCATTGTTGAGGTAATAGTTGTCCATGTCCCCTGTATAGATCCTGAGTTTCCCGCGGAGTTTCGGGCCGAGGGTCGCCCAGTCGCGACGCAGGATGTGCGCGAGGTCGTAGCGCTCGCGCCAGTAGGCGGCGGTCACCGGGTCGATCTCTCCCGTCAGCCGGTCCCAGATGCGTCGCGGGTAGCCGTCGGGCCCGACCGGCGAGTACACCGATTCCCAGGCGTCCCACTGATCGCCGGAACGGCCGTGCGTGCCGAGCGTGAGCTCGTACCGATTCTGCTCCTCGATCATCGTGTCGACCTGGCCCAGCCAGTTGCGGTGCGCGGGACGCGGCGTACGCTTGTAAGGGTTCGAAGTGAAGTACGCATTCTTGTCCTTGTAGATGTCCACCAGCACGTAGTGCTGGAAATCGATCGGGTCCGGGCACGCGATCCAGGCGCCGTTGTAATCGTCCGGGTAGAACATCTGCACGGCCATGGCTTCCCAGCCGCCGGTCGAGCCGCCGAACACGAATCGCGACCAGCCCGTGCCGAGGCCCCGGAATCGCTTTTCGATTGCCGGAATCAACTCGTACTGGATCGCGTCGCCGTAGGGACCGTTATTCGCGGAGTTCACCGCGTACGAATCGTCGTAATACGGCGTCGGATGCTGGATTTCGACGAGCAGCACGCGCGGGAAGCCCACGGTGATCCAGTCCTGATGGGCCTGCCAGGCGTATTCCTGCTGGATGCGGTTGTAGCCATCTAGGCGAAAACGCTTGCTGTATTCAGGCTTGAGAGCGGGGTCCGGCGATGTTTCGCGGAAACCGAATGGCTCATCCGGGAAGTGGCCGTGCGCGATGACGAGCGGATAGCGCGCGTCGGGATGCGCGTCGAAACCCCAGGGCAGCCGCACCCAGGCACCGAGATACATGTCGCGGCCCCAGAACTTCGAGAGGCGCTCGCTGCGGATACGCAGATAGCGAACGTACTCGGTCTCCTTTCTTTCGAACGGCGCGACCGGCGGAATCTTCTGGTCGAGCACGATCGCGACGCGCCCGCGACGCTTCGCCTCGATGCGGATCGTCTGCGGTTTCGAATAAAGATTGCCGGGCTTGCGGCTCCAGACCTGGCCTTCTCCCTGGTCGGGAGGCAACAGGAGCGTCCAGCCGTCGCTTCGGGCGAAGCGCTCATACCGGTTGAACACCGCCTGCACGCGGTATTCGCCCGCCGGCAGGTCGTCGAGCGAACGGATCGGGAATCCAGAAGTCCTGCCGTCGATCACCTGCCGCTTGCCTGCTTTCCAGGCCTCGACGTCCACGCCGAAGAATGGAATTGCGTCGCCGTCCCAGATCACCTGCTGGCGCGGTTCCTTCTCTCCCGCGCCGCCGGGCGAGAGAATGAGCAGCAGGCGTCCCGTCAGCGCTTTGCCGCTCATTTCTTCAGGAAACGTGATGCTGAATCGCGGCGCGGCCAATGCGGGGAATGCCGCCAGAATCAGCGCGATCGACAAGGGCGCGAAGCGCACGACCCGGGTCACGCGAGACGCAATCATCTGGATACCTCCCGATGCGGCGATGCTAGTGCATAGGCAGGGGAACTTCGCCTCGCAGAGCACCACACAGCTTGTCGAAGTCGATGTTGCCACCGGAAACGATGCAGACGGTCCTGCCGCCCCCGGCCCGGCCCGATAGCGCGCAGGCGACGGGGCAGGCGCCCGCTCCTTCCGCGATGATGTGATTGCGCTCGGCCATCAGCCTGAGCGCCGCAGCGACTTCCTCGAGCGTCGCGACCAGGGCGATATCGACCAACGCACGCGCGCGGTCGAACATCTGCGGGAACACGCTCCGGCTACCGATCCCATCGACGAACGACTGCCGGTATTCCACGATCTGCGGCGCGCCGGCGGCGAGCGATGCTGCAAGCGGCGCGCCGGTTTCCACTTCGGCCGTGATCAGCCGGCATGCGGGCGCGAGTGCGCGCACCGCGGATCCGATCCCGCTCGCGAGCCCTCCCCCGCCCCAGGGAATGACGATCGCCTCGACGTCCGGAAGGTCCTCCAGGATCTCGAGGCCGATCGTTCCATTGCCCGCCATGACATCCGGATCGTCGAATGCGTGGATGAAAGTGCCATCCACTTCCGGGTACGCGCGATCCTGAAAGATCTGCCACCAGCGCTCGAATGGCGCCTGGATGACCCGTCCGCCCAGCCGTTCGACCGCCCGAAGCTTGGTCGCGGGCGCCGTGTCGGGCGCGATTACCGTGCACGGAATCCCGCGCTCGCGTGCGCACCAGGCGACCCCCTGCGCCATGTTGCCCGCCGATGCCGTCAGCACACCGCGCGCCAACCGGTCGGGGGGGATCATCGCCATCGCGTTCGCGGCCGCGCGGATCTTGAACGACCCGATTGGCTGGAGGTTTTCGAGCTTGAGCCAGATTTCCGCGGGGGCGTCGAGTGCATTGAGCCGGACGAGAGGCGTGCGCATGGTGGATCCAGCAATGCGTGAGCGAGCCTGCCGGACATCGGCGAGAGTCGGAAGCATGATGGACGCCGATATTACCGGTAGTGAATGTCGCGTCCGCCGACATTCTTCCAGACTACTTCGATCTGGTGTGCATCGGCGTCTGAATGCGGCGCCACCATGATCAGGATGCCGCCCTTCTGGATGCCGGATTCATAGGCGCGGATGCGCTCGGCCGGAATGCCCCAGTTTCCGAGCGCACCAATCAGGCCCGCCGCGACGCCGGCTGCGCCGGCCGCGGTCAACGCGACCGCGATCGGTCCCGCGACGAATCCGATGGTCGGTATGGCAACGGCAGCGCCAACCGCCGCGAAGATCGTGACCAGGATGCCGACGCGCCCGCCGGTCGGGCCGCCGAGCTCGCCGCCCTCCGCTTTCTTGCGCGCGAGCTCGCCCTTGACTTCGCTGTCATCGGACAGGAATTTCTTGCGCGTGCCCTCCGAAACCACGATGTTGACGTCGCCGATCTCGTAACCGCGATCGAGACAGGCCTGATAGGCGCGCTCGGCCGCATCGGTGTCGGCGAAAAGGCCGGTCAGTATCGGTTTCGTCGCTGCAGACGGGGCGGTCACCATCGCTCCTCCGGGCCCAGCAATTCGCCAGCCGAACCTGTGCTGATCGTGCCCGCCGTAGCGAAGAGCTGTCTGTCAGTCAGGGACTACTTGGCGCTGTCAGAATGGCGCGCCTGTCGTACTGATTGTGCAACGATAGGCGGCATGGATGACTGTCTGTCACTGCAATGCCCCTACTGTGGAGAGTCCATCGAATTGCAGATCGACATGGGCGGCGGTCCGCATCAAGCCTACGTCGAGGATTGTCCAGTCTGCTGCCGCCCCTGGCAGGTCGATGCGTGGATCGACGACGAGGGCTCCTGGCGGGCGACACTCCGGACGGGGGATGCCTGAGTTTGCCGGGCTCATGACGCAATTCATCGGTGACATAAGGTTCATCCGCTCCAATCGCTACAGGGAGAAAGAAATGAAAATGATCCTCGCAGCCATGCTGTTGGCATTACCGATGGCGGTGACCATCAGTTGCAGTGGAAACAAGGACGCGGCGCCTCCCGCGCCGGCCGCGCAGGACGAGGCGCCGGCCCAGGCCGAGGCCGCCGCACCCCAGAAGTCCCTTTACGACCGCTTGGGTGGCGAAGCGGCCATCAAGGCAGTGGTGGACGAATTCGTCGCCAACGTGGCTGCCGATACTCGGATCAACAATTACTTCGCGAATGCCAATCTCGACAGGCTCGAGGGGCATTTGGTGAATCAGATTGGACAAGCGAGCGGCGGACCGCAGCAGTACACGGGACGCGAGATGAAGACCGCGCACGCCGGCATGGGAATCGACGAGCCGGCATTCAACGCCCTGGTCGAAGATCTGGTGAAGGCGCTCGACAAGTTCTCCGTTCCGGAACAGGAGAAGAGCGAACTGCTGGCCGTGCTCGGACCCATGAAGGGCGACATCGTCGAAAAGTGAAACTGGCACGCTTCGCCTCGGTCGGCTGCTCAGCGTGGCTTCGCCTCGCTGAGATTCCAGGCGCGCGCAGTGGGCGAAGTTCAGGTCCACGCTGTCGATGCGTCATCCGAGCCCGGCGCCTCGCGCGGTCATAAATAACCCTGCCCCGATGACCACGGCCCCGATGCCTCGCGCGACTCGCTCACCGGCCGGGGCGAGACGTTCGACGGTGATGGCTGCCGTCACGACAGCCATCGCGCGAAGGTCCATGACCCCGATGACCAGGAGGATCGCCATCAGACCCGCACAGCAGCGGCAGCAGTGGAGGCCGAGGCGCAGGCCGTGCCGCCAGGCCGTGCCGGCGTCCGGCGGCAACGTACGGCCGGGCCCCGGCGCCTCCCGGCAGCAGGCAAGGTGATGTGCCTTCCACGCGGTGAACTGGAGCGCGCCGGCGATCAGGACGACCACACCGACCGCACTCGGTACGGCGCGCGCCAGCGCCGGCTGCTGCATCTCGATCGCCGCCAGCGCGACCCCCAGCGGAAAAGCGGCCATTCCGAACACGGTCCAGACGAAGAAGTAACCCACGCCCACCAGCGCGGTCAGCCGGCCGAGCCGCGTCTCGCCTGTCCTGCCGACGGCCTGGCGGTAGCGCCACAGCATTGGCACCAGGGACGGCAGCATCATCGCCACCATCATCACGACCCACATGCCGAGGAACGACGCCGCCGCGCCGGGCCACGTCTGTCCGGGCATCCGCATCCACGCCATCGACATCGTCCAGCCGCCGGGCATCGGC
>JBOHZO010000100.1:0-5815 GCA_050738555.1 Steroidobacteraceae bacterium | reverse complement strand
GGCGCGGCCTGGGGCGCCGTCGGGCCGACGAGCGGCGGCAGCGTCGGCCGCTGGGCTCCGGGCATGAGCTTCACCTTGCCCTCGTTGTCCAGCTGGAGATTCCGCAGGTAGTTGTATTTCGCGTTGGTTTCGATCGCGGCCTGCTCGGCGGTCCGGAGCACGCGCGGGCGGATGAAGACCATCAGGTTGGTCTTGGTCTTCTGCGTGTTCCGCGTGCGGAACAGGGCGCCGATCACCGGGATCCGCCCGAGAAACGGCACGCGGCTCTCGCTCTCGGTCAGCCGGTCTTCGATCAGGCCGCCCAGCACGATCATGCCGCCGTCGTCGACCAGCACGCGGGTCGTGATGGTGCGCTTGTTGGTCACGAGATCCGTCGCCGACACCTGAGCGGCCGCAGCCGCGATGCCGGAGGCTTCCTGCTCGATCTTCAGGAGAATCGTGTCCTCGTCGGTGATCTGCGGCGTGATCTTGAGGATATTGCCGACTTCCTTGCGCTCGATTGTCTGAAATGGGTTGACCGCGCCGCCGGTGCCGCCCGTGTTCGTGAACGTTCCCGTGAGGAAAGGCACCTCCTGCGCGACCTTGATCTGGGCTTCCTCGTTGTCGAGCGTGATCAC
This sequence comes from Steroidobacteraceae bacterium, assembly GCA_050738555.1. Taxonomy (GTDB): domain Bacteria; phylum Pseudomonadota; class Gammaproteobacteria; order Steroidobacterales; family Steroidobacteraceae; genus SCUD01. The sequence continues at coordinate 5,198 of JBOHZO010000100.1, read as the reverse complement.
CGAGGGCATCGAGACGACGTTGGTGTCGCCGTCGCTCGCAAGCGCGCGCAGGATCGCAGCGAAGTTGGTGCCGCTGTCCTGCTCCCGCCCGCCGCCGATGGTGAGCCCGCCGGGCGCGGACGTGACCGAGGAAGGATCGTCGAAGCCGGCCGCAATCTCCGCGATGCCGACACCGGCGATCGGCTGCTGGAAGAGGCCGACCAGGAAATTGTCGCCGGAGCCGTCGACGATCCAGTTGACGCCGAGATCGCGCGAGGCGTCCGTAGACACCTCGACCAGCATCGCCTCGATGATGACCTGCGCGCGGCGCACGTCGAGGCGGTCCACGACCGCCATCAGCGAGCGCATGGTTTTCGGCGGCGCGGTCATCACGAGCGCGTTCGTCTCGGGCTCCGCCCAGATCGTCACGGACTTGTCGACTCCGCCCGCCGCCGCGGCCTGCGCAGCCGCTTGTCCGCCCGCTGCAGCAACGGTCGCGCCCGACTGTTCCTTCAGCTTGGCCGCGAGTTTCTCGGCGTCCGCATAGCGCAGGTAGCGCACTTGTGTGTCGCCGCCGGCCTCGAGCGGCGTGTCGAGATGGGTGATCACGGTGCGGAAGCGCAGCCGCTGGGAAGTCTCGCCGCTGACGAGCACGCTGTTCGTGCGCTCGTCGGCGACGACGCGGGCGCCGCCCGCGGCCTCGGCGCCCTGCGCTGCCGCGAGCGAATTGATCACGCGCACGATCTCGTTCGCGGACGCGTGCTCGAGACGGATCACCTCGAAGTCGCCGTCGCCGCTCCGGTCGATCCGCTGGATGATGCGCATCATGCGGTTCACGTTCGAGGCACGGTCCGAGATGATCAGCATGTTGGCGCTCGGATAGGCCGCGAGATGCGCGGACTGCGGCATCATTGGCCGCAGGATCGGCACGAGCTGCGCCGCCGAGACGTTTCTCACCTGGACCACCTGCGTCACGATCTCGTCGGATGTCGAGCTGATACGGTCCGGCAGGTCATTGGCCGGCATCTGGCGCGAAGTGGCATCGGGCAGGATTTTGATGACCGAGCCCGAAGGGACGGCGACGAATCCATGTACCTGCAGGATCGCGAGGAACGCTTCGTAGAAGGCCGCCGGGCTCATCGGCGCAGTCGAGAGCATCGTGACCTGCGCCCGCACGCGGGGATCGACGATGAAATTCTTGCCGGTCACCTGGCTCACGGCTTCGATCACCTGGCCCAGATCGGCGTCCTTGTAGTTCGGCGTGATCTGCGCCCCCTGCTGGGCCGCCGCCGCGAGCGGCAGGGCGAAGGCGAGCAGCGCGGCAAAGCGGGTGAATCGCGTCATGAAATCGTTCCTCTGGCCGCCGGCTCTCATTCGGTCGCCTCGAACGGCGACTCGGCTTCCGCTTCCGCTTCGGCTTCGGCTTCGGCGGGCTGCAGTTCCTGCGAGACCGCCGCCGCGTCGACGGTGATCTGCTGCTGCTGGCCGCCACGATCGACCGTCAAGGTGACCGCCGTGCCCTGGCCGATGCCGCGCAGGATCTCGAGGCCGCGATTGGGATCGTCGAGCGGCGCGCCGTTCACCGCCATGACGAGGTCGCCCGGCTGCAGGCCCAGCTTGACGAACTGCGCGCGATTGCGTCCCGGATACACGCGATACCCCTTGAGCGACCCGCCCGCGAATACCGGTTGCGGGCGCAGCAGATCGTTGCCCGCCGACGGGTTCTGTACCAGGAGTTGGCGCACGCTATCCGCAAGCGATGCAGCCGGCGCCGCAGCGCCCGGAAGGTTGGCGACCGGCATCGGGCCTCCACCGGCGCCGCTCATGCGCGGCAGCATCAGCGATTCGCGCGAGCCGCTGCGATCGAGGATCACGCGGTCCGGATAGACGGCATAGAGCTTCGCGCCGCCCGGAAGTTGCGCGCCCGTCGCGTAGACGCGAGCGGCCTGACCGCTGGCGCCGATGATCGCCCAGCCCTGTTCGGGCTGAATTCCCGCAAGCGTTCCCGCGAGGGTCAGGTTGGCGGAGGTTGCCGGCGCCATCGAAGGATCGCCTGACGAGGCTGCGACCCCGAACAGGTGCGCGTTGACGATCGCCGCAATGTCGACCGCAGGCTCGGCGGCGCTTGCGGCGAGCGGCGGCGGCGCCGTGTCGGTGTCGGACGAACCAAGCGCCCGCCACAGGAGGGCAGCAAGCTGCGCCGCCAGCACGACGATGAGCACGAAGCTGACGAGCGAGGGCGCCGCGCCGGCAAGCCCCGCCGGCGCACCGCCCGCCGGGCGGCGCCAAGGCGCGACGATTCGGTCAACTAACTGCATCCGCTGGTGTCTGGTCCGCGAACCCCGGGGAAACCGCCACATGATACGGGTTGCCGACGCAGGGCCACAAGGCGATTGGCTCCCGGAAATCGAAGTAACGGCGGGCACTTGTGCCACACTTCTCAAACCGGGCTTGCACTGGTGTCGCAGTTTGGCGAATGCCGGACCGGTCACTTGTGCACCCGGCTCCCGAACCCTATAAATGATCCGGCGGCTGGCGGGCACAGATGGCAGGCAAAGAAGGTGGCTGACGACAAGGAACGGGATATCGGGCAGGGCGGACTCGACCTGGTGGTCGAGGAGGCGCAACCGCGGCTCAAGAAGCCGCCGCTGTACCAGGTGGTGTTGCTGAATGACGACTACACGCCGATGGAATTCGTGGTCGACGTGCTCGAGCGGATCTTCAGTCTCGATCGCACACGGGCGACTCGCGTGATGCTCGAGGTCCACACCCGCGGCAAGGGCGTCTGCGGCGTGTTCACGTTCGAGATCGCGGAAACGAAGGTGGCGCAAGTGATGACGTACGCAAGGCAGCACCAGCACCCGCTGCTCTGCACGATGGAGGAGACCTGAGTGCTCTCGAGTGAGCTCGAATACTGCCTGAACGAGGCGTACCAGAAGGCCCGCGACGCGCGCCACGAGTACATGACCGTGGAGCACCTGCTGCTGTCGATTCTCGACGCGCCGCGCGTACGCGAAATCCTGAAAGCCTGCGGCGCCGATCTCGCGCGCCTCCAGGCCGAGCTCCAGAAGTTCATCGACGAAACGACTCCCGCGCTCGCCGCCGAGGACGACCGCGAGGTGCAGCCCACGCTCGGATTCCAGCGTGTGCTCCAGCGCGCGGTCTTCAACGTCCAGTCAAGCGGCAAGAAGGAAGTTACTGTCGCGAACGTGCTGGTCGCGATCTTCAGCGAGAAGCAGTCGCACGCGGCGTATCTGCTTTCGCTCCAGGACGTCACGCGCCTCGACATCGTCAATTACATCTCGCACGGGCTGCCGTCATCCGGCGAAGGCCGCGAGACCGCGCGCGAGGAGGGCGCCGCAGGCGAGCGCGAGACGGCGGACGACAGCGGTGCCGCCGCGCTCGAGAAATACACGATCAACCTCAATGCCCAGGCGGCGGCCGGACGCGTCGATCCGCTGATCGGGCGCCAGCTCGAGGTCCAACGGACGGTCGAGATCCTCTGCCGCAGGCGCAAGAACAATCCGCTCTACGTCGGCGAGGCCGGCGTGGGGAAGACGGCGATCGCCGAGGGCCTCGCGCGCCTCGTCGTCGAGCGCAAGGTGCCGGACGTGCTCGCCGACTGCACGATCTACGCCCTCGACATGGGAGCCCTGATCGCGGGCACCAAGTACCGTGGCGATTTCGAGAAGCGCCTGAAGGGCGTTGTCAGCGAGCTCAAGAAGCGCGCGGGCGCCATCCTGTTCATCGACGAGATCCACACCGTCATCGGCGCAGGCGCGGCGTCAGGCGGTGTGATGGATGCGTCGAACCTGATCAAGCCGGTGCTGGCGAGCGGCGAGCTCCGGTGCATCGGCTCCACGACTTACCAGGAATACCGTGGCATCTTCGAGAAGGACCACGCGCTCGCGCGGCGATTTCAGAAGATCGACGTGGTCGAGCCAACGGTCACCGAAACGATCGAGATCCTGCGCGGGCTCAAGACGCGCTTTGAGGAGCATCACGGCATCACCTATGCCGACGAAGCGCTGGTCGCCGCCGCCGAGCTGGCCGAGCGCCACATCAACGACCGGCACCTGCCGGACAAGGCGATTGACGTCGTCGACGAGGCGGGCGCCTCCTTGCGGCTGAAGCCGGCGGCGGAACGGGAGGCCGTCGTGACCGTCGCCCACATCGAGGCGGTCGTCGCGCGGATCGCGCGTATCCCGGCGAAGAACATCTCGACCTCCGATCGCGAAGTGCTCGCCAACTTGCAACGCAATCTGAAGCTCGTCATCTACGGTCAGGATGCCGCCATCGACGCCCTCGCGGCCGCGATCAAGATGTCACGGGCCGGACTCGGCGACGAGCGCCACCCGGTGGGCAGTTTCCTGTTCGCCGGACCGACCGGCGTCGGCAAGACCGAAGTGACCCGTCAGCTCGCGATCGCGCTCGGCGTCGAGTTCCTGCGCTTCGACATGTCGGAGTACATGGAGCGTCACACCGTGTCGCGCCTGATCGGCGCGCCGCCCGGCTATGTGGGCTTCGATCAGGGCGGGCTGCTGACCGAGGCAATCACCAAGCAGCCGCACTGCGTGCTGCTCCTCGACGAAATCGAGAAGGCGCATCCGGACGTTTTCAACCTGCTGTTGCAGGTCATGGACCACGGCACCCTCACCGACAACAACGGCCGCAAGGCCGATTTCCGTCACGTGATCATCGTCATGACGACCAACGCCGGCGCATCGGAGATGAGCCGGGCGAGCATCGGCTTCACGCCGCAGGATCATGCGCCGGACGCCATGGAAGCCGTGCGCCGCATCTTTGCGCCGGAGTTCCGGAACCGCCTCGACGCGATCATCCAGTTTGCTTCGCTCGATGCGCCGACGATCGAGCGCGTCGTCGACAAGCTCGTGATCGAGATCGAGGCGCAGCTCGAGCAGAAAGCGGTCACTCTCTCCGTCGACGACGCCGCCCGCCGCTGGATCGCCGCGCGCGGTTACGACCCGAAGATGGGCGCGCGCCCGATGGCGCGGGTGCTCCAGGAGCACGTCAAGCGTCCGCTGGCGGAGGAGTTGCTCTTTGGCCGGTTGGCGGGCGGCGGCAGCGTCCTGGTTTCGCTCGCCGAGGGCGGCGAGGGGCTCACGCTCGACATCCGACCGGCCAGGTCGCCGGAGCTGCTCGGCCAGGACTGAGAAAAAGGGGACGTTCACCTTTAAAGGGGACCGTCCCCTTTACAA
>JBOHZO010000099.1:0-10051 GCA_050738555.1 Steroidobacteraceae bacterium | reverse complement strand
CTGCGCGACGCGCGCGCGACCCTGATCACCGGTCTCGCGATCCCGGTGTCCGTGATCGGCACCTTCGTGCTCATGTACATGTTCGACCTGTCGCTCAACATCATGTCGCTCGGCGGCATCGCGCTCGCGGTCGGCATGCTGGTGGACAACGCCGTCGTGGTGCTCGAGAACATCGTGCGTCACCGCGAAGAGGGCCGGTCCCGGGTCGAGGCGGCGAGGCTCGGCACCAGCGAGGTCGGCACGGCGATCACGGCGGCCACGCTCACCTCGGTGGCGGTGTTCTTCCCGATGGTCTTCATCACCGGCATCGCCGGTCAGCTGTTCCGCGACCAGGCGCTCACGGTGAGCTTCTCGCTGCTGTTCTCGCTGATCGTCGCGATGACCCTGGTGCCGATGCTGGCCGCGGGCCAGCCGGATCATCGGCTGGAGGATGCCGGTCGCCGGCCGGGCCGCGGGGGCCGCGGCATCGCGCGGCTCCTGTCGCACAAGCAGCGGTTGTCGTCCTGGATTTCCGACCGCATGGCCTGGCTCCTCGGCTTTGCCGCTCGGCCGACCCAGTCGGGATTCGCAGCCGTGTCGCGGGCCTATCTCCCTGCCCTGCGCTGGTCGCTCGAGCATCGCGGCCGGGTCGTGCTGGTTTCGCTTGCGATCCTGCTGACGACGGCCGCGCTGATTCCCCAGCTCGGGACCGAGCTGATTCCGCAGATGTCGCAGGGCGAATTCAATGCCGACCTGCGCCTGACGCCCGGGACGCCCCTGGAGCAGACCGACCGCGCGATGGCCAGCGCGCAGCGATTCGCGATGGAGACGCCGGAGATCGCCCTTTCCTATGCCGTGACCGGCACGGGCAACCGGCTGGATGCCAGCCCGACGGATGCCGGCGAGAATACCGGCCGGCTCTCCATCACGCTGGCTCCCGGCACGTCGCCCGCCCAGGAAGCCGTCGCCATCGACACGCTCCGCAAGCGCTTCGACGCGCTGGCGGGCGTGCAGTACCAGTTCAGCCGGCCGGCCCTGTTCAATTTCGCTTCTCCGCTCGAAGTGACGATCACCGGCTACGATCTCGACCGGCTGCGCTCCGCCGCCGAGCAGGTCCGCCTCGGCATGCAGGGAAGCTCGACCTTCAGCGACATCAAGTCCACGGTCGAGGCCGGCAACCCGGAGATCCAGATCGTGTTCGACCAGGAACGCGCATCCCAGCTCGGCGTCACGGTGCGCGAGCTCGCCGACCGCGTGGTATCGAGCGTTCGCGGCGACATCGCCACGCGCTACAAGCTGCGCGAGAAGAAGATCGACGTGCTGGTGCGCAGCGTCGACACGCGGGCATCCTCGGTCGACGAGATCCGCTCGCTGATCGTCAACCCTGGCAGCGCAAGGCCATTGCCGTTGTCGGCGGTCGCGGACGTGACCGTCGCGACCGGTCCCGCAGAGATCCGCCGCTCGCGCCAGCAGCGTGTCGCCATCGTGACTGCCAACCTGGCATCGGGCGATCTCGGTTCGGCGGTCGCGGAACTCGGCACCATCGTCGCAGGCGTCGAAATGCCGGTCGGCACCACGGCCGCGGTCAGCGGGCAGAGCGACGACATGCGCGATTCGTTCCGCTCGCTCCAGTTCACGATGCTCCTGGCCGTGTTCCTGGTCTACCTGGTGATGGCGTCGCAGTTCGAGTCGCTGCTGCACCCGTTCGTCATCCTGCTGACGATCCCGCTCGCACTGGTGGGTTCGGTATGGGCGATGTTCCTGACCGGCACGACGGTCAACGTCGTCGCCTACATCGGCCTGATCATGCTGGCCGGCATCGTCGTCAATCAGTCGATCGTGCTGATCGACGCGGTCAACCAGGCACGCGAGCGCGGCATGGCCAAGCACGACGCGATCGTCGAGGCCGCCCGGCTGCGACTCCGCCCGATCATCATCACCAAGCTGACGACCATCCTCGGCCTGCTGCCGATGGCGATCGGACTCGGCGAGGGCGCGGAGATCAGGAAGCCGATGGCCATCACGGTCATCGGCGGCGTGGCAGTCGCGAGCTTCTTCACCCTGCTCGTGATACCGGTGGTCTACTCACTGCTCGATCGCAAGCGGTTCCGGGCGGCCGGCGCCGGCGTCATGCCGGGCGCGGCGACGGAGTCTGCGGGGGGCTAGGCGATGATCCACACCAATTTCGCGCTGCGGCGGCCGGTCACGACGCTGATGACCTTCATCGCCGTGTCGCTGATCGGCCTGATCGCGACGCGCCTGCTGCCGCTCGAGCTCTTTCCCGACATCCGCTTTCCCGGCATCCAGATCACGATTCCGTACGAGGGCTCGACGCCGGAGGAAGTCGAGCAGCTCATCACGCGGCCCGCCGAGGAGGCGATCGCGACCCTGTCGGGCATCAAGGAGATCCGCTCCACTTCCTCGGAGAACGGATCCGAGCTGGTCGTCTTCTTCGAATGGGGCCGCGACCCTGCGGCGGTCGGGTTCGAGGTGCGCACCAAGCTCGAGTCCATCCGCCACGAGTTCCCGCCGAGCGCAAACCGCGTCCTGACGCAGATGTTCGCCGCCGGCGACGACCGCGTCGTGGCCGTTCGCATCTCGAGCCAGGAGGACCTCACCCGGCAGTACGACACGCTCGACCGCTACCTCAAGAAGCCGATCGAACGCCTGGACGGCGTCGCGCGCGTGTCGCTCGAGGGAGTCGAGCCGCTGGAGCTGAGGATCCTCATCGATCCGGTCCGGCTCGCCGCCCACGGCGTCGACATCGCGGAGCTTCGCGACGCGCTCGAGGGCGCCAACTTCTCGGTCAGCGCCGGCGAAGTGACCGGCGGCCAGCAGCGCTTCCTGGTGCGGCCGATAGGCGAGTTCCAGACGCTCGACGATGTCAGGAATTTCATCGTCACCGGCAACGTGCGCCTCCGGGACATCGCCGACGTGCGCATGGTGACCCCGGAACTGACCGTCGGCCGCCACCTGAATGGCCGGCCCGGAGTCGGGCTCGACGTGTTCAAGTCGACCGGCGCCAACATCGTCGACGTGGCCGACCGCGTGATGGCCGTGGTCGACGAGCAGATCAAGCTGCCACAGCTCCAGGGCATCAACGTCATCGTGCTCGCCAACCAGTCCGAAAACATCCGGAGCTCGCTCGACGAGCTGCGCAATGCCGGCCTGATCGGCGCGGGCTTCGCGCTGATCGTGCTGTTCCTGTTCCTGCGCCACTGGCCGACGACGCTGATCGTGGCACTGGCCGTGCCCTTCTCGCTCCTGATCACCGTCGCGGCGATGTACTTCCTCGGCTTTTCCCTGAACATCCTGACAATGATGGGCATGCTGCTGGCGGTCGGCCTCCTGGTCGACAACGCGGTGGTCGTGACCGAGAGCATCTTCCGGCACCGCCAGATGAATGGCGCCGAGGCGATCCCGTCGACGCTCGCCGGCGTCAGCGAGGTCGGGCTCGCGGTGCTCGCCGGCACGCTGTCGACCGTGATCGTGTTCCTGCCGATCATTTTCGGCGAGGAAAGCGAGATCTCCGTCTTCATGGTGCACGTCGCGGTGCCGATCGTGGTCGCGATGCTGGCATCGCTGCTGGTGGCCCAGACCATCATTCCCACGCTGACCGCCCGCTTCCCGTCGCCGCCGCCGATCAGGGCCGGGTCGCTGTTCGCGCGGGTGCAGGACTGGTACCTGGGACGCCTCGACTGGCTGTTCCGCCACAAGTGGTGGTCGGCGCTTTTCGTCTTGCTGACCGTTTTGTCGCCCGTCCCGTTGTTCGCGACCGGCCTGGTGAAAATGGACATGTTCCCGCAGGACGCCTCGGACCGCCTCTACCTGCCGTTCCACATCGAGGGCACCTATCCGCTTGCACGCGTCGAGCAGGCGGTCTCGCGCGTCGAGGCCTACCTCGAGGAGAACAAGGACCGGTTCGGCATCGAGCTCATCTACAGCTACTACCTACCCGACGAGGCTTTCAGCACGATCAAGCTGAAGCCGCGCGACGAGTTGCCGATGGAACCGCGCGAGCTGATGGCCGAGATCGAGAAAGGCCTGCCGGAGATCATCATCGGCAAACCGAGCTTCCGTTTCGACGACGACGAGGCCGGCAGCGGCGACGGATTCAGCATGCGCCTGACCGGCGAATCGACCGAGGAGCTGGTGGCGCTGTCGCACACGGTGGTGCAGCGGCTGCGCGACGTGCCCGGCCTCGAATCGGTGCGCTCGACGGCCAAGGCCGGCGAGCACGAGATCCAGGTCGTGGTGGATCGCGAGCGCGCGGCCCGGCTCGGGCTGTCGCCCCAGGCCGTCGCGCAGACGCTCGCGGTCGCGATGCGCGGAGATCCCCTCAAGGAATTCCGCGCGGACGACCGCGAGATCCAGATGCGTCTCGCATTCAGGGCCGATGACCGCCAGACCCTCGAGGACCTCGCCGCCACGCCGCTGTACCTGCCGGACGGCACGCGCAGCACCCTGGGAGCAGTCGCCGGCTTCCGGATCGACCAGAGCGCGCGCACGATCGAGCGAGTCGACCGGCTGACTTCGGTCGTGATCGAAGGAATCGTTGCGGACGACTCTTCGCTCGATGCCGTCAAGGAGGGCGTCGAGGCGGCGATGGAGCAGTTCCCGCTGCCCGCTGGCGTCGGCTGGAAGTACGGCCGCAGCGTCGAGGACAGTGACGACACTGCGGCAACGATGCAGATGAACATCCTGCTGGCAATCGCGCTGATCTTCCTGGTCATGGCCTCGCTGTTCGAGTCACTGCTCTATCCGGTGTCGATCATCACCTCGATCGTCTTCGCGATCGTCGGCGTGTTCTGGGGCATGGCCATCAGCCGGACGGCGTTGTCCTTCATGGCGATGCTCGGGATCATGATCCTGATCGGAGTGATCGTGAACATCGGCATCGTGCTGATCGCGCACGTGATCGACCTGCGCAAGGAGGGCCTGAGTCGCCACGACGCGATCCTCGAGGCTGCGCGCCACCGGTTGCGGCCGATCCTGATGACGAGCACGGTCACGCTGCTGGCGATGCTGCCGATCTCGGTCGGCGACACGCAGATCGGCGGCGATGGGCCCGCGTACTACCCGATGGCGCGCGCGCTGATGTCGGGACTCTTCTTCGGCAGCGTCACGTCGCTGTTCTTCGTGCCGCTGTGCTACGTCTGGCTGGACGACCTCAACAACTGGCGCCAGCGCGTGAAGCTGCTTGCCAGGGGTGGTGCGCCGGCTGCCGACACGGTCTGAAGCGGGGCCCGCGCCGGGATCAGCGCAGCAGGACCTTGTAGACGTCCCAGTAGTCGTCCACGAGCACGTTCGCGTCCGGCACGCCGCCGGTCGCCGCCGGCGGCAACGACGCTGGCTGCGGCACCGTTTCGTTCGCGTTGCGCCACGTGGCGGTCGCAGCCATCTTTTCGCCGCGGCGCTTGATCTCGGCCGCCAGGCCGTCCTGCGCGTTCACCATCGCGAGCGCCTGCGCGATCTCGCGGATGCGTCCGAGGCACGCGTCGAGGCTCCCGTGCTTCGCGCTCTCGACGCTCCGGTTGTTGGCGAGCCTCGCATCCATTGCAAGCCCCGACACGGCGAGCCGCGCAAAGAGATGCTGCGCATAGGCGATCACAGCGAGATTGACGAGCCGCCGCCCCTCGATCGTCAGGCCCGGAAATTCCGGCCAGGGTTCCTTCTCGATCGTGCGGTGTGACTCCTGCATGTCGGCCAGCTGCCGCTCGGAGACGACGCAGCGCTGGCGTTGGTCCAGGATCTCGGCGGCTAGCGTGCGTCGCTTGAAGTAATGCCAGAACTGCTTGAGCTGCGCCATGCGCTCCTCGCGCTGGCGCAGCTGCTCGCGCTCGGCATCCGCGACTTCCTGCGCCTGCCGCAGGCGCTCGTCTGCCACCTTGAGCCGCTCGGAGCGGTCCTGCTGGAATTCCGCAAGCTGCTGCTTGCGCTGCGCATCCTGGCGTTCGCGCTTCAGCTCCCCCGAGAACTTATCGAGTTGCTCCCGGCAGGCCCGCCAGAGCGCCTTCAAGCCGAAATGCACGAGCGCGTCGAGTCCGCGCTCCGGGTTGCCGAGCAGCATTTCGAGCTGCTCGAGTTGCTGCTGCAGCCGGCCGTTCGCGTTTTCCTGCTGCTTCAGCTTGTTGCGGAGATTGTGGAGCTGGTCATCGAGCCCCTGGAGCTCCTTCTTCAGCTCGGCGCGATTCCAGAACAGCTTGAGCAGGCGTTCCTGCTCCGCCGGATCGGTTTTGCCGATCGACGGCAGCTTCAATTGCGACCACTTGTCAGGAAGCATCACCGCCATGGTGTTGGCTCAGGTTGCCGGAATCGCGAACCGGTGTCCGTTCCCGGCACAGTACTCCAGCCACTTGTTCAGCAGCATGTTGCAGGACCAGCGCTGCCCGTGGTTTCGCGCGACGCCGGCGGCGAGCTGACGCAGGCGCAGGTGCGAAGGAGACGCCGCGGTGCCACAGGCTTCCGCGAGACGCGCATCGTGATACACGCGGATTTCGAGCCCGGGCTCGCGCGACCTTTTCGCTCCCTCACCGAAGAGATAGGTCATGTGCAGCGCAGTCGTGTAACGGCACTGCTCGACGACTGAAAGTTCCAGTGCCGGCTCGCCTGCCACTTCCGACGTCACCGAACCTTTCAGGCGCCTGAGGTCGGGCACCAGCCAGCCGAGCCGGATGAAGTTGCTCTCGTACAGCGTCATCAGGCTCACGAACGATCGCGGCCGTGCGCGCCAGGAGATCGTGCAGAGGTCGTCCGACAACATGGATTTGACTATATCACAGGGATATTCGGCCATTTCCCGCATGAATCGTGCTGCTTGTCACGAAACCATCACGGCCGCACGCGGCGCGGGATCGAGAGCCGCTCGAGCACGCGGCTCGCTATCTCCTCGATCGAAGTGTCGGTGGTTTCAAGGTACGGAACGCCGTGGCGCTCGAACAACTGTTCGGCCGCGCGCACCTCGAATGCGCACTGCTGCGCAGAAGCGTAGCGGCTGTCCGGCCGGCGTTCCTGGCGAATCTGCTGCAACCGGCCCGGCTCGATCGTCAGGCCGAACAACTTGAGACGGTAGGGATCGACGAATGCGGGCAGGCGCGCGCCGTCCAGGTCCTCCTCCGTCAATGGATAATTGGCCGCGAAAGCGCCGTATTGCAGCGCCATGTACACGCAGGTTGGCGTCTTTCCGGACCGCGAAACTCCGATCAGGATCACATCGGCGCGGTCGTAATCGCGTGTCTGCGCGCCGTCGTCGTTTGCAAGTGCGAAGTTCGTCGCATTGATGCGCATCGTGTAGGCGGTGAGGTCCGCCATGCCGTGCGCGCGCCCGAGCACGTGCGCCGAGGGCTGGCCGAGCTCCTGCTCGAGCGGACCGAGAAATGCGTCAAAGAAATCGAGGAACAGGCAGTGCGCCTGCTTCAGCGCGTCGCGCACGTCGTCGTTGACGAGGGTCGCGAACACGATCGGCCGCGCGCCCTCCTCGCGGCCGGCCTGGTCGATCTTCGCAACCGCTTCGCGTGCCTTGTCAACGTCGGTGATGAATGGCAAAGTGACCGGCCTGAAATCCATGCCGTCGAACTGCGTCAGCAGGCTGTGTCCCATCGTCTCGGCGGTGACGCCGGTCTGGTCGGACACGAAGAAGACGGTTCGTCGCTGCTCCATGGCGGATCATCCGTTTGCCGTGGCGGCACGCGCGGCACGCCGCCGCGCGGCAAATCCTAGCAGGTGCGGGCGGAGCGAGGACGAAGCGTGACCGGCTACACAGTTCCGTTCGGCCGGCTTGGCATGAAGGACGTCGAGCTGGTCGGCGGCAAGAACGCATCGCTGGGCGAAATGATCGCGCGGCTCGGCCAGGCCGGAGTCCGCGTTCCGGACGGATTCGCGACGACTGCGCAGGCGTACCGCGATTTTCTCTCGCAGGACGGCCTCGGCGAGCGCATCGCCGCGGAGCTCGCGGGGCTCGATGTCGACGACGTTGCGAGGCTTGCGGACAGCGGCGCCCGCATCCGCGGCTGGATCCTCGAGACACCGTTCCAGCATGATTTGGAACGCGCGGTGCTCGCCGCGACCGCCGCGCTCGCCGACGGCGGCGCCGCGCTCGCGGTGCGCTCGTCCGCGACCGCGGAGGACCTTCCCGCGGCTTCGTTCGCCGGGCAGCAGGAGACGATCCTGAATGTCCGCGGCCCGAAATCGGTGCTCACGGCCATGCACCAGGTCTACGCGTCGCTCTACAACGACCGGGCCATCTCCTATCGCGTGCACCAGGGCTTCGACCACGCGCAGGTCGCAATCTCCGTGGGCATCCAGCACATGGTGCGAGCCGACGTCGGTGCGAGTGGCGTGATGTTCACGCTCGACACCGAGTCCGGATTCCGCGAAGCCGTGTTCATCACGGCTTCCTGGGGACTCGGCGAGCTCGTGGTGCAGGGCGCCGTCAATCCCGACGAGTTCTATGTCTACAAGCCGGCGCTCCGCGCCGGCCGGCAGGCCATCATCCGCCGTAACCTCGGCTCGAAGGCCTCGCGCATGGTCTACGCGGCGGATCCGGCGCCCGGCCGCTGGGTCGAGATCGTGGAAGTGGCCGCAGCCGATCGTGACCGCTTCTGCCTCGAAGATCGCGACGTACACGAGCTCGCGCGCCAGGCGCTCATCATCGAGTCGCACTACGGCTGCCCGATGGACATCGAGTGGGGCAAGGACGGTGAGACGGGCGCGATCTACATCCTGCAGGCGCGGCCGGAGACGGTGCAAAGCCGTGCCGGCCGCTCGATCCAGCGCTACACGCTGAAGCAACGCTCGCGCGCGCTGGCGCAAGGCCGTGCGATCGGCCAGCGCATCGGCGCCGGCCCCGCGCGCGTCGTTGCGGGGGCGCGTGAGATGTCGCGCGTGCAGCCGGGGGACGTCATCGTTTCGGACATGACTGACCCGGACTGGGAGCCGGTCATGAAGCGCGCCGCGGCGATCGTCACGAATCGCGGCGGCCGCACCTGCCATGCAGCGATCATCGCGCGTGAGCTCGGCATACCTGCGGTCGTCGGCTGCGGCGACGCGACTTCGAAGATCCGGGACGGCGAGCCCGTGACAGTCTCCTGCGCGGAGGGCGACACAGGCGTCGTCTACGAAGGCCAGCTCGATTTCGAGCAGCAGCAAATCGAGCTGGATGCGCTGCCGAAGCCGCCGGTCAGCATCATGATGAACGTCGGCAACCCCGACCGCGCCTTCGATTTCGCCTCGATCCCGAATCATGGCGTCGGCCTCGCGCGCCTGGAATTCATCATCAACCGCATGATCGGCGTGCATCCACGCGCTTTGCTCGATTTCGCGACGCTCGATCCCGGCGTGCAGGACCAGGTCCGCCGGCAGATGGCGGGTTACGACGACCCCGTCGCATTCTTCGTTCAGAAGCTCACCGAAGGCATTGCAAGCATCGCGGCGGCGTTCGCTCCGCAGCCGGTGATCGTGCGCCTCTCGGACTTCAAGTCGAACGAGTACGCCAACCTGATCGGCGGGCGCCAGTACGAGCCGCACGAGGAGAACCCGATGCTCGGTTTTCGCGGCGCTTCGCGCTACACGGACCCTGGCTTCGAGCCGTGCTTCGAGCTCGAGTGCCGTGCGATTCGCTGCGTTCGAGACGACATCGGGCTCACGAACGTGCAGGTCATGGTGCCGTTCGTGCGCACGGTGGGCGAAGGGCGCCGCGTGGTCGAGCTGCTCGCCCAGCACGGCCTGCGCCGCGGCGAGGCCGGTCTCAAGATCATCATGATGTGCGAGCTGCCGACCAACGCCCTGCTCGCGCGCGAGTATCTCGAGCATTTCGACGGCATGTCGATCGGCTCGAACGACATGACGCAGCTTGCGCTCGGCGTCGACCGCGACTCAGGCGTAGTCGCTCCGCTCTTCGATGAGCGCGATCCGGCCGTGAAGTCGCTCATGGCGATGGCGATACGCGCGTGCCGCGACGCCGGCAAGTACATTGGCATCTGCGGACAAGGCCCATCGGACCACCCGGACCTTGCACGGTGGCTCGTTGATCAGGGCATCGACAGCCTGTCGCTGAATCCGGATACGGTTGTCG
>JBOHZO010000098.1:0-7804 GCA_050738555.1 Steroidobacteraceae bacterium | reverse complement strand
GCTCAGGACGCTCAAGGTCGGGCAGACCGTCTATGCCGATTTGCGCACACAGAAGGTCTCTATCGACCCACAGCAAGCAGAGCCGGTCGGCGTCATTCTCCGGCCGCAAGCCGCAACACCGATCAACGATTCGCAAACCCAGGCCACGAGTTCTGCCATTCAGACCAGCGATGAGTTCGGCCGCGGTGGCCTCCCGCCGCGCAAGGTCACCGTGAACGCGCCGGCGAATTGCCCGACCTGCGCCGGCGACTGCAAGAAATGCACCGACGCCGGCCAGGACTGCAATTGCACGCAAGTGTCTTCGGGATCGAGCCCCGGACCGGAGGACGACGCTTATCACTGTACGTGCAGCAGCCCGGAGCCGAGGCCCGTGGGGCGGAACCGCTGACTCACCAGAGATCCCGATGATAAACGTCACGCGACATGCTGCAGCCGTGCTCTCGTTCCTCGGTGCCGTCACGGCAACCGCTGCGGCTGTGCCCCCTGCCACGCAGGCGCTTCAGTCGATCCCGCTCGCGTCCTATTCGCAGGGACAAACAATGGTCCAGCAGGCGATAAGTCAGCTGGTGCCCGATGTGAACTTCAAGTTCCTCGACAAGGATTACGAAAAGGACGTCTACGTGCGCGAGCCCATCACCGGCAAGAAAGTGCGCACTTCCTGCGTGCGCTTCCGCGCGACCAGCGGATTCCAGTTCAAGATGGACCCGCCGCAGCATGCGTTGACGACCCGGGGTCTGACGGTCACGCAGAACATCGCCAAGATCAAGCACGATGGCCTGACGTTCAAGTTCATGCTCGGCCCCTGCGCATGGGTGGCCGCAGGCTTCGGAGTCCAACTCACGGACGTGCGATTCGTGTTCAAGGCCCGCCCGACGCTGTCCTTCGACGGACAAGGCGCCTGCCGCCTGGCGTTTAACGCCGATCCCAGCGGCATTGCCGTCAGCATCGGCGATCTCAACATGACCGGCGTGCAGAACAATCTCGACGGGCTCGCCAAGAAGGCACTCGTCGAAGGGATTAACAACTCGCTCGACACTTTCCTCGGCACGGCGCTTCGCGGCGCCCTGCAACAGGCCGTCGCGGGCACCTGCGGCGGCCAGCCGAAGTCTCCGGTGCGGATCCGCTAGTTGACTTAACGAGCAACAGCAGCGCTCGCCCTGCCGCCAATCACCCGACCGGGTGGTCGCGCGCCGCTTCCGCAGGCGCCGGCAGATTCACGTTCCACTGCTTGCTGGTCGGGTAGGCGAACTCGATGCCGCGGCTTGCGAACTCGTCGACGATGCGCAGATTGATGGCCTGCTGGATGTTCATGTAGACGTTGTAGTCCGCCTCGAGCACGTAGTACACGGCCTCGTAGATCAGCGCGAAATCGCCGAATTCCTTGAAGTGCGCGCGGTCGAAGCGCGTCTTGTCCTGCGCCCGGATCGCCTGCTCCAGGATTCCGGGCACCTCGCCGATCCGCGCGCGCGGCGTCTCATAGACGATGCCGACGGAGAAGACGACCCGCCGTTCGAACATCCGGCCGTAGTTGCGCACGCGACTCTTCAGCAGATCGCCGTTCGACAGCACGATCAGCTCGCCGGACAGCGAGCGCAGGTGGGTGCTCTTGATGCCGATCCGCTCGACCGTGCCGAGCTCCTGGCCGAGGTTAAGGAAATCACCCACCTTGAACGGCTTGTCGAGCGCGATCGCGAGCGAGGCCAGCAGGTCGCCGAGCACGTTCTGGACGGCGAGCGCGACGGCGACGCCGCCGATGCCGAGGCCGGCGACGAGCGGCATGATCTCGACGCCGAGATTGGCGAGCAGCATCAGCAACGCGACGCTCCAGACTGCGACCAGCCCGACGAAGCGGAGGATATTCAGGCTCGCCTCGCCCTCGACCGCGGCGATGCCGTGCCCGCGCCGCGCCTCGATGCCGCGATACACCGCGGCCGTGCCCCAGAGCGCGACCTGGAACCAGAACACGATCAGGATGGCAATGTGGAGCCCGCGCTCGAGTACTGCCGGCACCACCAGCCATCGCATCGCGAGATAGACCGCGACCGCGAGCATGAAGAGCCGCGTAGTCCGGTCGACCAGTGAGCGGGCCAGCAGCAGCGCCGCGATCGGCCGCGCCTCGGTCTGCCTGCCGAGGCGCCGCCCGATGAGAGCGCGCGCGAGCGGCAGCACCGTTAACCAGACCGCGAAACTTGCGAGCGCGATCGCCCAGTTGCCGAGCGTGTTGCCGAAGTAAACGCTCTCCGCCAACTCTCGCAGCTCTTCCATCGACATGACCGGAAGTGTAACCCGTGATTAGTCGATGCCGAGCTCGCGCAGTTTTCGGGTCAGCGTGTTGCGGCCCCAGCCGATCAGCCGCGCGGCTTCCTGCTTGCGACCCTGGACGCTCGCGAGCGCGGCGCGCGCCAGCGTGCTTTCGAACTGGGCGGCCGCGACCTCGAGCAGTGGTGGCCCGCCACCCGCCAGGTGCCGCGCAGCCCAGGCTTCGAGTTCGCGGCACCAGTCGTCCACGGCCGGCGGTTCCGCGCCGTTGCCGCCGAGATCCGGCGGAATGTCTTCGTCCCGGATCTCGCGTCCCGGCGCGGTCACCGTGAGGCGGCGCGCCGCATTGACCAGTTGCCTGACGTTGCCGGGCCAGTTGAAAGCAGCCAGGCGGCTCTCCGCCTCGGGCGCGAGCGTCTTGGGCTCGACCGCGAGCTCTCGCGCAGCCAGCGCGAGATAGTGCGCGAGCAGCTCCGGGATGTCGCCGCGCCGCTCGCGGAGCGCCGGCACGCGGATCCGGATCACGTTCAGCCGGTGCAGCAGATCCTCGCGGAACAGGCCCTGTTTCACGAGCGCGTCGAGATCCTGGTGCGTCGCCGCGATCACGCGCACGTCGACACGGATCGGCGTGCTGCCGCCCACCCGGTAGAACTCCCCCTCGGCGAGCACGCGCAGCAATCGCATCTGGAGCGCGCCGCTCATGTCCCCCACCTCGTCGAGAAACAGCGTGCCGCCGTCCGCCTGCTCGAAACGGCCGCGGCGCATCGCGTCCGCGCCCGTGAACGCGCCCTTCTCATGGCCGAACAACTCCGATTCGAGCAGCTCCGAGGCGATCGCCGACGTGTTGAGCGCAATGAACGGGCCGGCGGCCCGCGGGCTGTGCTGATGCAGCGCGCGCGCGACGAGCTCCTTGCCCGATCCGGATTCGCCGGTGACGAGCACGGAGAGGCTCGACCGCGACAAGCGGCCGATCGCGCGAAAAACTTCCTGCATCGCCGGCGCCTGTCCCAGGATGTCCGGAATCGCGGGCAATTCGGTGCCCGGCCGGCCGGCGCCGCCCTGCGTCGCGGCGCGCCGCACGAGCGCGACGGCCTCGTCGATATCGAACGGCTTCGGCAGGTACTCGAACGCGCCGCCGCGATAGGCCGCGACCGCGTGCTCGAGGTCCGAATACGCCGTCATCACGATGACCGGCAATTCCGGGTGGTCGCGCCGCGCGATTTCGAGCAGTTTCAGTCCCCCCGTGCCCGGCATGCGCACGTCCGTGACGAGCACGTCCGGCCGGCGGTCGGCAAGCGCCGCGAGGGCCGCATCCGCGTGCTCGAACGACCGCGGCTCCATGCCGCCCTGGCGCAAGGCACGCTCGAGCACCCAGCGGATCGACACGTCGTCGTCCACCACCCAGACGTCAAGCGACTTGTTCATGCCCGTTCTCCATCGGCAGGAGCAGCGAAAACACGGTACGCCCCGGCCTGCTGTCGAATTCGATGATTCCGCCGTGCCGCGCCGCGATGTCCTGGGCGACCGCGAGGCCGAGGCCGGTTCCACCGGGGCGCGCGGTCACGAGCGGATAGAAGATCGTTTCGCCGAGTTCGGCCGGCACGCCGGGACCGTCGTCCTCGAACTGCAGCGAAGCGACCACGCGATGGCGTTCCGTGCCGATCGTCGCGTGCATCATGGCGCGCGTCCTCAGCGTGAGAATTCCGCGCTCACCGAGCGCCTGCACGGCATTCCGCGCGAGATTCAGCATCGCCTGCACCATCAGGTCGCGGTCGAGGTCGAGCGCCGGAAGACTCGGATCGTAGTCGCGCTCGATGGCGATGCCGCCAGGCGCTTCGGCCCGGGCGAGCCGGTAGACGCGATCGATGAGCTCGTGCACGTTGACGGGCTCGCGCCGGATCGGCCGGGCTGGCCCGAGCAGACCGTCGACGAGCGCACAGAGCCGATCGGCCTCGCCGATGATCACGCGCGTGTAATCCTTCAACCCGTCGTTCGGCAGCTCGCGCTCGAGCAGCTGCGCTGCGCCACGGAGCCCGCCCAGCGGATTCTTGATTTCGTGCGCGAGCTGCCGCGCCATCACGCGGGAGCCGCCCTGCTGCACGAGCAAGGCGCTGTCGCGCGTCATGCGGGACGGCTGCGTGGTGTCGGCGATCTCGACCAGCACGGCGCCCGCCGGCGACGACGCTCCCGCGAGCGGCGTCATCGAGACGTCCACCTGGTAGCGCGTGTCGGCTCGCGCCGACGGCGCGAGCTCGAGACCGCGGAGCGCGAGCGGCTCCTGGCTTTCGCGGCTTCGCGCGATCAGCGATTCGATTGCCGCGCCGCCGGCGACGAGCGACGCGAGGCGCCGTCCGCGAGCTGCGGCGGGACTGGCCGCGAGCAGATCGGCGGCCGCGGCATTGAGCCAGATGACGCATGCGCCCGCATCCACGACGAGTATCGCCGTGGCGAGCTGGTCGAGAATGGCCGTCGGATCGAACGCGGCGCGCGCGCCAGGATCACGCGCCATCGCGCGTCTCCCGCCCCGGGACGGCGGGGTTCAGTTTCCGGGCGTCGGGGCGGGCGCGGGCCGCAGGCGCGGCCGAGGTGGCACTGGCGTCTGCGGATTCTGGATCGAGGCCTGGCGCACGTGGAAGGTGGTTTGCTGGCTCGTGATCATCGGCTGGCCGTGCCGGTCGAGGATGCTCGCGCGCAGGAAGTACGTGCCGCGTTCCAGGTTGCTGAGCTCGATCCCGAGCCCGCTCGCCGGCCGGCGATTGCCATTGACGAAGAAGACGACCGAGTGATCGGGCCGCAGTGTGCCCTGCAATTCGGCGGTGACCGGGACCGTCGCATCCGATCCGAAGAACACCTGGTCGGGCGCCGGCTGCACGATGGAGAGCGATTCGTAGGGCGAAACGGACGGCTCCTCTTCCGGCTCCCCGGTCGACGAGGCAGTCGCCGGCGTCGCGGCCTCCGATTCGTAGGCATTCGGCTCGATCACGGTGATGAGCACCGCGTCGGGCGAATCGGGTGAGTCTGAATAGTGTACGACGCCGTCCTTGTCCACCCACCGGTAGATCTCCTGGGACGCGGCCGCCAGGGACAGGATCAATCCGGCGAGGAGCAGGAACAGGCGCATTGCGACAGCATATCCCCTGCCCTGCCGGACTGACAAAACCGGGACGGCATCTGTGACCGCCGTCCCAGCCCCGGAAAACCGCCTCAGAGGCTGTAATACATGTCCAGCTCGACCGGATGCGTCGACATCCGGAAGCGCGTCATTTCGCCTTCCTTCAGCGCGATGTAGGCGTCGATCAGGTCGTCGCTGAAAACGCCGCCGCGCTTCAGGAAATCGCGGTCGCGGTCGAGATGCTCGAGCGCCATGTCGAGCGAATGGCAGACTTCCGGGATGTTCTTCGCCTCTTCCGGCGGCAGGTCGTAGAGGTCCTTGTCCGAGGCCTCGCCCGGATGAATCTTGTTCTGGATTCCGTCGAGGCCCGCCATCAGCATCGACGCGAAGGCGAAGTACGGGTTTGCGAGTGAATCCGGGAAGCGCACCTCGATGCGCCGGCCCTTCGGATTCGACACCCAGGGAATGCGGATCGACGCCGAGCGGTTCCGTGCCGAATACGCGAGCATCACCGGCGCCTCGAAGCCCGGGACCAGGCGCTTGTAGCTGTTCGTGCCCGGGTTGGTGAAGGCGTTCAGCGCCCTCGCATGCTTGATGATCCCGCCGATGTAATAGAGCGCGATGTCGGAAAGCCCCGCGTAACGCTCGCCCGCGAACAGGTTCTTGCCGTCCTTCTGCAAGGACTGGTGCACATGCATGCCGTTGCCGTTGTCGCCGACGAGCGGCTTCGGCATGAAAGTGAGAGTCTTGCCGTAGCCGTGCGCGACGTTCCAGAGCGCGTACTTGAGGAGCAGGACCTCGTCGCCCTTCTTCGTGAGCGTGTTCGCGGCGACGTTGATCTCGCCCTGGCCGCCGGTCGCGACCTCGTGATGGTGCACTTCGACCTTCAGCCCGAGTTCCTCGCAGGCCTGGCACATCGCCGTGCGCAGGTCCTGGAAGCGATCCACCGGCGGCACCGGGAAGTAACCGCCCTTCACGCCCGGGCGATGGCCCAGGTTGCCGCTGTCGTAGCTCGTGCCGGAGTTCCACGAACCCTGCACCGAATCGATGTGGTAGCTACAGCCGTGCAGCTCGTTGGTATAGCGCACGCTGTCGAAGATGAAGAACTCGTTCTCGGGCCCGAAGAGCGCGGTCTCGGCGATGCCGGTCGACTTGAGATGCGCCTCCGCGCGCTTCGCGAGCGAGCGCGGGTCGCGGCTGTAGCCCTGCATCGTGGTCGGCTCGACCACGTCGCAGCGCAGGAGGAGCGTCGTCTCCTCGTAGAACGGATCGATCATCGCGGTCGATGCATCCGGCATCAGGATCATGTCCGACTCATTGATGCCCTTCCAGCCGGCGATCGAGGAGCCGTCGAACATTTTCCCGTCGACGAAGAAATCCTCGTCGACCAGGCGCGTCGGAATCGTCACGTGCTGTTCCTTGCCGCGCGTGTCGGTGAAGCGCAGGTCGCAGTAGCTCGCTTCCTTTTCTTTTACCAGTCTCAAGACGTCGGCCGGGGTCATGCTCATCTCCCTGTCCTCTTGCGTTTGATCGCGATCCCCACCGTGGTGCAAGGAGCGTGCCAGCGCGACCGCTGGTAATACCAAGTAAAATCATATGCTTCCGTGCGCAAAGAATGGCGTATGAATTCACTTTGCACCACAGTAGTGCGCGGACTATAGCTGATGCACCGAAGTGGCGCGATTACAATCGCCGCCCAATGCGGCTCAACAAGCACATCAGCGAGACCGGTATCTGTTCCCGGCGCGAGGCGGATGCGTGGATCGCCGCCGGGCGCGTCACCGTCAATGGCGCGCCGGGCGCGCTCGGCACGCAGATCAAAGAAGGCGACGACGTGCGGGTGGATGGCCAGCCGCTGCCCGCGCGCCGCACGGACGTCTACATCGCGCTCAACAAGCCGCGCGGCATCACCTGCACGACGGAGCGCGACATCGTCGGCAACATCGTCGATTTCGTGCGGCATCGCGAGCGGATTTTCCCGATCGGCCGCCTCGACAAGGATTCCGAGGGCCTGATCCTCCTCACGAACAACGGCGACATCGTCAACGAGATCCTCCGTGTCGAGCACGGCCACGAAAAGGAATACCTGGTGACCGTGGAGCGGCCCATCACCGGCACGTTTCTCTCGATGATGGCCGCGGGCGTGCGCATCGGCGGGGAAAAAACGAAACCCTGCGTGGTCACGCGCGCGGGCCGCGATTCGTTTCGCATCGTGCTGACGCAAGGGCTGAACCGTCAGATCCGCCGCATGTGCTCGGCGCTGGGGTTCCGCGTGCAGCGGCTCACGCGGGTGCGCATCATGCACATCCGCCTCGGCTCGCTCGCGAGCGGGCGCTGGCGCAATCTGACGCCGGAGGAGACAAGACGGTTTCCGCAACGGAGATGAAGCGTATGCGCATCCTCATCGCAGTGTTGACGCTATTCGTTCCGTTC
>JBOHZO010000097.1:0-8208 GCA_050738555.1 Steroidobacteraceae bacterium | reverse complement strand
CTATGCCACGGCGGACTCCGGCGCGCGCGGCGCCCGGCGGCTCGAGCTCACGGGCGCGCGCGGCTGGACCGCTTTCACCTTTGCGGCGGCGGTTTTCGCGCTCGGCTTCCTGCTCCCCGCCGTGGCGCTCGCCCGATGGGCCTGGGAGGAGGCCGCGATCGATCTCGACGCGCGCTACGTGAGCTACATGCTCCGCACGCTCGGCCTCGCTGGAATGGCCGCGCTCGCCTGTCTCGCGCTCGCGCTCGCGCTCGGTTATGCGGCACGCATCTCCGACGGTGTCGTGACTCGAACGGCCGCGCGCGTCGCAACGCTGGGCTACGCGGTCCCGGGCGCCGTGCTCGCAGTCGGCGTCGTCAGCGCGCTCGCCGCGATCGAGAACGGCTGGCGCCTGGTCGCGGACGGCGAAGGTCTCTGGCTTCAGGGCACCGTGTTCGCGCTGCTGCTCGGCTACGTGGCGCGATTCCTTGCCGTCGCGCACGGGCCTGTGCAGGGCGGCTTCACGCGCATCCGGCCCTCGCTCGAGGAAGCGGCCCGCTCCCTCGGGCTTTCGACCCGCGAGGTCGTGTCGCGGCTGCACTTGCCGCTGCTCGGCGCCGGCATCGGCACGGCCGTGCTGCTCGTCTTCGTCGACGTCATGAAGGAGATGCCGATTACGCTGATGACCCGGCCCTTCGGCTGGGACACACTGGCGGTGCGGGTGTTCGAGATGACCGCTGAGGGCGAATGGGAGCGCGCCGCCCTGCCGTCGCTCGCGATCGTCGTCGCAGGCTTGCTGCCGGTCGCCCTGCTGACCTGGAGGATGGAGCGTGCGGCTCGAGCTGCGTGAAGTTTCGAGATTCTTCCCCGGCGTCGCCGCGATCGACCGGCTGTCGCTCGCCGTGGACGCGGGGCGTATCGGCTGCCTGCTCGGGCCGAGCGGCTCGGGCAAGAGCACCGTGTTGCGCTCGATCGCCGGTTTCGAGCGTCCCGACGCCGGCGACGTGCTCGCCGACGGCGAGTTGCTGTCGGGTCGCGGTTCCTGGGTGCCGCCGGAACGTCGCCGCATCGGCATGTTGTTCCAGGACTTTGCGCTGTTTCCGCACCTGGACGTGCTGGCGAATGTCGCCTTTGGGCTCCGCGACGCAAATCGCGAAAGCCGCCGGCGCCGCGCGCTCGAAATGCTCGAGCTGGTCGGCCTTGCGGGCGTTGCCGGGCGGTTCCCGCACGAGTTGTCGGGCGGTCAGCAGCAGCGCGTCGCCCTCGCGCGCGCGCTGGCGCCGCGGCCGCGGCTCGTCCTGCTCGACGAGCCGTTTTCGAATCTCGATGCCGACGTGCGCACTGAGCTCGCGCAGCAGGTCCGCGCGGCACTCGTCGCGGAGGGCGCGACCGCGCTCCTCGTGACGCACGACCAGCGCGAGGCCTTCGCCATCGCCGACGAGATCGGCGTGCTGCGCGCGGGCCGGCTCGAGCAATGGGATGCGCCCTGGCGGCTCTACCACTCGCCGGCGACGCGGTTCGTGGCGGATTTCGTCGGCGAAGGCACTTTCATCCAGGGCACAGTACTCGGCCCGGGCCGCGTTGCGACCGAGCTCGGCGTGATCGAGGGACAGCTAACCTCCGCTCAGGCGCCCGGGACCCACTTAGATCTGCTGCTTCGTCCCGATGACGTGATTCACGACGACGCGAGCGAATTGCGGGCGGAAGTCGTCGAGCGCGCGTTTCGCGGCGCGCAGTTCCGCTACAAGCTGCGCCTGCCCTCCGGCGCGACGGCGCTCTCGTTCGTGCCGAGTCACCACGACCATGCGATCGGCGAGCACATCGGCATCCGGCTCGATGCGCAGCATCTCGTGGGGTTCCCGCGCGTCTGAGCGCCCGCGTCAGGCCGCCGATCGGCGGTGCATCAGGAGCAGGAACAGCGGCACGCCGATGAGCGCCGTCAGCGCCCCGACCGGCAGCTGGCGCGGCGCGACGATCGTGCGGGCGAGCAGGTCTGCGACGACGAGCAGGGCGCCGCCCGCGAGCGCCGCTGCCGGGATCACCGCGCGGTGCGAAGAGCCAACGAGAAGCCGTACGAGATGCGGCGTCACCAACCCGACGAAACCGATGCTGCCGGCGGTCGTGACGGCGGCGGCGGTCAGGACCGACGCGGCGACATAGATCGCGATGCGCAGCCCGCGCACGGGCACGCCGAGGAGCCGCGCCTGTAATTCGCCGCGTGCGAGCGCGTCGAGCGGGCGCGAGCCCAGCAGGCAGGCGGGAATCGCGACGAGCGCGATCGCAAGCAGTGACCACGGCGTGCGGACGTAGCCGAAGTCGCCGAGCAGCCAGAACAGCATGCCACGGAGCCGCAAGTCGTCGGACAAGGACAAGAGCAGGCTCACGATCGCGCCACATCCGGCCGCGACGACGACGCCGGTCAGGAGCAGGCGCGTCGTGGTCCAGCCGCCGGGCCCATGGGCAACCGCGAAGACGAGCAGCATGGAGGCGAAGGCTCCCGCGGCCGCGCCGGCGTCGACTGCAAACCCCGCGAGGCCCATGAGCATCATGCCGAGGGCACCGACGGCGGCGCCGCCCGAGACGCCGAGCACATAAGGATCGGCGAGCGGATTGCGGAGCAGCGCCTGCATCAACACGCCCGCGAGCGCGAGCACGACGCCCGCGCCGAACGCTGCGAGCGCGCGCGGCAGGCGCAGTTCCCAGACAATCGTGCGCATCAGCGGATCGCCGGCCGCGAGCCGCTCCCATGGCGCGTCGATGCCCGAGCTGCCGAGGGCGAGCGAGGCCGCGATCGCCGCAAGCGATGCGAGCGCCAGCAGCAGGATCAACGTCGCCGCGCGCATCCTCCCCATCCCCGAACTTTAGCCGGATTAAGATTGGCGGGCATGGATCGCGAGACGGACTACATCGATGCGGAGGGATATCGGGCGAACGTCGGCATCATCCTCATGAACGACGACCGCCAGGTGTTCATCGGCGGCCGCGCGGGCGCGCGCGGCTGGCAGTTTCCCCAGGGCGGGGTGCGGCGCGGCGAGCGCCCCGAGGAGGCCCTCTACCGCGAACTCGCGGAAGAAGTCGGGCTGCGCCGCAGCCAGGTCGAGGAAGTCGCGCGCACGCGCACCTGGCTGCGCTATCGCCTGCCGTCGCAATTCGTGCGCCGCGATTCGAGTCCGCTGTGCATCGGCCAGAAGCAGCGCTGGTTCCTGCTGCGCCTCGGCACGGAGGATTCGGCGCTGCGCTTCGATTCCACCGAGCAGCCGCCTGAATTCGATCGCTGGCGCTGGGCCGGGTGGTGGGACGCGGTTCGCGACGTCATCTATTTCAAGCGCCGCGTCTATTCGCGCGCGTTGCACGAGCTCGGCGCGCACGCATTTCCCGAAGGTCTCCCGGCGTATCCCGAATGGTGGCGCGAGCGCATGGAATCCGGATACCGGCGCGGCCCGGATCCGGACGCGTGAGTCAGAAGGGCCTGGCGACCGCCAGGAGCACGATGCCGATCAGGAGCAGCGACGGCGCTTCGTTGAACCAGCGGTACCAGCGCGTACCGTGCGCGTTGCGGCCGGCGGCGAAATCCCGCAGCAATTTCCAGATCCAGAAGTGGTAGCACACGAGGAGCGCGACGAGCGCGAGCTTTGCTTTCATCCATCCGGTCGCAAGCAGCGCGGGATTCATGACGAGGAGCCACAGCCCGAAGGCCGTGGTCAGCAGGCCGCCGGTCGTCATGATCGCGAACAGCCGCCGTTCCATGGCGCAGAACCGTTCCTTGCCGGCGGCGTCGGCGGCGGAAGCGTGATATACGAAGAGCCGCGGCAGGTAGAAGAGTCCGGCGAACCAGGTCACCATGAAGATCACGTGCCAGGCCTTGATCCAGGGCATTCGTCTGCACTCCCTTTCCGGCGCCGATTCTAGCGACGGGATCCGCGGTTGAGCGAAAAATCGGGAAAGCGGGGCTATCGGTGGCGCGTCGCGCTCGTCGTCTTCGCCGCGCTCGCCATCGGCTACGCCGGTTTCGAGCTCGGGCGCTCGAGCGCCGGTTACTTCGTCGTGAACGCCATGGTCGAACGGCTCGATCTCGGGAAGCGCAACCGGGCGCTCGACGTAGAGAATGAATCGCTGCAGCATCGCGTCGCCGTCGCTGAAGTGGGCCAGCGTGTGGACCGGCAGGCGCAGACGGAAGCGCAGCGCATGATCGGGGAGCTCCAGGCGGAAACCGCCCGCCAGAAGCAGGAACTCCAGTTCTATCGCGGCCTCGTCGCACGGCAGTTCGGCACCGGGACGCTGCGCGTGCAGGAGTTGCGGATCCGCGCGGAAGATGAGGAGCGTCGCTATCGCGTATTGATCACGCTCGTGCAGGCGGCGACGCGCAATACGATCGCGAACGGCACCATGACCTTTGCCGTCGAAGGGCAGCGGGCAGAAACACGGGAGACGCTGCCGCTCGCCGAGATCGAGACCGACAAGCGCCGCCAGTTCCCGTTTTCGCTGAGATTCTTCCAGCAGATCGAGGTGCCGATCGAGCTGCCACTGGAATTCCGGCCTGCGCGCCTGCATGTCGAGTACCGGCTCGGCCGCAATCCGGAGCCATCCCGCCAGACGTTCAACTGGCGCGTGGAGGGCGCCGGCGAGTCGCCGCCGCTTTGACCGGCCGACAACGCGGACCTAGAATGGATCGTCAGGCTTTCTCATTGTGGAATAAGGATTTATGACGGGCGAAACGCCAGGCAGCGACCGGCTTGTTTTCACGGACGCCGCCGCCCGCAAGGTCGGCGAATTGATCCGCGAAGAGGGCAATCCGATGCTCAAGCTGCGCGTGTTCGTGTCCGGCGGCGGTTGCTCCGGATTCCAGTACGGCTTCACGTTCGACGAGAAAATCGAAGAGGGCGACGCCGAGTTCCCGAACCAGGGCGTGTCGCTCCTGGTCGATCCGCTTTCCTTCCAGTATCTCGCGGGTGCCGAGATCGACTATCGCGAGGACCTCGAAGGCGCGCAGTTCGTGATTCGAAATCCGAACGCCACCACGACCTGCGGTTGCGGGTCGTCCTTCTCGACCTGAGGAAAATCAGCGCCCGGCGCCGCCGGTGCTGCTCGTCGTCGTGCGGGCGACCGTGACGCGCGCGGCGGACGGCGTGTCGAGTCGCGCCAGGAGCGGCGCCGTTTGGGCCTGGAAATCGGCCATCAGGCTATCCGGAATCGGATCGGACTTCGGGATCGTCACGCGCGCCGGATTCTTGTGCACGCCGTTGACCCGGTACTCGTAGTGCACGTGCGGCCCGCTCGCGAGGCCCGTCATGCCGACATACCCGATCACCTGGCCCTGTGTCACGTGGTCACCGACCGCCAGGCCACGCGCGAACCGCGACATGTGCGCGTAGAGCGTCGTCACGCCGTTCTTGTGGGCGAGCACGACGTTGTTGCCGTAGCCACCGTTCTTGCCGCGACTGACGACGCGTCCGGCGCCAGCGGCCTTGATGGGGGTGCCCGACGGCGCGGCAAAATCGATGCCGCGATGCGCACGGATGCGATTCAGGACCGGATGGCGCCGCGCGAGGCTGTAGCCCGAACTGATGCGGGCGTAATCGACCGGATAGCGGAGGAATGCCTTGCGCACCGGGCGGCCGTCCGGCGTGTAGTAGTCCACGCGGCCTTCCGGCGACACATAGCGCACCGCGCGATAGGTCTTTCCGGAGTTGACGAATTCGGCGGCGAGAATGTCGCCGTCGCGCACGAATTCGCCGTCCTGGAATTGCTGCTCGTGCGCCACGACGAAGCTGTCGCCGGGCCGTACCGAGTTGACGAAATCGATGTCGTACTTGAAGACGTCGGCGAGCGACACGGCGAGCCGGTCGGTTCCACCGATCGAATTGACGGCCACGTACAGCGAGCTGTCGACCGTGCCGCGGAGCATCCGCTCTTCCGTCTCGAGCGGATTCTCGACGATGCTGGCGCTGAAGCCCTCTTCGGCGCGCGTCACCGAAAGCGTCGCCGTCTCGTTGATGCGCCGGGTCAGCGACTTGATCTCGCCGTCGAGGTGCGTGAGCTGGATCACGTCGCCGGGGCGGATCATGTCGAGGCTCTTGCGGACGTCCGGCAGGCTCCGGAGTTCCGCGAGATCCGCGATCTTCAATTGCAGGCCGCGGAAGATCTGGTCGAGCGTGTCGTTCCGGCCGATCGTGACCGCGATGAACTCGAATGGCGCGGATCGCGCCAGGGGTTCCGCCGCCGCCGATCCTTCGGCCGCGGGCAGCAGGCCATCGATCGACGGGTCGAGTAGCGGATTTTCGACTTGCGAACCGGCGGCCGACAGGATCGCGCCCGCAACGACAATGGAAGCGATCACGCCGAGCCGGCGCGGTTCTGCGGCGGCAACTGCGTGTGCGGCGGCCTTCGCGAAGAAGGGTCGTGTCACCAGCGGGCATCCCCGGGAAGCTAGAGGGGGGACGTTAAATCAACGGAGGAAGAAACGTCAACCCATTGATTGAGCGGCCTTTGTACTGCGTCACAGATAAAGCCGTCCTGACGGGGCCCAGCGATTGCCAAGGCCCGGGCCCGCTCCCAGAATTGCGGGGTTGCCGCAGAGTGCTGCCGGCAGGGGGGATCATGCTGGCGCCGGCCCGACAAATCGACGAATTGCGCCGTGGCGCCGCCGAACTCCTGACCGAAGCCGACCTCCTGCGCAAGCTCGCGCGCGGGCGGCCACTGCGCGTCAAGGCGGGCTTCGACCCCACCGCGCCGGACCTGCATCTCGGCCACACCGTGCTGATCAACAAGATGCGTCAGTTCCAGCGACTCGGGCATGAGGCGATCTTCCTGATCGGCGATTTCACCGGAATGATCGGCGACCCCAGCGGGAAGAACACTACGCGGCCCCGGCTGACGCCCGAGGAGATCCAGGCCAACGCGCACACCTACCAGGAACAGATCTTCAAGATCCTCGACCCGGAAAAAACGATCATCGAATTCAATTCGCGCTGGTTCAGCCCGATGAACGCGGCGGGCATGATCGAGCTCGCCGCGAAGTACACGGTCGCGCGCATGCTCGAACGCGACGACTTTTCCAAGCGCTACAAGGCCGGCCAGCCGATCGCCGTGCATGAATTCCTCTATCCGCTGGTGCAGGGCTACGACTCGGTCGCGCTGAAGGCGGATGTCGAGCTCGGCGGCACGGATCAGAAATTCAACCTGCTGGTGGGCCGTTCGCTGCAGACCGACTACGGCCAGGAACCGCAGGTCGTGCTGACGATGCCCTTGCTCGAGGGCACGGACGGCGTACAGAAGATGTCCAAATCGCTCAACAACTACATCGGCATTCACGAGCCAGCGGCAGAAATGTTCGGCAAGCTGATGTCGATTTCCGACAAATTGATGTGGCGGTATTTCGAACTGCTGTCCGCGCGGACTCTCGGCGAGATCGCGAAGCTTCGCGCGGCCGTCGCCGCGGGGCAGAATCCCCGCGACGCCAAGTTCGAGCTTGCCGTCGAAATCGTGGACACCTATCACGGCAAGGGAGCGGGCGCGGCCGAGCGCGACCGTTTCATTGCGCGCTTCCGCGACGGCGCATTGCCGGAGGCGATCGTGGAGAAAATGCTCGCCTGCAAAGGGGCATCAGCCAAGCTCGCCAACGTGCTGAAGGACGCCGGGCTCGCCGCGAGCGCGACCGCGGCTTACCGGCTGATCGAACAGGGTGCCGTCCGCGTGGACGGAGAACGGGTCGAGAGTCGAGACACGGTCCTGGACACCGGCACAACCTACCTGCTGCAGGCTGGAAAACGCGGTTTTGCCCGCGTGACACTGAAGAAATCCTGAACGGTTTCATCGCCCGTTGACTCCCCGCGGCCGGGGGCTATACTGCGCGCCCCCGATCTCGGGCCGTCCTGGAAAGGACAGCCCGGGCGGGTTCGTGCGGCATGCCAATTATGTTGTGCGACCCCCTGACCCGGGGTAAAATACGAGGTCGTCCCTGTCGCTTTTGTCGTCAGGGAGTTCTTTAAAAAGCAGCAGGTAATTTGTGTGGGGACTCGCGTCAGGTTGTCCATTCATGGGCGCCACTGCGAGTAACCAAGCGTCCAGCGGTCCGGGTCAAACCGGATCTATGTTTGGAGTTTGGATCTCGCTTCAGCTCAAACCATTGAACTGAAGAGTTTGATCCTGGCTCAGATTGAACGCTGGCGGCGTGCTTAACACATGCAAGTCGAGCGGTAACAGGCGTAGCAATACGTGCTGACGAGCGGC
>JBOHZO010000096.1:0-37803 GCA_050738555.1 Steroidobacteraceae bacterium | reverse complement strand
GCCGTGCATCCGCGCAAGCGGCTTGTAACGTTCCATGCAACCTTGTGGAGAAAAATCTCATGACCAACATCCTGAAGGTGGGCGTCGCTGCCGCCGTCATCGCCCTGGGCGCCGGCTGCACCGATCTGAAGCCCTTGCAGGCGGAAGTCGACTCGCTCAAGTCGCAAGTCTCCAAGCTGTCGGGCGATCTCGACGGCGTGAAGACTGCAGCGGACGGCGCAAGCCGCGCTGCGGCCGCCGCTCAGCAGGCTGCCACCTCGGCGCAGAACACGGCCAATCAGGCTGCGTCTGCGGCGCAGGCCGCGCAGCAGTGCTGCGACGCGAACAGCGAGAAGCTCAATCGCATGTTCGAAAAGTCGATGTCGAAGTAATCGACGTCGTACGCCAATAGAAAGGCCCCGCGGTGGCGACACCGCGGGGCTTTCGCTTTTTCAGTCCCGGGGTTGCGTTGCGCGCGGCACGGCGGCCGTGCGCGAGCCCGCGACGGTAACCGGCGTCGGAATGCCGCGGGCTTCACGCCAGGTGCGCTCGGCCCCGATCCAGTCGATCGCCAGCGGATTGGCGCGCGTCGCGTCGACGATCAGGCGCGTCAGGTCGGTGAGCGTCGGCGGCTCGACCGCGTCTTCCTGCAAGGGCGGATGCACTTCGATCAGCAATTCGCCCTCGCGCCAGCCCCACTTGTACGGCTGATTGACGATCGTCACCGGCGTGTTCAGCGACACGAGCCCATAGAGAGTCTCGATGTCCTCGGGATAGAGGCGCATGCAGCCGTGCGTGACCTGCATGCCGACGCCGGCGGGGCGGTTCGTGCCGTGGATCAGGTACGCGCCGCCCGGAATGCCGAGCCGAAGCGCGAAGCGCCCGAGCGGATTGTCGGGCCCCGCCGGGACGACCGCGGGCAGGATGTCGCCTCGCTTCGCGTGCTCTTCGCGGACCGACTTGGGCGGCGTCCACGTCGGATCCTTGACCTTCGCGACGATGCGCGTGCTGCCGAGCGGCGTGTTCCAGTCCATCTTTCCGATGCTGACCGGAAACGTCCAGACCACGGGCGCCTCGCCGGGCGCCGCCGGCGGATACCAATAGAGCCGGTGTTCGGGCAGGTTGATGACGATGCCCGTGCGCGGCGCGCGCGGCAGCAGTCGCTGTCGCGGCACGACGACGACCGTGCCCGCGCCGGGCAGCCAGGCATCGACGCCCGGATTCGCATTCGTGATTTCCTCGTAGCCGAGGCTGTGGCGGCGCGCGATGTCGAGCAAGGTGTCGCTCGCATCCGCCTCGGTCGTGAGGCTCTCGCCGATGACGTCGCTGCCGTCGGCCGGCAGTGCGAATTGTTCGGCCGACGCCGTCCCGGCGGCCGCCAGGGACAGCATCATCCAGAACACGCCGCCAATCGCTTGCCGCATCGTCAATAGCGTATCAGCGCGGAGCCCCAGGTAAAGCCCCCGCCGAATGTCTCCAGGAGCAGCAACTGGCCGCGGTGAATGCGGCCGTCACGCACGGCGGTGTCCCAGGCAAGCGGGATCGACGCGGCCGAGGTATTGCCATGGTCCTGCACCGTCACCACCACTTTTTCCATCGGCAGCCCGAGCTTGTCGGCGGCCGACTGGATGATCCGGAGATTCGCCTGGTGCGGTATCAGCCAGTCGATTTCACTGCGCTCGACGCCGTTCTTGGCGAGGGTCTCGTCGACGAGTTTCGAAAGTGTCCGTACGGCGACCTTGAACACTTCGTTACCCAGCATCTTGAGTCCGTCGGTCGAGTTGTTGCGGAGCTTGTCGAATCCGCTCGATACGCCGTACGGGAAAAACAGCAGGTCCTTGTACTTGCCGTCGGAATGCAGGTGCGTGCCGATGATGCCCGGCTCGTCCGCGGGCGTCAGCACGACGGCGCCGGCGCCGTCGCCGAACAGCACGCAGGTGGCACGGTCGGTCCAGTCCACGAATCGCGACAGGCACTCGACGCCGACCACGAGTGCGCACTTCGATTCACCGAGCCGCACATACTTGTCGGCGATCGACAAGGCATACACAAAACCGCTGCAGGCGGTCTCGAGCGAGAACGCCGGGCAGCCGTGGATGCCGAGACGCTCCTGGAGGAGCGTCCCCGTGTTCGGAAAAATGAGGTCGGGGGTCGTCGTGCCGACGACGATGAAGTCGACGTCCGCCGGCGTCAGGCCTGCCGATTTCAACGCGCGCCGCGCCGCATGCTCGGCCAGTGAAGAGCTCGTTTCATCGGGCCCGGCAATGTGACGACGCTCGATGCCCGTGCGCGTGCGGATCCATTCGTCGGTCGTGTCGACGCGCGACTCGAGATCCTTGTTCGTCACGACCTGCTCCGGCAGAAAACTGCCGGTGCCGGCCACGCGCGAATAGCGGTTCATCGGTGTGCCCTTGGCTGCGCCAGAGGCGCCCGGCTCATTCCTGCCCGGCGTCCTCGACGGGGACTTCGATCACCTTGCGCCCGCGATAAAAGCCGTCACGGCTCACGCGATGGCGCAGGTGCGTCTCGCCCGTGGTCGGGTCCTTCGACAGCGCCGGTTTGGCGAGGCGATCGTGGGAGCGATGCATGCCGCGCTTGGACGGGGTCTTGCGGCTTTTCTGTACGGCCATGGACGGTCATCTCCGATTCAAGGTTTCAGCAAATCCTTCAGTCCCGCGAATGGGCGGCGCATTTCCGGTGCCCGCGGTTGCGTTTTCGTCGCGACGCCCGCCGCGTTGCACTCCTCCGCAGGCGTGTGCCGCGCGATCAGTGGCAGCGACAGAATCAACTCGTCCTCGACGAGCGCAGCCAGGTCGAGCTCTTGTGCATCGCCACCAATCGCTTCGTATTCCGGCGGCAACTCCAGTGTCTCGTCCGGTGCGAACGCCAGATGCGCCACCGATTCCAGTTCACGGCGGACCGGCCCCAGGCAACGCTGGCAGATCAGCACGACGCCGGCTTCCACCCGCAGCACCGTCACCGGAAATCCGCCGAGCAGACGGAATTCCGCCCGCACTGCGGCCAATCCCTTCGGTTCTGCCAGCCGGTCGCGCAAGCGCGCGAAGCCGGCAATCGGAAAATCCCTCTCGACGACCGCCCCGCTCCGCGCCAGGCCCTGCGCATCGAGCGGCCGGTCCGGGGGCGTTGACATGGGGGCGGTATGATAGTGAGCGGCGCCGGGGGTGTCAAAGAAGACATGGCGCAAATCCTTGTTTTTTAAGCACTGAAAGCCAATGACCACGCGCCTTTATCTCGCGTCGACCTCGCGCTATCGCCAGGCGCTGCTGGGCCGGCTCGGACTTGCGTTCGCGACCGAGGCACCCGGCATCGACGAGGCGGAGACCGCAGGGGAAGCGGCGCGCGAGCGCGCCTTGCGCCTCGCGCGCGCGAAAGCATCGGCGGTCTCCGCGCGCCACCCCGAGGCCTGGGTCCTCGGATCCGATCAGGTGGCCGTCTGCGCCGGGCACATCCACGACAAGCCGGGCAATGCACGACGCTGCCTGGAGCAACTTCGCGCGAGCAGCGGAAGAACCGTGGAATTTCATACCGCAGCGGCGCTGCTGCGCGGCCGGCCGCACGCAACCAGCGAGCACGTGGATCTCACCGTCGTGCGCTTTCGCGCTCTCACAGAAACTGAAATCACTCGTTACGTCGAGATCGATCGGCCATTCGACTGTGCCGGCGGATTTCGCAGCGAAGGCCTGGGCACGACCTTGTTCGAGTCGATCGACACCCACGATCCCGCGGCCATCATCGGTCTGCCGCTCATCTGGGTCGCCAATGCGCTTCGCGGAGCGGGGCTCGATCCGCTCTCGCCGCCTCAACCCTGAGCGCGTGGCGATTCGCGAAGCCTTTCGAGGAGCGACGCGAGATCGGCAGGCAATGGCGCCTCGATGCGGAACGCATCGCCGCCTTCCGGCCACACGAACGCGATGGACGCGGCGTGCAGGAACATCCGGCGAAGCCCCTGATCCCGCAGGCGCGCGTTGAAATCACGGTCGCCGTATTTTTCGTCGCCGGCGACTGGATGGCCGGCAAAGGCCGCATGAACGCGAATCTGATGCGTGCGGCCGGTCTGGATTGCGACGTCCATCCGTGTCGCAACGTCCTTGAAGTGCTCCAGCGGCGCAAACACCGACAGGGCGATCTTGCCGGCGCGGTGCACGCGCACCACGCGCTCCCCGCCCTGGCGTGCGTGGGTGAGGACCGGCGCGTCAATGGTCTTGCGACCGAGGTGCCAGCGGCCTGCAACGAGCGTCGCGTAGTGCTTCTCGACCGTGCCCTGGCGGAGCATGGCGTGGAGCGCCCGCAGGGCGCTCCGCGTGCGGGCGACCAGGAGGCAACCGCTGGTGTCGCGGTCGAGCCGGTGCGCGAGCTCGAGCGGCTCGTCGGGTCGCAGTGCGCGCAGGGCCTCGATGGCCCCAAAGGCGAGACCTGAACCGCCGTGCACCGCAAGTCCCGCGGGCTTGTCCAGGACGAGCAGACGCGCGTCCTCATGCACGATGGCCTGCTGGATTGTCGCCAGCAGCGCGTCGGGGACTCGGCGTGAGCCTGGCGGCGGCTCCGGCCGCTCACGCACCGGCGGCAGGCGCACTTCGTCGGAAGCGGAAAGGCGGTAATCCGGCTGCTTGCGCTTGCCGTTGACCCGAACCTCTCCTCGCCGGAGCAGTCTGTACACGCGGCTTCGCGGGACACCGGCGAGTTCCCGTAGCAGGAAATTGTCGAGACGCTGGCCTTCCGCCTGCGCGCCGGCGCGCACCCGCTGCACCTTGCCGCCCGGATTTCGACTGGCCGTCACGGAGTGTCTCTAACGTATTGATTTTCCGAGCGCATCTGATATCGTAGTCCGCAGTCAGGTCTTACGGCGCAGGCTTCGCGAAGCGGAGCGTGGCCGCTGACCGGTACGCGGCCCCCTTCGGGCAGGCCGCATGTTAGTTGGTCCGGAATGTCCGGACCATCGCCGGCCCTTCGTTCGGATGTGGTGATCCCCGCGCGTGTCGATCTCGTTGGATCGTGGAGGAGTGCAACCGTCCGCAGCCACAGACTGCGGCCCGCTTCTTCGCGCCCGCGATCCACGCCAGCGGGGCAACGGGTTTCCCTCGTGACCAAGCGTGACATCCCTCGCGAAGCGGCCCCCAGCACCTTGGATGGGGCCCATGAAAAGAATGCTTATCAACGCGACGCAGCAAGAGGAGTTGCGCGTCGCTCTGGTTGACGGTCAGAAGCTCTTCGACCTTTCGATCGAGATACCGTCCCGCGAGCAGAAGAAAGGCAATATCTACAAGGCGCGCGTGACGCGCGTCGAGCCGAGCCTCGAAGCCGCCTTCGTCGAATACGGCTCCCAGCGCCAGGGCTTCCTGCCGCTCAAGGAAGTTGCGCGGGAGTATTTCCGCTTCCAGCCGGCGCCCGGCGCACGCTTCAACATCCGCGATGTCCTCCAGGAAGGCCAGGAACTCCAGGTCCAGGTGGAGAAGGAAGAGCGCGGCACCAAGGGTGCCGCACTGACCACATTCATCAGTTTGGCCGGCCGCTTCCTCGTGTTGATGCCGAACAATCCGCGCGCCGGCGGCGTCTCGCGCCGCATCGAGGGCGACGAGCGTGACGCCACGCGGGATTCGCTCGAAATGCTCCGCGTGCCGGACGGGATGGGCACGATCGTCCGCACGGCTGGCGTAGGCCGTGGCCCCGACGAGCTGCAATGGGATCTCGACAACCTGCGCGCCAACTGGGACGCGATCGTCACGGCAGCCGCTGAACGGCCCGCGCCGTTCCTCGTGTACCAGGAGAGCGACGCAGTGACGCGGGCGCTTCGCGATTACCTGTCGGACGACATCGGCGAGGTGCTGATCGATGAGCCCGGCGCGCACCAGCGCGCACTCGAATACGTTCAGCGCTTCCAGACTGCCGACGCGCAGCGCCAGATCCGGCTCTACAGCGATGACGTGCCGCTGTTCACCCGCTTCCAGATCGAAAGCCAGATCGAGTCGGCCTACTCCCATTCCGTGACGCTGCCCTCCGGCGGCGGCATCGTGATCGACTACACCGAGGCGCTCGTCTCAATCGACATCAATTCGGCCCGCGCGACGCGCGGCACTGACATCGAGACGACGGCTTACAACACCAATCTCGAGGCCGCGGAGGAGATCGCGCGGCAGCTTCGCATCCGCGACCTCGGCGGACTGATAGTGATCGACTTCATCGACATGGAATCGAAGAAGAACCAGCAGGGGGTCGAGGATCGCCTGCGGGACGCGGTGCGCTCGGATCGCGCGCGCATCCAGCTCGGACGGATCTCGCGCTTCGGCCTGATGGAAATGTCACGCCAGCGGCTGCGGCCCTCGCTCGGCGAATCCACGCACATGGCCTGCCCGCGCTGCAGCGGCATGGGCACGATCCGGAGCGTCGAATCCATGGCGCTGGCCGTGCTGCGCCTGATCGGCGAAGAAGTCCGCAAGGAACGCACGACGCGCGTCGTGGCGCAATTGCCGGTCGACGTTTCGACGTTCCTGATCAACGAGAAACGCGATTGGCTGCACCGGCTCGAGAGCCAGCGCGAAACCGAAATCGTGCTCGTGCCCGACCCGAACATGCAGACGCCCAACTACTCGATCCGCCGCGTGCGCGACGACGAGATGTCGCTGGCGGAAAACGCGATGACGAGCTATCAGATGGCCGGCCAGCCGATCAAGGAGCTCGATTTCCAGTCGCAGTCGGACCAGCGCACCCCCGCCCAGCCTGCGGCGGTGCAGCCTATCGCGCCGGCCGCGCCGGCGCCAGTGCCAGTCGCCCGCATCGTCCGCGAAGATCGCGGTCCCGGCCTCTGGTCACGGCTCATCGGGTTCTTTCGCGGCGTCGCGGGCCCTGCAAAGGCGGCCGCTGAAACTTCGGGATCCGAACGCCACGAGCGCCATGGGGGACGGCCGGCACGCGATCACCAGCGTGACGATCGCGGCGGCCGCCGACCGCATCGTGGCGAGCGCGGACCGCGCCGGGACCGTGATCGGGACCGGAACCGCAACCGCGATCGCGATCGTCATCGCGACCAGGAGCATGGAGAGCAGCATGACCGCCAGCGCGCCGATCACGCCCGCGATGATCACGCGCGGCACCGCGATCGCCCCGCCGAGTCCGGACCCAGGCCACAGCCGTCTCCAAACCAGCGCACCGATCAGCAGTCAGCGGAAGGCGATTCGACGCGCCGGCGTCGCCGCCGGCGTGGGCGGGGTGGTCGCGGCGGTCGTCAGGACCCCTACCGGCCGGGCGATACTCAGCCGATTGCGCAGGGCAATGGCGACCCGCGCGCGCGAAACGACGCGGCTTCCTCGCCAACGCCTGGCCTGACCCCGCAGCCGATGGTCGACGCACCGCCGCAGCCGGTTGCCCCGGTCGCTCCGCCACCTCCGGTTGTCGCCCCACCTCCGGTTGTCGCGCCGCCCCCGGTCGTCGCACAGCCCACGGCGGAATCGCAGGCTACCCCCGCTGCGAAGCCGGCACAGACTCACACCGTGTGGTCCTCGTCGCCCGGAGAGGGCCACCACTTCGGGCCAAAGGACTGATTCAGCCGCGGGCGCCGAGCGTGCCGAGCAAGCCGCGCGCGGCTTCCTCGACGAGATCGAGCACTTCTTCGAACCCGGTCTCGCCGCCGTAATAGGGATCGGGCACGTCCCGCCGCTCCAGTTGCGGCGCGTACTCGAGGAAGAGCCGCACGCGGCCGGCATACTGCCCCGGTGCGATCCGACGCAGCCGCTCGTACACCGCTTCGTCCATCGCGAGCACCAGGTCGAAGCGCTCGAAGTCCGCCGCCTCGACCACGCGCGCGCGCATCGAACTCATGTCAATGCCGCGGCGGCGCGCGGCGGCGATGGCGCGCTCGTCAGGCGCGCTGCCCGTGTGATAGCCGTGCGTGCCGGCGGAATCGACTTCGATCGCGAAGTCCGCGGCCTCGCGGCGCGCGAGATCGCGAAGCACCGCCTCCGCCGTGGGCGAGCGGCAGATGTTGCCGAGACATACGAACAGTATCCGCGTCATGCGCGCTTTCGCATGCAGAGCCACGCGTCGAGGCATTCGATGGCGCGGATCGTTTCTGCCGTGGACACTGCAAAGGAAATCCGGATGAAGCGATCGCCGCGGACGCCGTCGAAGTCTTTCCCCGTGTTGAGCGCGACTCCGGTCGCGTCGAGGAGCTCGCGGCACCAGGCCAGCGAGTCGCGCGTCAGGTCGCCGACGTCGGCGTAGAGATAGAACGCGCCGTCGGCGGGCGCGATGCGCGTGATGCCGAATCCTTGCAGCGCGTCCACCAGCGATTCCCGGTTTGCGGCGTAGGTCGCGACGTGCCGGTCGAGTTCGGCGCGCTCGTCCATCGCCGCGAGCGCCACGTGCTGCGACAGGGTCGGCGGAACCAGGAAGAGATTGCCGGCAAAACGGCGCATCGTGTCCAGGAGCGGCTCGGGCACGACCGCCCAGCCGAGACGCCAGCCGGTCATGCACCAGTACTTCGAGAAAGTGTTCACGACGACCGCATCGGATGCGTACTCGAGGATCGAATGCGCGCGCGCACCGTACGTAATCCCGTGGTAGGTCTCGTCGGAGATGATCCGGATGCCGCGCTCGACGCAGACCGCTGCCAGCGCGGCGAGCTCGCTGTCTTCGAGCATCGTGCCGGTCGGGTTCGAGGGGCTCGTCAGGATGAGGCCGGCGGGCGCGGGATGGAGCGCGGCGATCATGGCGGCCGTCGGCTGGAATCGCGTGGCGGCGCCGCAGTCGAGCTCGAGCGGCTCGAGCCCGAGCGCGTGCAGGACGTTCCGATGGGCCGGGTAACCCGGACGCGCCATCGCGACGCGCGCGCCACGCGCAAACAGCACGTTCATCGCCAGCACGAGGGCCGCGGACGCCCCCATCGTCAACAGGATTCGCGATGAATCGATTTCGAGTCCGTGGAGTCCGCGGTAGTGCACGGCGATCCGCTCCGCGAGCGCCCTGCTCTCCCAGTAACCCTGCGGGCATTCCTTCAGCGCGCGCTCGCCGGCCGCGATCGCCGCCCGCGGCGCGCCCGCCGAAGGCTGGCCGACCTCCATGTGAATCACCGGCAAGCCCCGGCGCTCGCGCTCGTTGGCGATGCGATTGATTTCGACCGCGTAGAACGGCGCGACCTGGTCCGCAGCCCGGTTCACGACCGCGACGCCTGCTGCATCAGCTGCTCCACGCGTGCCAGGTCCTCCGGCGTGTCGACGCCCGGTCCGGGCGGCTCGACGGAGTCGGCAACCACGATGGCGAGGCCCATCTGCAGCGCGCGCAGCTGTTCGAGCCGCTCCCGCCGCTCGAGCGCCGTCGCCGGTGTCGCCGCGATCGCCCGCAGGGCGGAAACGCGATAGGCGTAGAGCCCGAGGTGCCGGCGCGCGCCGCGATGACGGGTCGCGCTCGGCGGCGCGGCTTCCGCGCCGTCGCGATCCCAGGGGATCGGCGCCCGGCTGAAATACAAGGCCAGCCCGTCGTCGCGGGTGACGACCTTGACCACATTCGGGTCCAGGTATTCGTCGAGCGTCGCGACTGGCGTCGCGAGCGTCGCAATCGCCGCGGGCGGATTCGCCGCGAGAAGCCCGGCCGCCTGGCCGATCAGCGCGGGCGGCAGCATCGGCTCGTCGCACTGCACGTTCACGACGATCGAGTCATCCTCCCAACCGCGAAGCGCGGCAAGCGCCGCAACGCGATCAGTGCCGGACGCGTGGTCGCGCCCGGTCATCACGACGTCCGCGCCGGCGGCCGCGCACGCGGTCCGAATCCTGTCGTCGTCGGTCGCGACGACTACTTCGCTCGCGCCCGAACGGAGCGCCAGCCGCTGCACGTGCAGGATCATCGGCACGCCCGCGATGAGCGCGAGCGGCTTGCCGGGCAGGCGGGTCGAAGCATGCCGCGCGGGAATGGCGACGCGAAACACCGGTTGCTTGCTCAACGACCGGTGAGCGCGCTGTCGTCCGGGGCGAGTGGGCGCGCCTCGTCCGGAAGCATGATCGGAATGCCGTCCCGCACCGGATAGGCGAGCCGGTCCGCGCGGCAGAGGAATTCCTGCGTGTCCCGCTGCCATTGCAGCGGTCCCTTGCACACCGGGCAGGCCAGAATGTCGGTCAGGCGTTCACTCACGATGGCTTCCTTGGCGGTGCGCCGCCATTGCTTCGATCCGCGCGAGCAGGCCGGCCGCGGCGGCTGCGTCCACGCGCGCTTCGACTTCGACGTAACCGGCGTCGTTCCAGCCGTCGCCGGCGCATTTTACGGCATCCTTCTCGGTCATCAGGATTGCCCGGCGCTCCCCGGCTCCCGCGGCCTCCGGCGTGAATCGCCCGTGATCCGGCAACACGCGCTCCTCGACCAGGACGCCGTGCTCGCGCAGCAACGAGAAAAAACGGCCCGGATTGCCGATCGCTGCCAGCGCGGTCACCTGCCGGCCGGAAAAGTCCGTGAGCGGCCGGCGCGATCCGTCGCGGAGCGCGACCACCGCGACCGGCTCGAGCCGCATGCGGATCGCCGATGGCCAGTCGAATCCGTGGCCGTTCACGACGACCGCGTCGATCTCGCCAAGACGCGAGACCGGCTCGCGCAAGGGGCCGGCGGGCAGCATGCGGCCGTTCCCGAACTGCCGCGAGCCATCGACGACTGCGATTTCGATGTCCCGCGCGAGCCCATAGTGCTGCAGGCCGTCGTCACAGACGATGACATCGCAATGGTCCTCGAGCAGCCGCGCGGCGTCCGCGCGGCGCTTCCCGATTGCAACCGGGATCGGGAGCTTGCGCTGGAGCAGCACCGGTTCGTCGCCTGCGGTCGCGGCCGTGTCTGCAGAGGTCAGCAGGCGCGCGTGGCCGCCCGCGCCCCCGTAGCCGCGCATTGCGATGCCGGGCCGCAGGCCACGGTGCGCGAGCTCGCGCGCCAGCCAGATCACGAAGGGCGTCTTCCCGGTTCCGCCGACGGTCAGATTGCCGACGACGACGACGGGACGCCGCGACCGATAGCGCGGAAGCAGGCCGCGGGCATACGACGCGCGGCGCAGCCGCGAGATGCCGGCGAAGAGCCAGGCCGCGGGTCGCAACCAGCGGCCACGGCGGTCGTCGCCGTACCAGGTTTCCAGGAGCCAGTCATGCAGATGCGTCGCCAAACCTGTGTCGTCCGCCTGCGGCTCAGACGTTGAACTGCATCCGGTGCAGCGCCGCGTACACACCGCCTGCAGACTGGAGTGCCGCATGCGTGCCCGATTCGACGATGCGGCCGTCGTCGAGCACGATGATCCGATCGGCCCGCTCGATCGTGGACAATCGGTGCGCGATCACGAGTGTGGTGCGCCCGCGCAATAGCTCGGCGAGCGCAGTCTGGACCAGATGCTCGGATTCTGCGTCCAGCGCTGACGTCGCTTCGTCGAGAATCAGAATCGGCGCGTTCTTCAGGATTGCCCTGGCGATCGCGACCCGTTGGCGCTGGCCTCCGGACAGCAGGGCTCCGCGCTCGCCGATCATCGTATCGAGCCCGGCGGGCAGCTCGTCGGCGAAGTCGAGTACGTGCGCCGCGCGCGCCGCACGCTCGACGGCCTGCCGGTCCGCGCCGGGCACGCTGAAGGCGATGTTGTCGGCGATCGTGTCGTCGACCAGCATGACGTCCTGGCTCACGAGGGCGAGCTGGTTGCGCAGGTCCTGCAGGCGGTACTGGCGCAGGTCGACTCCGTCCAGCGACACCATTCCGGAATCCGGATCGTGAAAGCGCGGCAGCAGGCTGATCAGCGTCGACTTGCCGCTGCCCGAGCGCCCGACAATTGCAACCGTCTCGCCCGGAGCGACCCGGAAACCGATGCCGCTCAGGACGCGGCCCTTCTCTGCATCGTAGGTGAAGTTGACGTCGCGGAACTCGATATCGCCCCGCGCGCGATCGAGGCGAACGTCGCCGCCCGTGTCCTCGGCCGGCGCGTCGAGAATCTCGAAGACACTCTGCCCCGCCGCGATGCCCTGTTGCAGCGGTCCGACCACGCTGACGAGGCGGCGAAGCGGCGCCGTGATCAGCAACAGCGCCGTCAGGAAGGACGTGAACTCGCCGACGGTCAGTCCCGCCCGCATCACGTCGCGTATCGCGACGTACATCACCGCGGCGAGCCCGCAGGCCGCGATCATCTGCACCACCGGATTGGAGACCGCCTTGACCGTCACGAGCTTCATGTAACTCGCGCGGTTCCGCTCGTTCACCTGCTCGAATGCCTTGAGCTGCTGCGGCTGCGCGTTGAACACCTTGATCATGCGCTGGTTCTCGAGCGACTCCTTGGTGACCCGCGTGACGTCTCCCATGGAGGCCTGGATGCGAGTGCTGTAGCGGCGGAATAGGTGGCTCGTCGCGCGGATGAGCCCCACGATCAGCGGCGACACGGCGAGCGCGAACAGCGTGAGGCGCCAATTGAGCCACAGGAGGTAGGCCAGGAGTCCCGCGATCGTCAGCGTGTCGCGGATCATGAACGTGATCGCGGTGGTCGCCGCCTCCGCGACCAGTTCGATGTTGTAGGTCAGGCGCGAAAGGAGCGGCGCCACGCCGTTGCGGTCATAGAAGGTGGCCGGCAAGTCCAGGTAGCGGGCGAAAACGTCGCGGCGCATCGTCTTGATGACGTGGCGACCGACCCAGCCGGGCGCGTAGACCGAAAGGTAATCGCCGAGGCCACGCACGAGGAACAGGACGATGATGCCTGCCGGCACGAGCGTCAGCATGCGGTCGTCGCGCTCGACGAATGCGCCGTCCAGGAACTGCTTGACGAAATAGGCGAAGCTGGTGTCGACCGCCGCGAACAGCACCATGCCGAGCACGCCGAGCAGGAACATCGGCCAGTGCGGCCGAGCGTAGGCCAGCAACCGCTGATAGACCCTGAGGCCGCTTGCAGATAGCGCCGGCAGGCTGCTTTTATTCTTCGTCGTGCTGGCTGACTGTCGCAATGTTGACCTGGGTGAAGCCAAGCCTCGCGGCGACGTCCATCGCCGTGACGACGGACTGGTGGGTCGCGCGCGCGTCCGCGCGTATCGTGACCGGTTCCGTGCTCGTGTCGCCGGAAACCTGCCGCAATGCGGCCCGGAGCGTCTCACGCTCGTTGTTGACGAGCGCGCGCTCATTCACGCGATAGCTGCCTTGAGCGGAGATCGTGATCACGATCGGATTGATGGCCCTTTCCATCGTGGCGGTGCCCGCTTCCGGCAGCTCGATGCGCAGCCTGGCTTCCTGCACGAAAGTCGTCGTGAGCATGAAGAAGATGACGAGCAGCAGGACGACGTCCACCAGCGAGATCAGGTTGAGCTCGAAGTCGTCGGCGCGCTTGACCTGGAGCCTCATGAGGCAGCTTCTCGCCGCCGGGCGCCGGGCTGCACGCGCGTGCTCATGCGATCGAACGCCTGGACCAGCTTCATCGCCTCCTTTTCCATGTCGACGACCAGGAGGTCGACGACGCCGCGGAGGTACCGATAGGCAAACAGGGCCGGGATCGCGACGATGAGGCCGGCGGCCGTCGTGATGAGCGCGGCGCCGATGCCGCCCGACAGGACGCGCGGATCCCCTACTCCCTCGGCGGAGATCGCTTCGAACGCCTGGATCATGCCGGTGACCGTGCCGAGCAGTCCGAGCAGCGGCGAGACCGCCGCAATGGTTCCGAGCGTGCCCAGGAAACGCTCGAGCTCATGCACGACGTGACGGCCCGTGTCCTCGATCGCTTCCTTCATGATC
The DNA here is from genome assembly GCA_050738555.1 of Steroidobacteraceae bacterium. Taxonomy (GTDB): domain Bacteria; phylum Pseudomonadota; class Gammaproteobacteria; order Steroidobacterales; family Steroidobacteraceae; genus SCUD01. The sequence continues at coordinate 24,099 of JBOHZO010000096.1, read as the reverse complement.
TCGCGGCCCTGGTCCCGGTTCTTCAGCCCCGCTGCGAGTACCCGGCCGAGCGGCGAATTGTGGGCGAGCGCTTCGATGTGCCGGTCGTTGAGGCTGCGCGACTCCACCAGTTTCCAGATCCGGTCGGTCAGCTCGCGGGGTATGACGCGCTTGCGCTGCAGCGTCCACAGCCGTTCCAGCACGATCGCGGCCGCGACGACGGAACACAGGACGATCGGCCACATGACCGGGCCGCCTGCGACGATGATTTCCCACATGGCGCGGCATGATACCGTGCGGCCGCGTCCGCTGCCCGAGCCCCTCATTCCTCCGCCGCGCGTCGCCACCAATGCGGGCCATCACCGCGCTCGGTCACGACTTCGAGCGCATGCCGGCGCGCCGGAAACCGGACGGTGACGGCGCCCGACTCCGCGGTGGCGAGCACGGTCGTACCCGCGGCGCGCCAGCGCGCGACGACTTCCGCCGCCGGCATCCCCCAGCGGTTGCCGAATCCGGCGGACGCGATGCCGAGCCGGGCGGTCACGGCTTCGACCAGCGCCGCCGTGGAGGAGCTTCGGCTGCCGTGGTGCGGGAGCAGTACGACGTCGGCCGCGAGCGGCCGCTCGAGCAAGCTGGCTTCGCCCGACGCTTCGGAATCTGCAAGCAGCAGCGCCCTTCCGCCGGGTCCGGCGACCGCCAGCGCGCAGGAGCGGTCGTTGTCGCTGCCGTCGATGCCGGGAGGCGGATGCGACACGCGAAACACGACGCCGTCCCACTGCCACGTGTCGTCGCGCCGGCATTCGTCATCGGACGGGTGCTGACTGCCGGTTCCAGTCAGCGTACGCACGACTTGGAACGATTGGCGCAACGCTTTCACGCCGCCCGCATGATCCATGTCGTCGTGACTGACGACGAGCAGGTCGATACGCCGGATGCCGCGCGAGCGCAGCAGCGGCACGAGCGACACCCGCGCGGCGGCGCCGCCGCCGTGCCAGCGAGGACCGGTGTCGAAAACGAGGACATGGCGCGCGGTCTCGACGATCGCGGCGAGACCCTGACCGACGTCGACGACAGTGAGCGCCCAGGCGCCCGGCGGAGGCCGGATGGTACCGCCGAAGGTGATCGCAGCGAGCATCGCAAGCGCGGCGAGACGCAGTCCCCGAAGCGGCAACAGCAGCGCGATGAGCACGACCACGCCGGCTCCTGCGATGAGCGGCGCGGACTGCGCCGCCGGCGCCCAGCTCGAGGCGCGCCATTCGGCAATCGCCGCAAGCCACGGCCAGGCGCTATCCAGGAGTGCCGCGAGCGCGCGCCAGATTTCAGGCGCGGCGCCCGGCCAGGCAGCCTCCAGCAGGGTTGCCGCCAGCACCGCGGGCAGAAGGATCACGCTGAACAGCGGGATCGCCACCGCGTTGACGGCGGGTGCGACGAGCGAAACGCGCCCGAAGGTGGCGGCGAGCACCGGCGTGAGGAGCGCGGCAATCGCCGCCTGCGCACGTGCAAATCCGGCCAGCCGATCGCGCCAGCCCGTGCCGCGATTGATCATCGCGATCAGCGCGGCCGTCGCCAGGAAGGAAAGCCAGAATCCTGCGGTGGCCAGTGCGAGCGGGTCGGTGGCGACCAGCAGGAGAATCGCAAGCGACAGAATCTGGTGGATCGGCAGCGTGCGGCGAAGCAGCCGCAGCCCGGCGACGAGGCTGACCATCGAGAGCGTGCGCAGCGCCGGCAGCGAGGCGCCGGAGAGCAGCGCATAGCCGCCCGTGGCCGCGAGGACCAGGCAGGTTTCGATCTCGAGCCGCGCGGGAATTCGCAGGAGAAATGGCAGCCGCCACGCCAGCCGCAGCAGGACGAGAACGAAAAGTGCGCAACCGGTCACGTGCAGGCCCGAGATCGCCATCAGGTGCGCGACGCCCGTGATCGCAAAGGCTTCCCACAGGGAGTCCGAGATGCTGCCCCGCACACCGACCGCGAGTCCCTGCAGCACGCCGACGGACGGGCCTTGCGGGACGGCCGCGGCGATTGCGTCTGCGATGCGCGAGCGCAGGCGCTCGATCGGCTGATCCGACGCCAGGAACAGGAGCTCGGGAGGCCGCTTGGCGACGACGTAGCCGGTTGCGTCGATGCGCTGCCGCAGCAGATCGAGCTCGCGGTCGGGAGCGCCCGGGTTTGCCATGCCGTGGCGGCAGCGCAGGCGCACAGTCATCCGCCAGCACTCGCCGGGCTGCGGCGCGATGCCGGTCTCGTACCAGGAAATTCTCACTCGCCCCGGCAAGGGGCCCGGCGCGGTTGAGTCGAGCACCTCGAGATCGAAATCCGTGCGGCCGGTCCGTTCGATCGCCGGCGCCGCCACGCGGCCGGTCAGCGCGAGCTCCTCCCGGTCGCGGTCGCAGGGCCAACCGGCGGCCAGCCAATGCAAGGCGAGCAGGTGCGTCCAGACGAAGCCGGCAAGAAAAGCCGCCGTGACCGGAGTTCGCCGGATCGCGAGGGCGGCCGCAAATGCCGGCAGCACGAGCGCAGCGGCGGGAAACAGCGCGGGCAGCGCGTGCAAGGCCGCGGCACCCGCGCAGAATGCGAGCGCAATAGGGAGCATCGTGCACCGCCCGCAAGCGACTGCGGGCGATCATGCGGCGCCGCTCACGCCGTCGTGCCGCCGTCAGCCGCTGCTTTCGCGGAGAATCCCGTCTTCCAGCACGAGTACGCGGTCCATGCGGCCAGCGAGCGCATGGTCGTGAGTCACGATGACGAGGCTCGTTCCCAATTCCCGGTTGAGTTCCATCATCAGGTCCAGCACCTGGCGCGCGTGCCTGCCGTCGAGGTTTCCCGTTGGCTCGTCTGCCAGCACGATGCGCGGCCGCGCGATGAGCGCGCGCGCGACCGCCGCGCGCTGGCGCTCGCCACCGGAAAGCTGCGACGGCCGGTGAGTGAGCCGTTCGCCGAGACCGACTCGCGCGAGGAGCGCCTCTGCTTCCCGCGAGGCATGCGCGCGCGGCATGCGGCGGATGAGGAGCGGCATCGCCACGTTCTCGAGCGCGCTGAATTCGGGCAGCAGATGGTGGAACTGGTACACGAAGCCCATCGCCGCGTTCCGCAGGCGCCCGCGTTCCGCGTCGGGCAGCGCCGACATTTCACGGCCGTCGATCAGGACACGACCGGCTGTCGGCAGGTCGAGTCCGCCCAGCAGTTGCAGCAGCGTCGTCTTGCCGGATCCGGACGCCCCGACCACGGCCAGCCGCTCGCCGCGGCGGATCGAGGTGTCGACACCCGCCAGCACGCGCACGATCGCGGGTCCCTGCCGGAATTCCTTGACGAGGCCCTCGCAGGCCAGCACCACCGATTCATTCATGGCTGCGTTCAGACCTCGTGGCGCAACGCTTCCGCGGGCTGCGTCCTGGCCGCGCGCCAGGCGGGATAGATCGTCGCCAGCACGCAAAGCGCGAGCGCCATGCCGGCAATCAGGAACACGTCGCCTGATCGCACCTCCGCCGGCAGTTCGGAAATGAAATAGACGCGGGGGTCGACGAGCGTGATGCCGGTCAGGTACTCGACCCCGGTGACGATCGCCGTGACATTGGCGGCGATCAGGAGGCCGAGCGCGACGCCCGCCGCGGTCCCGACGATGCCGATGATCGATCCCTGCGTCATGAAGATCGTCAGCATGTCGCGCGGCGATCCGCCCTGCGTGCGCAGGATCGCAATGTCGGCCCGCTTCTCCTTGACCACCATGACGAGCGTCGAAATGATGTTGAACGCCGCGACCGCGACGACGAGCAGCAGCACGACGAACATGATGGACTTCGTCACCTGGATCGAACGGAAGAAATTGCCGTGGCGGCGGCTCCAGTCGCTGATGTAGTAGCTGCCGATCAGGCTTTCGGCGAGCTCGCGGACGCGACGCCCGGCCATTGCCGGGTCATCGAACGAATAGCGGAGTCCCGTCACCGCGTCGCCGAGCCGGTACAGGCGGCGCGCGTCGTCGAGGTGCAGGACTGCGAGGCCCTGGTCGAACTCGTACATGCCCGCGTCGATGAAGCCCGCGACCGTGAAGCGGCGCATGCGAGGCGCGACGCCCGCCGGCGTCACGTTGCCCTGGGCGATCACGACCTGCACCGCATCGCCCGCGGCGACGCCGAGCTTCCCGGCGAGCCCGCGCCCGAGCAGGATGCGCCAGTTGCCAGGGGCAAGTTCGTCGAGGCCCCGCCCGGTGAGATGCCGCTCGAGCGCCGAAACCTTGCGCTCCGCTTCAGGAATCACGGCGCGCAGCTCGACCGCGGCCGAGCGCTCTCCAGCGACCAGCATGCCGCGACCCTCGACGAACGGTGCGACCGCCACGACCCCTGGCTGACCGGCGGTGCGGCTCGTCACCTCTCTCCAGTTCTGAAGGCGGCCCTCCTCGCCCTCGATCGTCGCATGCGACACGACGTCAAGGATCCGGCGCTGCAGATCGCGCTCGAACCCGTTCATCACCGACAGCACCGCGATCAGCGTCGCGACGCCGAGCGCAATGCCGGTCATCGCGATGCCGGAGATGAAGCCGACGAAGCGGTTTTCGCGGCGCGCGCGCAGATACCGCAGGCCGATCCAGGTTGCCCATTTACTCATACCTCAGCGCCTCCGCAGGCTCGGTCGCGGCCGCGCGCCGCGCGGGATAGATCGTGGCGACGAGCGTCAGTGTGAGCGCAACCGCCGCGACCAACGCGACGTCCCCGGCGCGAAGCTCCGAGGGAATGCGCGTGATGTAGTAGACCGCCGGGTCGAATATCTCGAAGCCGAACCAGCGCTCCAGCGCCGGGACGATTTCCCCGGCGTTCAGCGCGAGAAGGATGCCGAGCCCCACGCCCGCGAGTGTCCCGATCCAGCCGATGACCGTCCCCTGGACGACAAACGTGGCGATGACGCTGCCGCGCGACAGGCCCATGGTGCGGAGAATCGCGATGTCATTGCGCTTCTCCGCGACGACCATGACGAGACTCGCGATGATGTTGAAGGCCGCGACCGACACGATGAGCAGCAGGATCACGGTCATCATGGTTTTCTCGAGGCGGATCGCGCGGAAGTACGCCGCATGCTCTTCGGTCCAGTCGCTGCCGGCGCCGGTGCCGAGTGCGGCGGCGACCGCGGGCGCCCGCACCGGCGCATCGAAGGGGTCGGCGAAAAAGAGGCGAATGCCGGCCGACGCGGCGGGCCCCGCGAGGGCGGCGACATCCTCCAGCGCAGCGAAGGCCATCGCCGCATCATGATCCGCGAGGCCGATCTCGAATATGCCTGCCACTTCGAAGGCGCCGATGCGCGGCAGCAGCTCGCCATCCGCGCCGGTCCGCAGGAGAAGCACCGTCACGCTGTCGCCGACGCCGACCTGTAACTGCATGGCGAGTGCGCGTCCGAGTGCCACGCGCCCGCTGCCGGCGGCGAGTGCCGCCACCGAGCCTTCGACCATCGCCTCGTGCAACGGCGCGCCGACGCCGTGATCGGCGGGATCGATGCCGCGCAGCACCGCGCCGGCGAGGGTCGCGCCGTTCGACAGGAGTCCCTGCGCCTCGACAAAGGGTTGGGCGCTCTCGACACCGGCGTCGTTGCGCGCACGCGCGGCGAGTGCGCGAAGTGCGCCCGCCTCCGCGGGCCCCGGCAGGCTCGCATGCGCCGAGAGCGCGAGAAGCCGGGTGCGCAGTTCCCCCTCGAACCCATTCATGATCGAAAGAATCGTGATGAGCGCGGCCACGCCCAGGCAAACGCCCGTCAGGGAAACCCAGCTGATGAACGAGACGAAATACTGGTGCTGGCGGGCGCGGACGTAGCGCAGCCCAAGCCCCAGCGGAAGCGGCGTCAGCATGAGCGGATATTTCTCAGGATTCGGGATGCCTATCAAGGATTTATCGTGGCAACCTCGACAGGCTCCGACCCGGTGCTACACTCGAATCGGAGGTATCGCGATGCCTATCGTACGCATATTGCTCTTGATTGCGCTCGGCGCGGCCCAACCGGTCCTCGCGGAGACGCTCAGCACCGAGACCGGTGATCCCGCAGCGGCTGCCGACCGCCCGAACCGGGGCAGCTCGATGGCCACGGTCCAGAGCCGGTTTGGCGAACCCGCCAACCGTCATTCGGCCGTGGGTGATCCTCCGATCACGCGCTGGGATTATCCGCAGTTCGCGGTGTACTTCGAGCACGATCGCGTCCTGCATGCTGTCCTGACGAGGTAACGCGCCCCGCAGCCTCGGCACAGGTATCCTGCCCTGCCTGACCCCGCCGGGTTCGCCCGGAACGGGGAGTTTCGCCTTCAGGACAGCGCATGATCCGCGAGAGCTACAGCACACCTCCCTTGCCGGCGGCCGCCGATTCCATCCGCTGGGGCGAGCTCTACGGCAGCAGTCCCGCTTACTTCCTGGCTGAAGCCGCCTCGACCGCGACCGCGCCGCTCATCGTCGTCGCAGGCAGCGGTCGCGAGGCGGACCAGTACCTGTCCGAGCTGCGCTTCTTTGCGGCGGGCGGCCAGCCGCTCTGGTCCTTCCCCGATCGCGAAACGCTGCCCTTCGACCCCTTCTCGCCGCATCCCGATATCGTTTCGGAGCGGCTGCGGACGCTCGCGGCGCTGCCCGAACTCGCGCGCGGCCTCGTCGTCACGACGCAGGCAGCGCTCCTCGATCGGCTCCCGCCGCGCGCCTTCATCGCAGCGCACGCGTTCTCGCTTGCCGCCGGCGAGCACATCGACCTGCCGCTGCTTCGAAAGCGCCTGATCGATGCGGGCTACGTACAGGTGAGCCAGGTGCTGAGCCCCGGCGAATTCGCCGTGCGCGGCTCGGTCGTGGATCTTTTCCCCGCCGGCGCGCCGCAGCCGTTCCGGCTCGATCTGTTCGACGACCTGATCGAGACGGTCCGCGTGTTCGATCCCGCGGATCAGCGCTCCGCCGCGCGTCTTACCGCCGTGCCGCTCCTGCCGGCACGCGAGATTCCGGCGTCGGCGGAAGCCATCGCGGAGTTCCGCGGTCGCTGGCGCGAGCGCTTCGAGGGCGATCCCCAGCAGAGCGCCATCTATCGCGCAGTCACCGTCGGCCAGATTCCGCCGGGGATCGAGTCCTGGCTGGCGTTGTTCTTCCAGCAGACCGCGGCATTCACCGATTACCTGCCGGCGGGCAGCGTGATCGTCGACCTCGCCGATCTCGAGCGCTCGCTCCCCGCCTACTGGGCGGAAATCGGGGGCCGGCACGAGCAACGCCGCCATGATCGCGAGCGGCCCTTGTTGCCGCCGGAGGAAGTGTTCACGCCGGCGCCGGACGCGCTTGCGGCGCTCGCGCGGTATCCGCGCGTAGCCGTTACGACGGTCAAGGTCGAGCCGATCGCGAGCGGCCGTCCGTTCGAGAACTTTTCGTCGGAGCCGCCGCCGGAAATGCGCGCCGACCCGCGCGCCCCGCAGCCGCTCGAGAAGCTCGCGCACTTCCTCGCGGGATACGAGGGTCGGATCCTGATCGCCGCTGATTCCGCCGGACGCCGCGAGATCCTGCTCGACATGCTGCGCCGCCAGGAGCTCGACGCGGCGGTGGCGGCGAACTGGCCGGAATTCGTCCGGAGCGAAGCACGGCTCGCAGTCGCGATCGCCCCGGAGATCCGCGGGCTTTGGCTCCCCCGCCGCTCGGTCGCGCTGGTCGCGGAGGATCAACTCTTCGGCGAACGCGCGCGCCAGGAACGCAGGCGCCGCCGCGCGGAGCGGGACCCCGAATCGATCCTGCGCGAACTCGCGGCGCTCACGCCGGGCGCGCCTGTCGTGCACGAGGAATACGGCGTTGGCCGCTACCGCGGGCTCAAAGTGATGCAGGTCGCGGGTAATCCGGCCGAGTTCCTCGTCATCGAATACGCCGGCGGCGACCTGCTCTACGTGCCGGTGCACACGCTCGATCGCGTGACGCGCTACACCGGCGGCTCGCCGGAGGCCGCGCCCTGGCATCGCCTCGGGACGGAGCAATGGTCCCGCGCGCGCCGCCGGGCCGCCGATCGCGTGCGCGACGTGGCGGCCGAACTGCTCGACCTGTACTCACGCCGCGCCGCGCGCGAGGGCCGTGCCGTCGCCTTCGACGAGACCGCGTATCGGGCGTTCGAAGCCGCGTTCCCATTCGAGGAGACGATCGATCAGCACGAGGCGATCGAGGCCGTGCTGTCGGACATGCGCTCGGGCCGGCCGATGGACCGGGTCGTGTGCGGCGACGTCGGCTTCGGCAAAACCGAGGTTGCGCTCCGCGCGTGCTTCGCGGCGGTCACGGGCGGAAGGCAGGTCGCCGTGCTCGTGCCGACGACGCTCCTCGCGCAACAGCACGCCCAGACATTCGCGGATCGATTCGCCGACTGGCCGGTGCGAGTCGAAAACCTTTCGCGATTTCGCACCGGCTCCGAACAGCAGGCCGTCATCAAGGGGCTCGTGGCGGGCGTCGTTGACATCGTCATCGGCACGCATCGCCTGCTGCAGCGCGACGTCGCTTTCCGCGATCTCGGCCTCGTCGTCGTGGATGAGGAGCACCGGTTCGGAGTCGGCCACAAGGAACGGCTGAAGCAGCTGCGGGCCGACGTCGACATGCTGACGCTGACCGCGACGCCGATTCCGCGCACGCTGAACATGGCGCTCGGCGGCCTGCGCGACGTGTCGCTCATGACGACGCCGCCGGCAGAGCGGCTGGCGATCGAGACATTCGTCACCGAGTGGAGCGACAGCCTGGTGCGCGAAGCCTGCCTCCGCGAAATCCGCCGCGGCGGCCAGGTGTATTTCGTGCACAACACGATCGAGGACATCGAGGCCTGCGCCCTGCGCCTCCGGCGTCTCGTGCCGGAAGCGACGATTCGTGTCGGCCACGGCCAGATGCGCGAACGCGATCTCGAGCAACTCATGCTCGATTTCTATCACCGGCGGTTCCAGGTCCTCGTCTGCACTACGATCATCGAGTCGGGCATCGACGTGCCGACGGCGAACACCATCCTGATAGACCGCGCCGACCGCTTCGGATTGGCGCAGCTTCATCAGTTGCGCGGCCGCGTCGGACGATCGCATCACCGCGCCTTTGCGTATCTGCTCGCGCCGCCCGCGGTCGCCCTGCCTGCCGACGCAAAAAAGCGGCTCGAGGCCATCGAGTCGCTGGAGGACCTCGGCGCCGGATTCACGCTGGCCACCCAGGATCTCGAGATTCGCGGCGCGGGGGAGCTCCTTGGCGAGGAGCAGAGCGGCCAGATCCAGGAGATCGGCATCGGCCTCTATCTCGACCTGCTGGAACGCGCCGTCACGGCGCTGCGCGAAGGGCGCGAGCCCGATCTCGAGCGGCCGCTCACCGCCGGCTGCGAGGTCGACCTGCAGCTGCCCGCGCTCCTGCCGGAGGATTACATCCCGGACGTTCACCTGCGGCTGCAACTCTACAAGCGCCTGGCTGGCGCGACCGACGGCGAGCGGCTGGACGACCTGGAAGCGGAAATCATCGACCGCTTCGGTCCGCTGCCGCCGCAGGCGAAGACCCTGCTCGTCGTCCATCGCCTCAGGCAGCGCGGAGAAGCCCTCGGCCTGCGGCGGCTGGAGATCGGCAGGAGTGCGGGCGTCGTCGAGTTCGAGCGCGATCACCGTGTGAATCCGGATCGGGTCGTGCGCCTGATCCAGCAGACGGACAGCCGCTACCGTCTCGACGGCCCGAATCGACTCAGGTTACGCGTCAATGCGGGCGACGCGCCGTCCCGGATCGCGGCCGCCACCGAAATGTTGAGCGAGCTCGGCGGCTGAACAAAGGGGAGAACAAAGGGGAGAACAAAGGGGAGAACAAGGAGAACAAAGGGGACGTTCACCTTTACGGAGCAAAGCGGACGTTTCCCCTTGCAAGTAGTAAAGGTGAACGTCCCCTTTGTTCTGTTCCGTAAAGGTGAACGTCCCCTTTGTTCCCCTTTTTTCCCCTTTTTTCCCCTTTGCTCCCCTTGATCAAGCGGGGCGTTCGGGCTCGAGCTGCAAGGCGGGCCGTTCTGTCAGCTCCCGCGCCGCGGCGACCGCCGTCTGCCAGCGCGGGTCCGACGCAAGTTGCGGCTCCGCGATTTCGCGCCCGTGCAGGCGGATGAGCCGCAGGCGACTGACCGGGTCCGGTGCGCCGCGCATCGTGTCGAGGAGCCGGAGCGTCGCCGCGCGGTCGTTGCAGACCGGCAGCACGTCGCAGCCGGCGGCGAGCGCGAGCGCGCCGCGGGCGCCGATGTCGCCGCACGCGGCGGCACCCGCCATCGACAGATCGTCGGCAAAGATGGCGCCCTGGAATCCGAGCTCTCCGCGCAGCACGCCGTCGATCCAGCGTCGCGACAGACTCGCCGGCTTGTCATCGACGGCGGAAAAGACGACGTGCGCCGCCATGACGGCCGGCAGGCCGTTGGAAATGAGACGGCGGTACGGCTGGAAGTCCGCCTCGATGTCGGGCCACTCGCGGCGATCGACCGGGAGCGCCACGTGCGAGTCGGCGGCGACGGCGCCGTGGCCCGGAAAATGCTTGGCCGTCGCGGCCATGCCTGCCTCGCGCATGCCCAGCATGTAGGCGACCGCGAGCTCGGCGACGGTCGACGCATCGGCGGCGAGCGCGCGGTCCCCGATGGCGCGGCTGACACCGTAATCGACATCGACGCAGGGCGCGAAGGACATGTCGACGCCCACGGCGCGAAGCTCCGCCGCCATCAGCCATCCGAGCTGGCGCGCAAGCGCGAGCCCATCTGCGCGGCTCGCGCCATAGCGCCGGCCGAGCTCGCGCATCGCGGGCAGGCGCGTGAAGCCGGACTGGAATCGCTGCACGCGGCCGCCTTCCTGGTCGACGGCGACAAGTAGCGCCGGGGAGCGGATCGCGTGGATCTCGGCGGTCAGCCGCCGAAGCTGGTCCGGGCTCTCGTAATTGCGCGTGAACAGGATCGCGCTGCCGACCTGCGGATGCGCAAGCAGCTCCCGCTCGTCCGGCTCGAGCGCGATGCCCTTGAGGTCGACCATGACCGGGCCGAGCGTCATGCGGCGCGCTCGAAGACGGCGATCGATTCGACATGGGCGGTGTGCGGAAACATGTCCATGATGCCCGCGGCAGCGAACCGGTAGCCCAGACTCTCAACCAGTATGCCCGCGTCGCGCGCCAGCGTCCCGGCGTGGCAGGACACGTACACGATCCGCCGCGGCCCGCTCGCGACCGCGATCGGCAGGATCTCGCGCGCGCCGGCGCGGGGGGGATCCAGCAGCACGAGGTCGTAGCGGCCTTTCGCCCACGGCTGTTGTTGAGCTCCCGCCGCCAGGTCGGCCAGATGGAAACGCGCGTTCTGGATGCCGTTTCGCGCCGCGTTCGCCTCCGCGCGCGCGACGAGGGCCGCGTCGCCCTCGACGCCCGTGACGGCGGCGACGCGACGCGCCAGCGGCAGGCTGAAATTGCCGAGGCCGCAGAAAAGATCGAGCGCCTGGTCGCCCGCCCGCGGCTCGAGCAGCAGAAGCGCTTGCGCGACCATGAGCCGGTTCAGTTCGCCGTTCACCTGCACGAAGTCGGTCGGCGCGAACTCGATGCCTGACGGGAGCTCGGGGAGATCGTAGCGGAGCGGCACAGCCGGCGGCGAAAGCGGCTGCACGGTGTCGAGCCCGCCCCGCTGGAGATAAATCGCAATGCCATGCCGCGACTCGAATTCCCGGAGCGTCGCGAGATCACCGGGGGTCGGGTCGTCAAGTATGCGGAGCACGAGGGCGGTCGCGTTTTCCGCCGCGGCGACTTCGATTTGTGCGACACGGCGGCAAAGATCGAGTCCGCCGATGAGGGCCGCAAGCGCGGCGATCAACTTCCCGACCGGTGCCACAAGCACCTCGCATTGCCGGAGGTCGGCAATCAGCGGACTTCCGCGCTCGCGAAATCCCACGAGCACCCTGCCCTTGCGATCGACGAACTTGCAGCCGAGCCGCGCGCGGCGGCGGTAGGACCAGATCGGACCGGCGAGCGGCGGCAGCCAGCGTTCCGGGAGCACGCCGCCGATTCGCGAAAATTTCTCGGCGACGATGCGACCCTTCGCCGCAAGCTGCGCCGCGTGATCGAGGTGCTGCAACGCACAGCCGCCGCAGGTGCCGAAATGCGGACAGTGCGGCGTCACGCGCTCCAGGGCCGGCCGCAGCACTTCGACGGTGACGGCTTCGTCGTGTCGTCGCCGGCGCCGGATGCGCTGCAAGCGCACGAGCTCGCCGGGAAGCGCACCATCGACGAACACGGTCTTGCCGTCGATGCGCGCAACGCCCCGCCCCTCGTGGTCCAGCGACTCGATTTCAGCGGTCTCGATCCCGGCCGGCGGCTTCAAGCGCCGGCCCAGGCCGCGGCGTACTGCCGCCAGTGCGTTTCCTCGCGCTCGCCGAGCCAGGCGCGGACACGCGCGAGCTCGGACGCGTATTCCGCCGACGTCAGCATTCCGCGTATCAATTCGAAACGAAGCCAGATCAGGTAGGTATTCAGGACATCCGATTCGCAATAGGCTCGGATCTCCGCGATTCTGCCCGCGCGCCAGTATTCGAAGACCTGTTCGCCGCTCATGCCGAGCTTGCCCGGGAGCCCGAGCAGCAGCGAGACATGCTCGAGGCTAGCCTTGCCGCGGGCCTGGTAGGCGGACAGGACGTCCATCAGGTCGACGTGCCGCGCGTGGTAACGATTGAGATAGTTGTTCCAGCGGAAATCGCGGTCGAGCTCGCCCGTGTCCCAGTAAGTCGCCGATGCGATGCCGTGCCGCAGCATTCGGTAATGCAGGACCGGCAGGTCGAATCCCGAGCCATTCCAGGACACGAGTGTCGGGCGAAGCTTGTCGATGCCGCCGAAGAAGCGGCGCAACAGGTCGTCCTCCGGGCTGTCGACCGCGCCGACGCTCCAGCACTGGAGCTGGTCGCCGCTCCGGAGCAGCGTCGAGATCGCGACGACTCGGTGCTGCTCGAGCGGCAGAAACGAGGATCCCGTCTCCTCGGCGCGCCGCGCGAGCATCGTCTCGGCGACCTGCATGTCGTCGCTGCCACCGAGGCCGAGCAGCCGTCGCCCTAGCTCGACGTCGGGCACGGTCTCGATGTCGAACACGAGGCAGCATTGCACGGCGCTCATGTCTTTCGCATCAGCACGGCGACCGCCATCACGAGGCCGGCTTCATCGGTCAGGCTGACATGGCCCTCGCCCGCCCCGAGCCGATCGGCGAGTGCGCGGCCGCGCGGAGAAAAGAGCACTTCGGGACGTCCCCAGTCATTGGCCTGGAAGCCGAAGTCGCGAATCCATACGCCGTGCCGGAATCCCGTCCCAAGCGCCTTGGCGATCGCCTCCTTGGCCGCGAAGCGCATGGCGAGAAACCGCACCGGCCGGCGGGCCGGGTCGAACAGCTCGCGTTCCTCGGGCAGCAGCAACCGCTCGACAAAATGCGCGCCGAACCGCTCGTAGGCCGCGGCGATGCGTTCGATGCGCACCAGGTCGGTGCCGATTCCGAAAATCATGCCCAAGGAGCCTCTGATTCACCCGCGCATGCGCGCGGCAAGCATCAGGCGCTTCATTTCCCCGACGGCCGGTCCCAGGCCGCTCATGACGCCGCGCGCGACGATCGCGTGCCCGATATTGAGTTCCGCGAACTCGGCGAGCGCCGCGACCGGTTGCACGTTGTGATAGTCGAGGCCGTGACCGGCGTTTGCGACGAGTCCGGCGACCGTCGCGCGCTTTGCCGCCGAAGCGAGCCGCGCAAGCTCGCGGCCACGGTCCGCGCCCTGGGCTTCGGCATAGGCGCCGGTGTGCAGCTCGACGACAGGTGCCCCCGCGCGCGCCGCCGCGTCCACCTGCACATCGTCCGGGTCGATGAAGAGCGCGACGCGAACCCCGCCGGCCGCAAGCCTGCGACAGGCGACCGCGATCGCCGCCTGCTGGCCCGCGACGTCGAGTCCGCCTTCGGTCGTGACTTCGGTGCGTCGCTCCGGAACGAGGCAGACGTCCTGCGGCTGCAGCTTCAGGGCGATTGAAAGCATCTCCTCCGTGGCGGCCACCTCGAGATTCATCCGCGTCTGCAAGGCCGCGCGCAGGGCGACGACGTCGCGATCCTGGATGTGGCGGCGATCCTCGCGCAAATGCAGCGTGATGCTGTCGGCGCCCCATTGTTCGGCGACGAGCGCGGCAAGCAGCGGGTCCGGCGAGCGCCCGCCGCGCGCTTGGCGCAGCGTCGCCACGTGATCGATGTTGACGCCCAGCATGATCGACGACCCGCTCATCCTTCCTGCCCCCGCCGGCGCAAGGCCAGCATCACTTCGCGGCTCGCGAGGCTTCGCCCTTCCAGGCAATGCGCGATCGCGGCGCCAAAGATGCCGCGCGCCACCTTGAGCGCCGGCGCCTCAGCGAACTCGCCGCGCGAAACCGCGAGCACGTCGCTGCCGCGGTACGCGCCCGGGTCCGCGTCGCGCACTGCAAGCACGCCCCGGCCCGGTTCGAAATGATAGTACCGATCCGCCTCGAGCGGCCGGCCGCTGCCGGCGTCGCGCGCGAGATCGGGCCCGTAGCCGAGCTCGTCGAGCAGCACGCTTTCGAAACCGCGAAGCGCGGCCTGCTCGGAGCCGCCGGCAAGCTCCCCGACGGCCGCGGCGTATGCGTCGTAAAGCGCCTCATGACGATCCTCCTTCGGCAGCAGGCGAATGAGGAGTTCGTTGAGGTAAAAGCCCGACAGGATGCGGTGCGGCGGCAGCGTGAACGTCGCGCCGGCGGATTCCGCGCCGGTCAGCGTGCCCCCGTCCGCCCGGCCTGACCAGGAAACGAGCAGCGGCACGAATGGCCGCAGGATCGCGCGAAGCGGCGACTTCGGCCTGCGCGCCCCATGCGCGAACAATGTGATCCGGCCGTGGCGCCGCGTGATCAGGTCGAGAATGCGGCTCGTATCGCTCCACGGGCGGTGATGCAGGAGGTAGGCTGGCTCGAGAAGCTTTCGCCGCGGCATGCTCATGGCGCGTCGTGGCCGAGCCGGCGCAGCAGCCGATCGTCGTCGCTCCATCCTTCGCGCACTTTGACCCAGGTGGTCAGGTGGACCCGGCGGCCGAAGAGTTCGTTGAGCGCGAGCCGTGTCGCCATGCCCACGGCCTTCAGGCGCTCGCCGTTCGCGCCGATCACGATCTTCCGCTGGCCGATGCGTTCGACCCAGATGACGGCGTCGATCTCCGCACGGCCGTCGGGCGTCGGCTCGAAGCGTTCGATCTCGACTGCGATTCCGTAGGGCAGCTCATCCGAGAGGACTAGCATCAGCTGTTCGCGGAGCACTTCGGCGGCCTGAAAGGCTTCGCCGCGATCCGTGAGCTGGCCGGCCGGCCACGCGGCCGGCGCCTCAGGCAGCAATGCAGCCGCGGCATCGAGCAGCCGATCGAGATTCTCGTGCCGCTCCGCGGAGACCGGGACGACGGCCGCGAACTCGTGCTTGGCCGCGATCCGCTCGAGCAGCGGCAAGAGGCGCGCGCGCGGTCGCACGAGATCGATCTTGTTGACGGCGAGCACGATGGGCAAGCCCGAGGACTTCAGGCGCTTGAGCGTCGACTCGTCTTCCGTCGTCCAGCGCGTAGCCGCGACGACGAGGATTGCCGCGTCCGCCGCGGCGATCCCCGACTGCGCTTCGCGGCTCATCACCTGGCTCAGGCGACTGCCGGCCGGCGCCACGGCGCCCGGCGTGTCCACGAGCGCCAACTGGAATCCGGGCCGATTCACAATGCCCAGGATGCGATGACGCGTGGTCTGGGCTTTCGGCGTGACGATGCTGAGCTTGCGGCCGACGAGGGAATTCAGCAGCGTGGACTTGCCGACGTTCGGGCGCCCGGCGAGGACGGCTGTGCCCGAGCGGAAGGCGCCCGTGTCGCTCACCGATCGCCGCGGAGCGCAGGATCCTCGAGGATCCGCTGCGCCGCTTCCTGCTCCGCGCGCCTCCGGCTGCTGCCGTCGGCGACTGCGGTGATGCCGAGATCGTCGACGTCGCAGCGCACGCGGAACCGCTGATCGTGCGGTTCCCCGGTCACCTCGAGCACGGTGTACCCCGGCAGCGCCAAGCCGCGGCCCTGCAGCCATTCCTGCAATCGCGTTTTGGCGTCCTTCAGCTCGGAAGCCGCCGGCAGTGCGGCGAGCGCGTCCCCGAACAGGCGCTCCGCGGCGGCACGCGCGCCGTCGAGTCCGCAATCGAGATAGATGGCGCCGAATAGCGCCTCCAAAGCGTCCGCGAGGATCGTGACGCGCCGCTGGCCGCCCGATTTCATTTCGCCTTCGCCGAGGCGGAGCTGCCCGCCGAGGCCCAAGTCGGTCGCGACTGTACCGAGGGCATCTCCGCTAACCAGACTGGCGCGGTAGCGCGAAAGTTCGCCTTCGCTTGCGGCAGGAAAGCGCCGGAACAGGATCTCGGCGACGACGAAGTTCAGCACCGCATCGCCCAGGTATTCGAGCCGCTCGTTGTTCTCCGGCCCGTGGCTCCTGTGCGTCAGCGCGCGTTCCAGCAGCGCCGGATCGGAGACGCCGCAGCCCAGGCGTTCCTGCAACCAGCCGGCAGCCGGATTCACGGCCCAGGGCGCCGCTCAGCGCGCGGCGACCTCCACGGTCTTGTCGAATTCGACGAGGAACGACACATTGCCGGCGAGCGGCACGGTGTCCTCGTAAGCGGCGCGAACGGAGAACACCCCGCCATCCTTGTTGATCTCGATATCGTTCGACGTGATCACTTCGACCATCTCGATGTCGAAGTGACGCTCGATCGCCTTGCGCAGCATGAATTCCGTCGAGCCGGGGTTGTTCGAGTACTCATCGCGGACCTTCTCGAGCGTCGCGGCGATCCGCATGTATTCGAGGTACTTCGGCGTCAGCCGTATGCCTGCGTACACCCACGCGCCCACGACGATGATGATCACGATGATGCCGAGCATTGTCATGCCACGTTGTCTGTGCTGCATTTCCTGTCTCCCTAACGGATCCCGGTGCCCATGCGTTCCCAGAGCAGGAATGACCCCGGCCCCGGATTGAATGACAGCCAGATGGCTTCTGCCTTGCCGATGATGTGATCTTCAGGAATGAACCCGACATCGGGAAAGCGGCTGTCGCGGCTGTTGTTGCGATTATCGCCCATCATGAAGTAGTGACCCGGCGGCACCCGCCATTCGCCTTCCATTCCGGGTCGCGCCGGGTCGAGCAGGATGGCGTGCGTAATGCTGCCGAGGCGCTCATCGCCCACATTCGTGAACGGATACTGCTCGCTCTTCGGGCCGGAATACAACTCGCCCGCCTCAATCCGTGACGGCTTGTCATTAACCCAGGGCTGGGCGCCGATCACCTGAATCGTGTCGCCGGGCAGGCCGACGAGGCGCTTGATGAAAACGAGCGACGGCTCCGAAGGCTTGCGGAACACGACGACGTCGCCGCGCTGCGGCCGGCCGATCTCGACCACGCGCGTGTTCAGGACCGGCAGCCGGAGCCCGTAGCGCCACTTGTTGACGAAGATGAAATCGCCCTGGATCAGGGTCGGCATCATCGAGTCCGACGGAATCCGGAACGGTTCGTAGAGGAACGACCGCAGCACGAGCACGATGACGATTATCGGGAAGAAGGACCGCGAGTAATCGACGAGGACCGGCTCCTTCGCGACTCCGCGTTCCCTGCGGCGTGCCGCGAAGAACCACCGGTCGGCCGCCCACACGAGGCCCGTGACCGCCATGAGCAATACCAGCACGAATGAAAAATCGAAGACCATCAACTGCTCCAGTCCGTTATTTCTTGCCCATGCTCAGGACCGCCAGGAACGCTTCCTGCGGAATCTCGACCGTCCCGAGCTGCTTCATGCGCTTCTTGCCTTCCTTCTGCTTCTCGAGGAGCTTGCGCTTGCGGCTCACGTCGCCGCCATAGCACTTGGCGAGGACGTTTTTGCGCAATGCCTTGACCGTCGCCCGCGCGATCACCTGGCCGCCTATGGCGGCCTGGATCGCGACCTCGAACATCTGGCGCGGTATCAGCTCCTGCATCTTGTCGACGAGCTCGCGTCCGCGCTGGTACGCGCTCTCCCGGTGCACGATGATCGACAGCGCGTCGACCCGGTCGCCATTGATCAGCATGTCCAGCCGCGCAAGCGGCGCCGCCTGGAAATGGCTGAAATCGTAGTCGAACGAGGCATAGCCGCGGCTCACGGATTTCAGCCGGTCGAAGAAATCCAGCACGACCTCCGCGAGCGGCAATTCGTATTGCAGCGACATCTGCGTGCCGAGTTGTTGCATCTTCCGTTGCGTCCCGCGCTTCTCCTGGCAGAGTTTCAGCACCCCGCCGACATGCTCCGGCGGCACGAGGATGTTGGCGGTGATGATCGGTTCGCGCAGCTCCCGGTAGTGCTCGGGCAGCCGCGCCGGATTGTCCACCAGCAGGATCTCGCCGTCTTTCCCGAGCACTTCGTAGACGACGGTCGGGGCGCTCGTCACGAGCGCGAGCCCGTATTCGCGCTCGAGCCGCTCCTGGACGATGTCCATGTGCAGGAGTCCCAGGAATCCGCAGCGGAAGCCGAAACCGAGCGCCGTCGAAACCTCGGGCTCGTAGTGCAGCGCGGAGTCGTTCAGCTTGAGCTTCTGCAGGGCATCGCGGAACGCCTCGTACTGTTCCGATTGCACCGGGAAGAGTCCCGCGAAAACGCGCGGCTTCACGGCCTTGAAGCCGGGCAGCGGCGCCGCGCAGGGCTTCGATTCGCTCGTAATCGTGTCGCCGACCGGCGCGCCGTCGATGTCCTTGATGCCCGCAGTCATCCAGCCGACCTCGCCGGTCTCGAGCCCCTCGGTTTCGACGCGCTTCGGCGTGAAGTGCCCGATCCGGTCCACCTGCCACCCGCGACCGGTCGACATCACGCGGACGCGGTCGTTGCGGCGCAGGGCGCCATTGACGACGCGAACCAGCGAGACGACGCCGACATAGTTGTCGAACCAGGAATCGACGATGAGCGCCTGCAGGGGCGCGGCCGCGTCACCCCGCGGCGGCGGGATGCGCTTCACGATCCGCTCGAGCAGCTCCGGCACGTTTTCGCCGGTCTTGGCGCTTACCCGCACGGCATCTTTCGCCTCGATGCCGATGATATCCTCGATTTCCGCGATCACGCGCTCGGGATCGGCCGAGGGCAGGTCGATCTTGTTGATGACCGGGAGCACCTCGAGGCCCTGCTCGAGCGCCGTGTAGCAATTGGCGACGCTCTGGGCCTCCACGCCCTGCGCGGCGTCCACGACGAGCAACGCCCCCTCGCAGGCCGCGAGCGAGCGCGACACCTCGTACGAAAAATCGACGTGACCGGGAGTGTCGATGAAATTGAGCTGGTATTCGCGCCTGTCAGCCGTCTTGTAGTTGAGCGTGACGGACTGTGCCTTGATCGTGATGCCGCGCTCGCGCTCGAGGTCCATCGAATCGAGCACCTGGTCCTGCATCTCGCGAGCCTCGAGGCCGCCGCAAATCTGGATGAGCCGGTCGGCCAGCGTGGACTTGCCGTGATCGACGTGCGCAATGATCGAGAAATTGCGTATTTGCTGCATCGGGGGGAAGCCGGGGCGCCTTTGCCGGACAGGCGCGTCCGGGAATGCGGGATTATACCAGTCGGGCGCCTTCGTCCGGCTCAGACGGAGAGAAGCCGCGTCACCGCAGCGCGATCGAGCCGGCCGTGGCAGACGACGCTGCCCTCGCAGGTCAGCACTGGCACCTTGAGTCCAAAGCGGCGGCGCGTCGCCGCGTCGTCATCGACATCGCGGATTTCGAATGCGCCGACGATCCGCGAGAGCTCGGCGATGAACTCGTCGCAGAGAGCGCAGCTGTCGCGGGTGTAGACGAGAAACCGGGAGGCAGTCACGCCGTCGTCAATCGCGCCTGCTGGCGGCGGCCTCGGGCACGACTGGCGCCACCACGCCCGCCGGGCGAAGCCCGGTCGCGATGAACTTGAGCGTCCGCGGCGGCACTTCGCCGACGACCGTGACCTGGTGGCCATCGACGACGGTCGAGAAAGCCGAGGCGACTCCCGAGCGGCCCGATGCCGGACCCGGCGACCGCCCCGGCGCCGGGGCGTGAATGAAGACCGACACCGACGCGAGTCCGTCCGAATACACGAGGTGGCTGACCGGCGCGCCGGAACCCGCCACGGCCTGCATGCCGCTCACCGAAAGCCGGAATCCCGGCGGCACCTGAGCCGCCCGCCAGGCCGGCGCCTCTTGGTCCGCCTGCGGCGATTGGCGGACCCAGCGGAACTTGCTGCGATCGAGCGCCGGTTCGAACGCGGAGTCCGGGATGTTGTCGTTGAATTCGAGCTTCGTGAAGCGCAGGCGCTCGATCACGCGCCCCGCTCCGTCGGACAGGTCGCTCCGCACTGGCATGTGCGTATCGACGTCGATCCACAGCCGGTATCCGAAGCGATACCCGTCGAGCGGGCGCACGGCGACGACGGCAGTCGGCCCAAAAATGGTGGCTTCACGGCCGACGTAGTCGACCTTGTACCAGGAGGCCATCCGGCCTTCGAACTGGGGCAGCGCGCCCATCAGGTCGCTGCGGCCCGAGCGGCGCTCGATGATCGCGAGCTTCTGGTCAGGCAGGTAGACCACGACTTCGTCGTTTTCACGCACGAGCTCGCGGCCGCTGCCGGAGAGCGAAACGAGGCGCTCCGACACGACGCCGTCGCGGACGCGACGGGTGATGCCGAGCCGCTCCGCGCGGCCGGCCGATTCGGAAACGAATTCGCCGACGTAGCTCGCGTTGCCGAGCGCCGCCGACATCCGGCCGAGCCATTCCTGCCCGCTCTCCGCCAGCGCGGGCGCGGCGGCGAGGCCCAACGCGAGCGCGATGGCGTGGCGCGGACTCACTTTCCGGCCTGGCCCTCTCGGGGCGCTGCCTCAACGAGCGCCGGCTCGCCCGGCGCGCTCATGAGCCCGGCGCCGACGCTGCGGCGGACGAGCGGCGAGGCATAGCCATAATGCGCGACGAGGTAATTCGCGAGCTGCGCCGGGGCGATTCCTCCGGTCGAATCCGTCGCCGGCGGGGTCACGTAGATTGCCGCCGGCTCGTCCACGACATCGGCCACGTCCGACACGGGCTTGATCGGCGACTCGACGGCCTGGGCCATGAGCGCCTCGGGCGCGGCCGGATCCTGCGGTCCGATCTGCGGCACGATCAACACCGCGCCAAATGCGACGCCCGCGGCGACCGCCAGCCCCGCCACCGAGCGCAGGAGCGAATCCCGATCCGGCAGGCGAATGAACGCGGCAGCGCGGAAAGGCTCCCGCGCAATCGCGGCACTCACTCGCGCGGCCACCTGGCGCGCGGCCGGTACGTCACCGTCGCTGCGAAGCACCGCCCCGATCAGCGAGTATCGCGAAAGAGCGCCGCGCAATTCGTCGTCGCGCTCGAGCCGCTTCAGCAGGAGTGCGGTCTCCTGGTCCGGCAATTCGCCGTCCAGGAAGGTCGAAAGCTGTTCCTTGATTCTGTCCGTCATTCAGGGTCTCCAATGCGCCCGAGGCCGCCGTCGAATACTTCACGCAGGCTGCGATCGATCGCTTCGCGCGCGCGGAATATCCTCGAACGGACCGTGCCCACCGGGCATTCCATCGTCCTCGCAATGTCCTCGTAACTGAGACCCTCGAGCTCCCGCAGCACGATCGCGAGACGCAGATCGTCCGGCAGGGCCTCGATCGCCTCGTTGACCGTCCGCCGGATCTCGTCCGTCAGCGCGAGCGCTTCGGGAGTCTCGGTATCCGCGAGTCGGGCATGCGCCTGCACCTGGCTCCCATCCTGCAGATCGAGGTCGTACGACACCGGCCGCCGCCGGCTCGCAACGAGCGCGTTCTTGGCCGTGTTGATCGCGATCCGGTACAGCCACGTATAAAAGGCGCTGTCGCCCCGGAACGCCGGCAAGGCGCGATAGGCCTTGATGAACGCCTCCTGTGCGATGTCCTCGGCTTCCGCGGGGTTGCGTACATAGCGCTGCACGAGCTTCAGCACCTTGTGCTGATACTTGAGCACCAGGGCGTCGAAGGCCGCCTTGTCGCCCTTCTGCACCCGGCGGACCAGCGCAATGTCCCCTGCTTCAGCCCGCATCGGCTCGATGGCTTGCGCTGCGCCCTCCACGTGCACGCCGGATATGACCGGCCGACCCCCTGTTAGTTCGCAGGGTCGTGGCAGGGCGGGCGTACGCCCCTCCTTTCGTGAGGCAATTCGCCGATTCTAGCAAGACAGGCGGATTCGGGCCTTCAGGCGGCGAAAATCCGCAGCCGGAAGCGCCGCCCGCGGCAACAACCAACCCAGACGCCGCCCGCCGACCACGATCTCGAGCGAGACGAGCGCCGCGTAGGCGCGCGCTCCGCCGCTCAGTTCCGCCGGCTGGAATGCGTGCTCGCCCGCGAGGCGGGCGCGGCATCCGCGACCGTCGAGCGCGATCGCTGCGAGCCTGCAGTGACGGCCGGGAACACGCGCGAGCGTCGCGACGAATCCCGCGATTGCGAGCATTGAGAGCGCGACCGCGAGCGGCGGCGCCGAGCGGGCGAGCCAGGGACTCGACGCGGCGAGGAAATGCACGAAGAATACCGCGGCCGCGAGACGCGGCTGCGCGGCGGGCTCAATCGCGGCGGCGAACGATGTCATCGACGAGCGCCGCGTGCGCCGCGTCCGCCGGCCGCGAACCGCGGATGAGCCACTGCGCGAGGTCGGGATCCGGCTGTTCGAGCAGCCACTGGAACGATTGCCGCCGCCCGCGATCCGCGTGCGGCCAGCGACGCTCGAGCCAGGCGGCGAGCAGCACGTCGAGTTCTTTCATCCCTCGCCGGCAGCGCCAGCGCAATCGGGCGTGAGTTGCATCGCGCACGGTTCAGTCGTCCCGATCCAGGAGCCTGCGCTTGATATCGGCGATCGCGCGCGCGGGATTCAGGTCCTTGGGACAGGCCTCGGTGCAATTCATGATCGTGTGACAGCGATACAGGCGAAACGCGTCGTCCAGCGCCGCGAGGCGTTCAGCCTGCGCTTCGTCGCGGGTGTCCACGATCCAGCGGTAGCTTGCGAGGAGCGCCGCCGGACCGAGAAAGCGGTCGCTGTTCCACCAGTAGCTCGGGCAGGCGGTCGAGCAGCACGCGCAGAGAATGCAGGCGGAAGGCCGGTCGATCAGTTCCTGGTCGGCGGGCGCCTGTCGGCGCTCGCCCGTGGGCGGCGGAGACATGCTGGTTTGCAGCCACGGCCGCACGGCCGCGTACTGAGCGTAGAACTCGCTCAAGTCCGGCACCAGGTCTTTCACGACCGGCAGGTGCGGCAATGGGAAGATCCGCACCGTGCCGCGTACCGAAGCGATCGGCAGGGTGCAGGCAAGCGTGTTCAAGCCATCGATGTTCATCGCGCAGGAGCCGCAGATACCCTCACGGCAGGAGCGCCGGAAGGTCACCGTCGAGTCCACTTCGTTCTTGATCTTGATCAACGCGTCGAGAACCATCGGCCCGCACCGGTCGAGATCGACGTCGTAGCTGTCGACACGCGGCGGGTCCTGCGAGTCCGGATCCCAGCGATAGATCCGGAACTGCCGCACGCGCGCGGCGTCCGGCGCTGCCGGATGGTGGCGGCCCGGCCGGTCCGTGTAGCGTGAATTCGCGGGAAGTCGGAACTCTGCCATGGTTTCCTCAGTAGGCCCGGGCCTGCGGCGGTATCCGTTCGACGTCGCCGGAAAGCGTGTCTTGCTGCACCGCGCGATAGTCGAACCGCACGCCGCCCGCATCATTGACCCAGGCCAGCGTGTGCTTCATCCAGCTCTTGTCGTCGCGCGCGGGGTGATCTTCCCGCGCGTGCGCTCCGCGGCTCTCGGTCCGGTTCCGGGCCGAATGAATCGTCGCGAGCGCCTGGCGCAGCAGATTTTCGAGCTCGAGCGCCTCGACCAGGTCGGTATTGAAGATGAGCGAGCGGTCGGTGATGCGCAAGTCCGCGAGCGAGCCGTGACAGGCCGCGAGCGCCAGACAACCTTCGGACAGCGTGTCATCCGTTCGAAACACGGCAGCATCGCGCTGCATGGCGCGTTGCATCTCTTCCCGGAGCGACGCGGTCGTGCGGCTGCCGCTCGCATGCCGGATGCGGTCGAATCGTTCGAGCGCAGGCGCAAGCGCCTGCTCGCCCGGCGCGGGCACGGTGGCAC
>JBOHZO010000095.1:0-6680 GCA_050738555.1 Steroidobacteraceae bacterium | reverse complement strand
CCCTTTACCTGTCCCCTTTACCTTGACTACTTCCGCATCAGATCTCGCTCGGGTCGATATCCGCATTGGACCAGGCGCGCGTGAAGCGTTCGGTGGCTTCCTGCGCGTCGGCCTTCTTGCCCTGCGCCTTGAGCGCCAGCGCAAGTCCGTGGAGCGACCAGCCGTTCTCCGGATTGCGCTGCAGCTCGTCGCGATAGGCCTTTTCGGCTTCCGCGGGCTTCTTCGCCTCGAGCAGCACCGCGCCGAGCGCCTGGCGCGACGGCCAGTGCCAGGCCGGCGGCTCGTCGTAAGGCAAGGTGTCTTCGATCGTGACCGCGGCATTCAGCGCCGCG
Source organism: Steroidobacteraceae bacterium (assembly GCA_050738555.1). GTDB lineage: Bacteria > Pseudomonadota > Gammaproteobacteria > Steroidobacterales > Steroidobacteraceae > SCUD01. The sequence continues at coordinate 6,348 of JBOHZO010000095.1, read as the reverse complement.
ATTGCGGCGTCGTAGTCTTTCGCGGCGCGTGCGAGCTCGGCCGCCACGAAGCGCTCGGCGATGCGTACGCCGCCAATCAGCGAGTAGCGGTCCCAAGCCATCAACTTCTCGATGTCGGGGTTGGTCGTCGCGGGCACGAGCGCCTCGTGGTAGCGCTTCGCGTCCTCGATGCGGCGCTGGCGGACGGCCGCCATGCCCTGGGCGTAGTTCCACATCGCCTGCATGTACGGCAGGTCGTCGGCTGGCTTCGGCGTCGCCACGACCTGCTGCCAGCGCCCGAAGCGCACGTCCGCGTACACGGGCGTCAGCGCGAAATTCTGCATCGCCTCCAATCCGGATGTCCGCATCAGCTCGGGATCGCTCGTGCGCTGCCCCGTTGCAGCGGCCGCAGCGAGCGCAGCCTCGCTCGCGCCATCCATCGTCGCCGCGAACCAGAGGAAGTGGTGATTGTGCGGCACGTAGCCGAGCGGATAGACGCCCGGACCTGGCTTGCAGATCGCGAGATAGGCGTCGTCTGCGCCGATCGCCTTCTGGTTCGCGAGCACCGCGTCGTGGTAGCGCCCGACGCGCGCATAAATGTGCGCGGGCATGTGCACCAGGTGGCCGGAACCCGGCAGGAGCTCGCGCAGCGTATCCGCCGCGGCCACGCCGCGCGCCGGATCCGGCGAGGCCTCGACCGCGTGCACGTAGAGGTGCAATGCGCCCGCGTGTTTCGGATCGCGCTGCATCACCGACTCGAGCTGCGACACGACTTCGGTCGTGTGCCCCTTCGGCTGGCCGGTGGCGTCCCAGTAATCCCAGGGCTGGAGGTCCATCATCGACTCGGCGTGGAGCGTCACCACGTCGAGATCGTCCGGATACTTGGCCGCGAGCTCCGCCATCGCCGCGGCATACGCCTCGTCGAGCGGCCGCCGGTCTTCCGGGGGTTCCGCGGCGTAACGGGCTGACAGCGCCCTGATGAACGCCTGCTCCTTGTCGGTCGCATCATCGGCCGCCCTCTTTGCCCGCTGCAGCCGGTCCCAGGCCTTGGCGTTGTTGGCCGGGTCCATCTTCGAATTGACGTGCGGGCCGAGCACGAGCGATGCGCCCCACCAGCACATCGCGCAGTCCGGATCGAGCTCCGCGGCCTTCAGGAAGGAACGCTCGGCGGCGTCATGATTGAAGCCATAGGTCATCGCGAGCCCCTGGTCGAACCAGCGCTGGACATCGGGGCCCTCCGACGTCACCGGCATGCTGTAATCGCCGAGCCCTTCGAGCAGGTTGGCGCCGACGGGCGCGAGATCGGGCGCCGGCGGCGATTTCGTGCGGTTGTACAGATAGAAACCGGCGGCCGCCACGACGATGACGATGACCGCCAGCATGAGATTGCGATTCATGCCGTACTCCGGGGTGTGCCTTGCGAAGGGCACTGAAATACTCCGATTCGGCCGGAATTTCAATTGGCCTTGCGGTCTCCCCGCTCGCTGGACGCCGCCTGAAACGCGGCACTAGAATCCGGACCTTCACCGCAAGGCCCCAAAATGAAGAATCCATCGGCGATCCGCCGGTTCTCCCTTGCCATCGCCGCATGGATCGCAATCACCGCGCCCGCCCGCGCGGCTGATACGCCCGCGGCCGCGAATTACGGGACGCTCGTGCTGCTGTTCGAGGACTGGCGCACGTTCGAGCGGCCGCCGATGAAGGACGGCGCACCCGACTATACGGCTGCGACGTTCGAGCGACGCCATCGGCAGCTTGCCGAGTATCGGCGGCGGCTCGATTCGATCGATCTGTCTGGCTGGCCGGCCGAGGCACGCGTGGACCACATGCTCGTGACGGCGGAAATGAATGGCTTCGATTTCTACGTCCGTGTGCTGCAACCCTGGGCGCGAGATCCGGCCTTTTACCAGAGCGTCTGGAACGAGCAGAGCGACACGCCGGCGCACGAAGGCTCCGAGCACCACGGCATCGTCGAACTCTGGACCTACGCGTACCCGCTGTCCGCGGACGCGCAGTCGAAGCTCGCGCGCGAGCTCGCGATCGTGCCGCCGCTCCTTGCCCAGGCCGAGGGCAACCTGACCGGCAACGCGCGCGATCTCTGGATCACGGGAACCGGCACGATGCGCCAGCAGGTGGAATCGCTGGATGCGCTGGCGAAGAAGACGGCCGGAAGTGCCAGGCCGTTGCAGGACGCGATCCGGGCGGCGCGCGAGGCGACGGTACGATTCGTCGAATGGCTCGATACGCAGGCGTCTTCGAAGAACGGCCCGTCCGGAATCGGGCGCGAGAACTACACCTGGAGCCTGCGCAACGTCCATCTCGTCCCGATGACCTGGGAGGAAGAAGCGGACCTCCTGAAGCGCGAGCTCGCGCGGTCGCATGCCGCGCTCAAGCTCGAGGAGGAGCGCAATCGCGGGCTGCCGGAACTGCCGGTGATCCAGTCGCCGGAGGAGTACGAGCGCCGCGCCAACGAGGCGGTCACCCGCTATCTCGCCTTTCTCGAGAGGCGAAAACTCTACCCGATGCGCGCCAGCATGGATCCGGCGCTCCGCGCGAAGATCGGCCGCTTCGAGCCGCTCGAGACGCGAAACTTCTTCGCGATCGCAACCCACTACGAACCGCTCACGCTCTACACGCATTTCTATCATTGGTGGGACCTGGCGCGCATGCGGGACGAGCCGCACCCGAGCCCGATCCGGCGCAGGCCGCTCCTGTACAACATCTGGGACAGCCGCGCGGAAGGCATGGCGACCGCGATGGAAGAATGGATGCTCAACGCCGGTCTCTTCGACGACCAGCCGCGCGCGCGGGAGATCGTGTGGATCATGTTGGCCCAGCGCGCGGCGCGCGGGCTCGCGTCGCTCTATGCGCATGCCAACCTGTTCGATCTGCAGCAGTCCAAGGCCTTTCAGGTCGAATGGACTCCGCGCAGCTGGATGCGGCCCGATCTCGATCTGCTCGGATTCGAGCAACAGCTTTACCTGCGCCAGCCCGGCTACGGCACAAGCTACGTGACCGGCAAGCACCTGCTCGAGCACCTGATTCGCGTTCGCGCGCACCAGCTCGGCGCGGATTTCTCGATGTACCGTCTCTTCGACGAAGTGAACGGCGCCGGCATGATCCCGGTCTCGATGATCCACTGGCAGCTCACTGGTGCCGATGTCGAGGCGCAGGCGTTTTTGTCCGGCACCGGAACATGGATGGGTTCTCCATGACGAAATTGCCATGCCTTGCCGCGCTTTGTTTCGCCTTCGCTGCGCATGCAGACACGACATTCGAATACAACGTGCTGTTCGCCGGCAAGAAAGGCGGCGCGCAGACGACCGTCATCGGCGACGACGGCAGGATCCGCGTCAGCTATTCGCATCGCGACAACGGGCGCGGGCCGGACCTCGAGGAAGAGATCTCGATAGCCGACGACGGCACGATCCGAAGCTACCGCCTGCAAGGCAAGACCACCTATGGCGCCGTGCTCGACGAGCGCTTCTCGCTGAAGGGTGGCCGCGCGAGCTGGCGCTCGGTATCAGAACGCGGGACGAAGGAGATCGGCGCGCCCGCGATGTACGTGCCGAATTACGGCAGTCCTGAAATCCATGCGATGATCGCACGCGCGACGCAGCGCGCCGCTGGCAGCCGCCTTGCCGCGCTGCCGGGCGGCGAGCTGCACAGCATGAAACTGGAGGAAGCGCGCCTCGGCCGGGCCGGGCGGGAGCGCGCAGTCGCGCTCTTTGCGATCGACGGGCTTGGCCTGCAGCCGGACTACATCTGGCTCGACGCCGATGCCGGCATGCGCCTGTTCGCCAGCATAAGTGTGGGCGGCAGCCATGTCATCGCGAGCGGTTTCGAGAGCGATTCGCCCGAACTGGAGCGCCTGCAGCAGGATGCCGAAGCCGAATACCTGCGCGCCATCGCCGCGAAACACGCGCAGCACCTGCCGAGCCCGATCCTGATCCACGATGTCCGCGTGTTCGACACCAACAGCGCGAAGCTCGGCGCGCCTGCCGACGTGTACGTCCACGATGGCCGCATTGCGTCGATTTACCCGGCCGGAGCGCCGAATCGCGATGTGGCGACCGTCATCGAGGGCGCAGGCCGCGCTCTGCTGCCGGGCCTGTTCGACATGCACTCGCACGAGGATGCCTGGAACTCGGCCTTGCAGATCGCCGGCGGTGTCACGACCTCGCGCGATATGGGCGCCGCCGACAACGCGATGCTCGCCGAGCTGATCGACCACATCGAGCGCGACGAAGTGATCGGGCCGCACATCGAGCCGGCCGGTTACATCGAGGGCGAAAGTCCGTTCTCGTCGCGCGGCGGATTCGTCGTCGCGAGCGTCGACGAAGCGCAAGCCGCGGTCGACTGGTATGCGCAGCGCGGCTTCCGCCAGGTCAAGCTCTACAACTCGATGAAGCCGGAGTGGGCCGCGCCGGTCGCCGCCTACGCGCACTCGCGCGGTCTGCGCGTCAGCGGCCACGTCCCGGCTTTCTCGAGGTCCGAGCGCGTGGTTCGCGATGGCTACGACGAGCTCCAGCACATCAATCAGCTCATGCTGAACTTCGTCTCCGAGCCTGATACCGATTCGCGCACGATCGTGCGCTTCACCCTGGCCGGCGAGAAAACCCGTGACCTGGACCTCGATTCGGCGCAGGTGCGAGATTTCATCGCGCTCCTGGCCGAGCGCCGCACTGTCATCGATGCGACGATGGCAACCTTCGAGAGCTCGTACACCCAGCGCCCGGGCGACATGGACCCTTCGCTCGCCGCCATCGCGGATCACATGCCATTCGCGACGCAGCGCGCCTGGCGCAACAATTCCACGGATGTCAGCGGCGACAAGCTCGAGATCTATCGCGCATCCTGGCAGCGGATGATCGAGTTTCTCGGAAGGCTGCACGCAGCCGGCGTGCCGCTGGTCGCGGGCACGGATTCGATCGCGGGGTTCACGCTGCACCGGGAACTCGAGCTTTACGTCCAGGCGGGCGTTCCGCCCGGCGAAGCCATCCGCATTGCGACCGAGAACGGCGCTCGCTATTCGGGCGTCCTGGGCGAGACGGGCACCGTCGAGCGCGGCAAGCGAGCGGATCTGATCCTGGTCGACGGGGATCCGACCGCGAACATTTCCGACATTCGGCGGGTCAGCTACGTGCTGAAGGAAGGGGTCGGCTACGCGCCGGCCGACATTTACGAGACGTTCGGCGTGCGGCGCTTTGCGGACCCGCCGCAGATCCGCCGCTGACAGCGGAGTTCGCGCGGCCGGCCGGCCTCAGGCAGCCGGTGCCAGCGGACGCGGACGGCCGACGGCGTGGCCCTGCACGAAGTCGATGCCCATCGCGCGCGCGGCCTCGAGCGACGCGACGTCCTCGATCTGTTCCGCGACCAGCCGGAAGTTGAGCGTGCGCGCCATGCCGACGACGGCGCTGACCATGGCCTGGTTCACCGTGTCGCGCCCGAGATCGCGCATGAAGGAACCGTCGATCTTCAGGTAGTCCATCGGCAAATGCTTCAGGTTGGCGAAGCCCCCGAGGTCGGTGCCGAAGTCATCCAGCGCGAAGCGGCAGCCCATGCCGTGCAGCACGTCGATGAACCGGCGCGCGTGCTCGAGGTTGCCGATCACCGAGGTCTCCGCGACCTCGAAGCAGATCTGCGCCGGCGGCACGCCGCTGCGGTCCAGCTCATCGACCACGAACTCGAGGAACGTCGGATCGCCGAGAGTCTGGCCGGAGATGTTGATCGACAGGCTGCGCCCCGGCGGCAGGCGGATCGCACCCGCCGAGAGCGCGGCGAGCGAGGAGCCGAGCACCCAGCGGTCGATCATCGACATCAGCCGGTAGCGCTCCGCAGCCGGGAAGAACTCGGCCGGCGCGATCGCCTGGCCCTCGTCGTGCAGGCGCACGAAGACCTCCATCGCCGGCCCGCCCTCGGCACCCGGCCGGGTCGGCTCGATGGGCTGGACGTACAGCTCGAAGAAGCCGTCGCGCAGTGCGCCCTGTAGCCGCTGCAGCCATTGGATTTCGCCGCGGTTGCGCGCGACGGTCTCGTCGTGCGAGGAATAGACGTGGATGTGGCTCTCGCCCTGCTTCTTCGCGACGTAGCAGGCGGAGTCCGCGGCGCTCATGATCTCCTCGAGCGAGCTCGCATCCCCGGTGAGCTCCACGATCCCGATGCTGACGCCGACGCTGAAGATGCGGTCTTTCCACACGAACCGGTACTCGCCGATCGCGCGCCAGATGTCGTCGGCGATCTGGCGCGCCTTGTCGAGCGGGCAGCCGACCAGCAGCACGCCGAACTCGTCGCCGCCGAGCCTCGCGACGGTGTCCGAGTCGCGCACCGCCTCGCGGATGAGGGCGGCGACCTCGCGCAGCATGTTGT
>JBOHZO010000094.1:0-6327 GCA_050738555.1 Steroidobacteraceae bacterium | reverse complement strand
CTGCAGCGGAAATACGGCGAAAGCCGCGTGCTCGACACTCCGATCGCAGAGGGCGGAATCCTGGCTGCCGCGATCGGTATGGCGGTCAACGGGCTCCGGCCCGTGGCCGAGATCCAGTTCGCCGACTACATCTACCCGGCCTACGACCAGATCGTCAGCGAGCTCGCGCGCATCCGGTATCGCAGCGCCGGCGAGTTCTACGCGCCGGTGACCGTGCGCACGCCCTGCGGCGGCGGCATTCGCGGCGGACAGACGCACTCGCAGAGTCCCGAGGCGCTCTTCGCGCATGTCGCCGGTCTCAAGGTCGTGATGCCGTCGAATCCATACGACGCCAAGGGTCTCCTGATCTCCGCCATCGAGGACGACGACCCGGTGATCTACTTCGAGCCGAAGCGCATCTACAATGGGCCATTCGACGGCGATCCGCACAAGCCGGCCGTGCCCTGGAGCACGCACCCGAAGGGCGAGGTGCCGGACGGTCACTACACGGTGCCGCTCGGCAAGGCGGAAATCGTGCGCGTGGGTGATGACCTGACCATCGTCACCTATGGCACCATGGTGCATGTCAGCGAGGCCGCGGCCCGCGGCCTCGGACTCGACGCGGAGATCATCGACGTGCGAACGATGGTGCCGCTGGACAGCGATACGATCTGCCACTCCGTCGCGCGGACCGGCCGCTGCGTCGTCGTCCACGAGGCGACGCGCTTCGCGGGACTCGGCGCCGAGCTTTCGGCGACCATCCAGGAACGTTGCTTCTGGAATCTGGAGGCCCCGATCCTGCGTGTCGCGGGCTGGGATACGCCTTATCCGCACGCCTTCGAATGGGAGTATTTCCCGGGACAGGCGCGCGTCGCGAAAGCCCTGAAGGCCGTCATGGAGGCCTCATGAGCCGATACGTATTCAAGATGCCGGATCTCGGCGAAGGCACCGTCTCCGCCGAAGTGGTGGAGTGGAAGGTCAAGGTCGGCGATGTGGTCAAGGAAGACCAGATCATCGCAGAAGTGATGACCGACAAGGCGGCCGTCGAGATTCCCGCGCCGGTGAGTGGTCGCGTCGTCTCGATCACCGGTCAGCCGGGCGACATGGTGGCCGTCGGTTCGGAACTCATCGCCTTCGACACCTCCGGTACAGCAGCCGCCGAGGCGGCAACCGCCCCGACGAAGTCCGCCGCCCCCGGCCCGACGGCGATGCCTGCCGCCACGATGCCGGCAGCCGCGCCGGCGGCCGCGGCCACTGCACCGGTTCCGTCGCGTGTGATGGCTTCGCCCGCCACGCGGCGCAAGGCCCATGTCGCAGGCGTGGACCTCGCGACCATCAATGGCACGGGTCCCGGCGGGCGGATCTCCGCGCAGGACCTCGAGTCGGTCATCGCGGGCAAGGGCAGCGCAGCCGCAAAGCCGGTGACCCATGCGCCGCGCAAGGGCGTCGAGCAGATCAAGATCATCGGCGTGCGCCGCGTCATCGCGGAACGCATGAGCGCCGCGAAGCGGAACATCCCGCACTTCGCCTATGTCGAGGAAGTGGACGTCACCGAGCTCGAGGCGCTCAGGCAATTCCTGAATTCGCGGCTCGCGAAAGGCGCGCCGTCGCTCACTTACCTGCCATTCGTGGTCGCGGGACTGGTGCGTGTGTTGGAAAGCTTCCCGCAGTGCAATGCCGTGCATGACGCCGAACGCAACCTGATCCTGCGCCATGCCGCCGTCCACGTCGGCATCGCGACGCAGACGCCGGATGGCCTCAAAGTGCCGGTCGTGCGCCACGCGGAGGCGCGCTCGCTCCACGACCTCGCGGCGGAGATCCGCCGGGTCTCCGAAGCCGCGCGCAGCAACAAGGCGACGCGCGAGGAACTCCTCGGCTCGACGATCACCGTCACGAGCCTAGGCCGGCTGGGCGGCATCGCCTCCACGCCGGTCATCAACGCGCCGGAAGTCGCGATCGTCGGCGTGAACAAGGCCGTCGTGCGGCCCGTCGTCGTGGACGGCGCGATCGCCGTCCGCCGCATCATGAATCTTTCTTCGTCTTTCGATCACCGATTCGTGGACGGCTTCGACGCCGCCGCGATGATCCAGGCGCTCAAGGAACGACTCGAGCATCCTGCCACCATTTTCATACAGGACTGACACATGAACGCACAGGCCATGCCGCAGAGAAACGCCGCCGATTCCACCGCCCGCCCGGCTTTCGGGACCGTGCTGGCAAGCGCCATGGCGGTCGCGAGCTGGCGCGACGGCAAATGGTCGCAGCACGAGTTGCGCCGGTACGGCCCGATCGAACTGTCGCCAGCAATCCATGGGCTGCATTACGGCAGCACCTGCTTCGAGGGCTTCAAGGCCTATCGCTGGGCGGACGGCAGCGTGAACATCTTCCGCATGGACCGCCACATCGCGCGCATGCGCCAGAGCGCGCTCTCGCTCGTGCTGCCGCAGCCGGACGCGGCGCAGCTCGCGGCGATGATCATGGCAGTCGTCGACCGGGTGCGCGACGAAGTGCCGGAAGCGCCCGGCGCACTATACCTGCGTCCCACCCTGTTCGGGACCGGTGCGAGCATCGGCGGCGCGACCTCGCCGGCGACCGAGGCGATGCTGGTCGTGCTCGCGAGCCCGGTGTGGGAATACTTCGCCAAGGGAGCGAAAGCGCTTCGCATCTACGTCGAAGAAAATGCGACGCGCACCGCCTCCCTCATGGGCATGGTCAAGGCCGGCGGCAATTATGCGTCGGCGCTCGGGCCGACGCTGGCCGCGCGCCAGCAGCACCAGGCGGACCAGGTCGTGTTTTGCCCGGGCGGTGAAGTCCAGGAGACGGGCGCCGCGAACTTCCTGCTGATCCGCGACGGGAAGATCCTGACGCGCAGCCTCGATACGACCTTCCTGCACGGCATCACGCGCGATTCGCTGCTCACGATCGCACCGCAGCTCGGCTACGAGGTGGAAGAGCGCGTTTTCACGGTCGACGAGATGCTCGACTGGGTGAAGACGGGCGAAGCGGCGCTTTGCGGCACGGCGGCCGTGCTGTCCGGCGTCGGCACGCTCGTGCGTTCCGGCGGGCGCGAATACAAGGTCGGCAGCGGCGAAACCGGTCCGAATACGAAACGGCTGCGGGCGGCGCTCGTCTCGATGCAGCAGGGCGAGGTCCCGACGCCTGCGGGCTGGATCACACGGGTCTGACGGCCGCGCGGCTCCTTCGGCGAATGCGATGAAGGGCCGCACGCGCGTCAATCATCCGCCCGATGTGGCGCTGCCGGCGGACAATCGGCCGCTCGTCGCGCCGATCTATCAGACCGTCAAGTTCGCGTTCGAAAGCCTCGAGGAGACGCTCCGCTCGAGCCGCGGCGAGCGCGACGGCTATATCTACACGCGGACGTCGAATCCGACGACGCGCCAGCTCGAAAAACTGCTGGCGGAGATCCAGCAGCGCGACGACTGCATCGCGCTCGGGTCCGGTGTCGCCGCCATCTCGGCCTGCCTGCTCGCGCTTCTGCGCGCTGGCGATCACATGCTCTGCTTCGTCGAGACCTACGGGCCGAGCCGGCAGCTGATCCAGGGGCTGCTGAACCGCTTCGGCGTCGAACACACGATGCTCTCGATCGAGGACGATGCCGGCATCGAGGGCGTTCTGGCGGGCCGGCCCACGAAGCTCGTCTATTTCGAGTCACCGACCAACCCGATCACGCGCATCGCCGACATCGCACATATCACGCAGGCCGCGCACGCGCGGGGCGCCCTCACCGTGCTCGACAACACTTTCGCCGGCTTTCACAACCATGGCCAGTACGGCATCGACGTCTTCGTGCACAGCCTCACGAAATACGCTTCGGGGCACGGCGACGTCATGGGCGGCGCGATCATCGCTCGAATGCAGCTCATACAGGAAATACGGCGGACTTCGATCCTGCTCGGACACCTGCTCGATCCGCACGCCGCGTTTCTCATCGTGCGCGGCATGAAGACCTATTACTTGCGTTGCGAGGCGCAGGCGGCGAGCGCGGCGCAGATCGCTGCGTACCTCGAGGGCCACCCGGCGGTGGAACGCGTGCACTATCCGGGCCTGCCCTCGCATCCGCGCCATTCGCTCGCCCGCGAGCAGATGCGGGATTTCGGCTCGATCGTGAGCTTGGACCTGGCGGGCGGCGCGGAGGCCGTCCGGGAGTTCGCCGACGCACTCGAGTTCTTCGCGATCACGCCGAGCCTGGGCTCGGTGGAATCGCTAATCATGCCGCCCCAGCTCCTGCGCGCGCGCGGGCTGACGGCCGAGCAGGCGGCCATCAGCGGAATCGGCGACGGCACGGTGAGACTTTCGATCGGTATCGAGGACACGAACGACCTGATCGAGGATCTCGACGCGGCGCTCGGCCGCCTCCCGGACTAGAAGCTGCTCGCGACCCGCACCCGGTGCGGGTGGTAGGGCAGCACTTCCACCACGTCGCCCGCGGCGAGGCGCTCCCGGAGCGCGCGCCACCAGCCGGCCTCGAGGATCTCGCCGTGCTTCTCGAGAAATACTTCCCGCAGCCTCCCTTCGAACCCGAGGAATCTCAGGAAAGTCTCCGGAAAGACGTCGTTGTCGGCCACGTAAAACCAGCTCTCGGCCCGCATCTCGTCTTCGTCGGAGGTCGCCTCGGGCACGTCGCGGAAGCGGCAGTCGGTGACGCGGCAGAGCTCGTCGTAGTCGTAGAAGATCACGCGGTCGTGGCGCGTGACCCCGAAATTCTTGAGCAGCAGGTCACCCGCGAAAATGTTCGTATAGGCGAGGTCTCGTATCGCCTGGCCGTATTCCACCACCGCGAGCTCGGCCTCGGCAGGCGCCGCCGTGCGGAGGTAGAGATTGAGTGGCGTCATCTGGCGCTCGATGTAGACATGCCCGACGATGACGTCCTCGCCGTCCTGCCGCACGTTCATCGCGCACTCGGAGAGGAGCTCCTCCAGCATGCCCGGCGCGAAGCGGCTGCGCGGGAGGCGGATGCCGCGGAACTCCTGGGCATCCACCAGCCGGCCCGCGCGGTCGTGGCGGAAGACCATGTCGTACTTCGCCATGACCTCTTCGCGGCGCACGTTCTTGACGGCGGGAAAGTGGTCGCGGATCACCTTGAAGATGACGTCCGCGTTCTCGAGCGTGAAGCAGGCCATCACCATGCCGCGCTCGCCGGGCGCGCTCACGAAGCGGTCGCGCGTCCTGCCGAGATGCCGGAATATCTCGCGGAAGCGCTCGGTCTTTCCCTGTTTCGCGCGGCCGAGCACCGTGAAGAGCTCCGAGACCGGCTTCAGCGGCATGATCGAATGCAGGAACAGCACGGCCTCGCCGACCCGCTCGAGATCGACGTGGAAATACGAGCGCGTGAAGCTGAACAGGATCGACACGTCGCTTACCTGGAGCATGACGGCGTCCACCAGCACGCCGAGCGGCGAATTGCGGAAGGCGATCGCAAGCGGCAGTTTCCAGCCCTCGCCGTGCAGGCAGCCGACGACGTAGGCGCGGCTCATCTGGTAGAAGACCGGCCGGATCACCTCGACTTCGCGCAGCGGGCGCGTCTCGCCCAGGCTCTTCAGGTGCAGCTCGACGTCCGTGGCCACGTGGCTGACGCTGCCCTCGAAATCCCGCCAGGGCGTGCGGAAGCGGTAGTCGGAAAGCAGCTGCTCGAACAGCAGCTCGATCGAGCCGCGATTCACGTAACGGTTGGTCGCGACCGTCGAGCCGACGCCGCGCAGCGGATCGACGTCGAGCGCGAAGAACTCGATCTCCGGATTGACGCCGACCGTGCCGAACAGGCGCCGCGTGATCGAGCTGAAGAATGTCTTGAGAAACTCGGGATCCGCGAGCGCGGCGATCCGCTTCGCGTAGGCCGCCTTGATCGCCGCCCACAATTTCGCATCGAGCGCGGAATCCCCGAGCCGATTGCGCAGCTCCGAGACCGTCTGGTTGACCATCGTGGAATAGAGCTCGAGGCGCTCGACGACGTCGGCCTGCGAGCCCGACCAGTCGCGATTCTCGAAGCGCTCGGGCGCGCGGCGCGTGATAGCGCGGTACTCGGCATTGTAGCGCGCGAAGGCCGCGACGATGGCGGCAGCGCATTCTGCGGCGCGCGGGTCGCTCAATGCATGTTGCGGATCAAGGCGTCGCCGAACTCGCTGCACTTGACTTCAGTCGCGCCTTCCATCAGCCGAGCGAAATCGTAAGTGACGATCTTTTCAGCGATGCTGCGGTCCATAGCCGTCAGCACCAGATCGGCGGCCTCGGTCCAGCCCATGTAGCGCAGCATCATCTCGCCCGACAGGATCACCGAGCTCGGGTTGACCTTGTCGAGATTGGCGTATTTCGGCGCCGTGCCGTGGGTCG
>JBOHZO010000093.1:0-1983 GCA_050738555.1 Steroidobacteraceae bacterium | reverse complement strand
CCGCAACCTTGTCCATCGCCGTGCGCTCGGCGACCTCGGCCGCGGAAAGGCCGGGCGCGCGGGCGAGCACCGCGATGACCCGCCACTGCGGGATCGTGAGGCCGAAGCGGCTCGCATAGGCCCCGGCAAGCGCCGTGGAGACCGTGTTCGCGAGCACGGAAAGTCGGTAGGGTATGAAGCGCTCCAGGGACAGGGCCGGAGCGTTCGCTGGGGCGGGCATGCATGGATTATAGTTGCAAATGCAACTAATGCGGGAGCGGGCCATGGCCGAGACATTCGACAATCCGATGGGCACGGACGGATTCGAGTTCGTCGAGTACACGGCGCCCGACCCGCACGAGCTGCGCGCGCTTTTTACGCGCATGGGCTTCCCGGTCACCGCGCGCCACCGCAGCAAGAATGTCACCTTGCACCGCCAGGGCGACATCAATTTCGTGATCAACGCGGAGCCGCAAGGTTTTGGCCAGCAATTCGCCCGCGATCACGGCCCTTCGGCCTGCGCCATGGCGTTTCGTGTGAAGGATGCCGCCCTGGCATTCCGGCGCGCAGTCGAGCAGGGCGCAAAGCCGGTCGAGACGCGGGTCGGCCCGATGGAGCTGCACATCCCGGCCATCGAAGGAATCGGCGGCAGCCTGATCTACCTCGTGGATCGCTACGGTGAGCGCACGATCTACGACGTGGACTTCGTCCCCGTCTCCGGCACGCAGCCGGCACGGGCTGCGGGGCTCACGCTCATCGATCACCTGACCCACAATGTCAGCCGCGGCAACATGGACCGGTGGGCCGGATTCTATGAGCGGCTGTTCAATTTCCGCGAAATCCGCTACTTCGACATCGAGGGCAAGAAGACCGGGCTCTTCAGCCGCGCGATGACGAGCCCCTGCGGCAAGATCCGCATACCGATCAACGAGAGCCAGGACGACAAGAGCCAGATCGAGGAGTACATCCGCGAGTACCACGGCGAAGGCATCCAGCACATCGCGCTCTACGCCGACGACATCTACGCAAGCGTGGACGCGCTCCGCGCGAACGGCGTCGAGTTCCAGGACACGCCGGACACTTATTACGAGGGTGTCGACGCGCGCGTCACAGGTCACCAGGAGTCGCTCGGACGCATGAAGGAACGGGGCATCCTGGTGGATGGCAGCATCAAGGACGGCATCCTGCTGCAGATCTTTACGAAAAACGTCATCGGGCCGATCTTCTTCGAAATCATCCAGCGCAAGGGCAATGAGGGCTTTGGCGAGGGCAACTTCAAGGCGTTGTTCGAGTCGATCGAGCTCGACCAGGAGCGGCGTGGAGTGATCTGACGGCGCGGACCGGATGCGCACAGGGGGTAACCACCCAGGCCCGCGACCGGGATTTCCCCAGCGGCGCCGATTTGCGACTTCCGCCGCTTGCGGCCGGAATCGATCGCACTAGATTGGGCTCGTATCCATCGGCAATGCAGGAGCGCCGATCATGAAACACGCAATGATTGTGACAGGGATGCTGTTCGCCCTCGCGGCGGGCAGCTCGATTGCGCAGGAAGAAAAGAAACCCGGCACCGGAGTAACGGCGCAGGGCGCAGGTCAGGCACAGGCGGACGTCAAGGCGGACCGGAGCGGAGCCGCGGCGACCGGCAAGGGCGCGGGTGCGGCAAGCGCGCAGGCGGGCAAGTCGTCCGCCGCAGTCGCGCAGGGGACGGAGATCAACGCCACGCTCACGCGGCCGGTCGACGCCGGAAAGGCTGAGCCGGGCGACGAAGTGACCGCAAAGGCGGCGAAGGACATCAAGTCCGACGGCCAGGTCGTGGTGCCGCGTGGCTCGACGCTGGTCGGCCGCGTGACAAGGGCCGAGCCGCGCAAGTCCGGCTCGGCGAGCGGAAGCTCGGCGTCGCAACTTGGCATCGTATTCGATCGTGCAGTACTCAAGGATGGCAGCACGGTCCTTCTCAACGGATCAGTGGCGGCGCTCGGTGCCGCGCGTTCGGCGGGTACGGCC